>NZ_JALHQI010000033.1 GCF_022842045.1 Arenimonas sp. | reverse complement strand
GCTTCGACGCCGCCGGCGCCCGCGTCGGCCTGGAGGCGCTGGCGCCGGACGACCCGCTGGCGGTCGGCCGCGGCTGCGACAACCGCGTCGCGATCTGGAGCACCCGCTACCGCGACCGCCCGCTGCAGATCCAGGGCCCCGGCGCCGGCGCCGACGTCACCGCCGCCGCCTTGCTCGACGACGTCCTGAAAGCTCTCACCTGACACCTCCCACAGGGAGCGCGTCAGGGCGTGGCGCAGGTCTCGCGCAGGCCCAGGGCCTTGGCGATGTCGCGCCAGTCGAAGGCGCCCACGCCCATGTCGTCGTGCACGGCGTAGAACACGCCGGCCGGGAAGCGCTTTGTGCCCGCCTGGTGCAGCCACACGCCGTCGGTGTTGGCGACGGCCTGGCCGGCGAAGGCGCCGCGCGGCTCCAGCGTCACGCGGTCGAAGACGTGGAACAGGCTGCGGTCCTTGAACTGGTCGGTGGCGACCCAGTAGCCGCTGCCGTCGGCGCAGGCCCAGAGCGACAGGCCCTCGGCCTGGGCCTTGAACTGGCCGACGCCGATCGAGCGGCCCTTGAACACGCCGTCCAGCGAATACTCGCGATAGCCGGTGCCGGTGGCCACGTCTTCCTCAGCCACCAGCACGCGGTCGTGGGCGACGTCGCCCCACAGCGACTCGGGGATGCGGATGGCGCCGTCGGCGCCCGTGTCGCCGAAGGTGCCGGTGGCTTCGGCCACCAGCGCCGCGCCGTTGGCACGGACGCGGTAGCGATGGATGCGTTCGTCCAGCTGGTCCAGCGGCGGCAGGATGTCCTCGCCTTGCGCGTCCTCGCCCGCCATGTAGGCATCGCTCACCATCACCTCGAAGTCGCCCTGGCCGTGCTCGCGGATCCACAGGCCGTAGGGTTTCACCAGCGCGCCCTCGCCGAAGGTGAGGCGCGGCTCGAGGTCCGGCAGCGACAGCACCTGCACGCGCCCGTTGTCGCGCTCGACCACGAAGGCGAGGTCGCCGGCCACCGCGATGCCGTTAGGGCGGCTGAACTGGCCCGGGCCCGCGCCGACGGTGCCGATGTCGCGCAGCGTCGCGCCGGTGTCGCCGTCGTAAAGCACCAGGCCTTTGCTGCCTTCCTTCGCGGTCGCCAGCAGCCAGGTGACGCCGTCCGGTGCGGTCCAGGACGCCAGCGAGTCGGTGTTGTTCTCCGGCACCATTTCGGTGAGGAAGGCTTCCGTGACCACGGCATGCGCGATGCCGGCGTCGGCCAGCAGCGGATCGACCTCGACGTTCTCGTCCGGTTCGCGGTCGCGCACGGGCGCCGGAACGGTAGTGGGTGCTGCGGCCGGCTCGGGCGTGGCCGGCGTGCAGGCGGCGGCGATCAACAGTGGCAGCAGGGCGAGCGGAAGCAGGGTGGGGCGCATGGTTACATCCGGAGATTGAAGGAAGTCGGTGACGCTTGTATCGCAGTCGAAAGTCATTCCCATGACACCGTCACCGGTCACATTTACGCCATGTGCGCCGCGTAGAAATCCCCGCATCCATTCCAGGGGAACTTGTGGCAATGACGAAGCATCCGATCGCGTCCCGACTCTCGCTGGCCATCGCCGGCGCCCTGCTGGCCGGCGCCGGCCTTGCCGCTGCGCAGGACACGGTGCCCACGCCCGACGGCGCGGTGCGTGAGCTCGACGCCATCGAGGTCACCGGCGAGATCGTCTACCGCGACCGCACCGAAGAGCCCGCCACCCTGGTCTACGACCTGGCCTACTTCCAGTCGTTCGAGCCGCTCACCGTGGGCGACATGCTCAAGCGCGTGCCCAGCGTCGCATTCTTGTCGGACGTGCTCGAGTACGACGGCGTCCGGCTGCGTGGCCTCGACCCGGGCTATACCCAGATCCTGATCAACGGCAGCCGTGTACCCGGCGCCGGCTTCGACCGCTCCTTCTTCGTCGACCGCATTCCGGCCGAGCTCGTCGACCGCATCGAGATCGTGCGCTCCTCGTCCGCCGACCGCAGCGGCGACGCCATCGCCGGCGCGCTCAACATCGTGCTGCGCGACGGCTATTCGCTCGAGGGTGGCTACCTGCGCATCGGCGCGGCGCAGTACCCGGACGATGAGATCGAGCCCACCTTCGGCGCGGTCTGGGGCGGTGAGGCCCTGGGCGGCCAGCTGCTGCTCGGCGCCAGCACCCAGGGCCGGCGCAACCCCAAGCTGAAGTTCAGCCAGCGCTTCGACGCGCCGGGCGGTGCCCTCGACAACACCGAGGTGCAGACCGACACCCGAAGCGGCGACGACTATTCGTTCAACCTCGACTACTCGGCCGAGGTCGGCCCCGGCCGGCTGGCGCTGAATGCCTTCTACGTGCGAACCGACCGGATCCAGGTCGAGGACTCGATCGAATACGACGCCGGCGTGCAGGCCGACGCCAGCATCCTCTCGATCAATGCGAACGACCTCGATATCCGGACCGACAACTACCAGTTCGGCGCCGAGTACGCCTGGCAGGGCGCCGGCGGCGAGAACCGTATCCGGCTTGGCTACGCCGGCATCGACGACGAGCAGTTCGAGTTCGAGGACGAGTTCGAATACCTGCGTGATTCCAATCCGTTCCCTGAGGACGATCGATTCACGGGCGATCGCGCCTATGTCGACATCCAGGACCGTGAGTACTCGGCTGAGCTCCGCCACACGCGCGACCTCGGCGGCACCGAGCTGCGATTCGGCATCGAGGCCACGCGCAAGGACCGCGACACCTCGATCACCGCGGATCGAAATCGCATCACCATCCCGAACGCGCCGTCACCGCGGCCCGTCATTCCGGGTGACTTCGGTCCCTTCCTGCCGGTGGATGGCGGCCTGAACAACATCGAGGAGACCCGGCTTGAGCCGTTCGTGAAGCTCAGCGGCGAAGCGGGCTCCGTGGAATGGGAGACCGGCCTGCGCTACCAGCAGACGGACGTCAAGATCAACGACTTGACGGTTGACCCGGCCGACGCCCGTGTTGAGAACGACTACGGCGTACTGCTGCCGTCCGCCCACCTGCGCTGGAACCTCGACGATTCCAACCGGCTGACGGCCTCGGTGGCCCGCACCATGCGCCGCCCGGGGTTCGACCAGATCTCGCCGGCCCTGAGGCTGGCCGAGCTCGGCGACAATGACCTGCTCGGCAACCCGGCCCTCAGGCCGGAGCTGGCCTGGGGCCTTGACCTTGGCTGGGAGCGCCGGCTCGGACGCCGTGGCGTCGTCGGCGTCAATGCCTTCTATCGCGACATCAGCGACCTGATCGAGGTCGCCAACACCGGCGTCGAGGGCGATGAAGGTCCCGGTACCTTCGTGCTGCAGCCGCGCAACACCGGGGATGGCGAGGTCTGGGGCATCGAGCTCGATCTGTCCACGCCCCTGACGGCCATCGGCCTGGAGGACACCGGCGTGTTCTTCAACTACTCGTGGCTGGACTCCGAGATCACGGACGGCTTCGGCGTGCGCCGATTCAACGACCAGTCGCGCAATGTGTTCAACGTGGGCTTCATCCAGCAGCTGCCGACCCTGGCGGCGTCCTTCGGCGCCAGCTACCGCAAGCAGGGTGACGCGTTCGGGCGCATCGTCGGCGAGGAGATCGTCACCTCCTACGGTGCCGACCTCGAAGTGTTCGTGGAGAAGCGCTTTGGCGAGCAGTGGACGCTGCGACTGACCGGCTCGAACCTGCTTGACGCCTCCAAGGACGAGGTGTTCGACAAGTTCAATACCATCGGCGACCAGGTGGCACGGGATTACGACGAGTACGAGATCGAGACCGAGTCCGCGGGCCGGGTCTACCAGCTCATCGTCCGCTACTCCTTCTGACCCGTCAGCGCAGGGGCAGGAAGCCGTCCGGCCCGACCATGCGGAAGGGGATCGAGGCCAGCGCCAGCCCGGCGTTCACCTGCACCGCGAAGTGCAGGTGCGGGCCGCTGGAGTAGCCGGTGTTGCCGGTGCGGCCGATCACCTGGCCCAGCGACACCGTGTCGCCGGGGCGAACGTAGACGCCGTCCGGCTGCAGGTGCGCGTAAAGCGCCATGCTGCCGTCATCGTGCAGCACCCGGATGAGGTTGGCGCGGTTGGCCAGCGCCGGGTCCAGGCCGCCCTCGCGGAAGCCGCCCTCGGCCTGCATCACCACGCCGGCGCGGGCCGCCAGCACCGGCGTGCCCTCGGCCACGATCAGGTCCACGGCGTAGCGGTTGGCGCGGTCGTCGTGGCTGAAGCCGCCGTGGAAGCCCTGGCCCAGCTCGAACCGGCGCTCGTCCACCGGCAGCGAGTAGGCGACGTCGCGCGCGACCTTGCCGGGCGGGCCGGGCGTGGCGTCCAGCCGCAGCGACTGCCTCGCCGCCGGCGACAGCGCCGTCAGCCGCACCAGTTCGACCCGCGCCCGCGCCGGCAGCACCCGGCGCAAGGGCAGGGCGGTGTCGTTGGCCATGTCCACCAGCTCCAGCGCATTGAGCTCGATCTCGACCGGCCCCGAGAGCCGGTTCACCGCATACGCCACGACGTCGGCGCCGCGGCGCTCGATCACCAGCTCGGCCGGGCTGTCGTCGGCCGCGGCGGCGCCGGTGGCGCACAGCAGCGCAAGCACCATCCACCGCAGGCCAATCACTGCCAGAAGCCCCGGGGCGGTGCCGCGAAATAGGTCGCGATCGGCAGAGGCCTGTCCACCGCGTGGCCCTGCGCATAGTCCACGCCAAGCGCGGCCAGGGCGCGCCGCTGCGCGTCGGACTCGGTGTGCTCGGCGATGCTGTGCTTGCCCAGCACGTGCGCGATCTCGTTGATCGAGCGCACCACGGCCAGCGACAGCGGCGAGGTGTCCATGTCGCGCACGAAGCTGCCGTCGATCTTGAAGTAGTCCACGTCCAGCGCCTGCACGTAATTGAACGAACAGAAGCCCGTGCCGAAGTCGTCCAGTGCGAACCGGCAGCCCAGCCCGCGCATCTCGGTGATGAAGCGCTGGGCCCGGGCCAGGTCCCGCACCGCGCTGGTCTCGGTGATTTCGAAGCACAGCCGGTCGCCCGGGAAGCCGCCGCGGCGCAGGCGCTCGGCCACGAAGCCGATGAAGCCATCGTCGATCAGCGCATCGCCCGACAGGTTGATCGCGCAGGTGCGCGCGGTGGCGGCGGCCTCGGGGTTGGCGTCCAGCCAGTCGAGGGTCTGGCTGATCACCTCGCGGTCGATGCGGGTGCCGAGGTGGAAGCGCTCCGCGGCGGGCATGAAGCGCCCGGGCATCATCAGCTCGCCCGTGCGCGGGTCGCGCAGGCGAAGCAGCACCTCGAAGTGGCGGCCCGACTGCAGGCCCGCCCGCAGCGGGACGATGCTCTGGCAGTGCAGCTCCAGGGCATGGTGTTCCAGCGACTCGCGGATGCGCACCACCCACTTCATCGCCGCGGTGCGGTCGAGCAGCTCGCCACCGTCCAGGCTGGCCAGGCAGACGCGGTTGCCGCCTTTTTCCTTGGCGGTGAAGCAGGCGGCGTCGGCCTGCGACAGCAGCTGCGCGTAGTCGCCCTGGCCCGGCTGGCAGGCCACCAGGCCAACGCTGGCGGTGGTGGCCAGCATGCGGCCGTCCCAGCCGCAGCGGTAGCCTTCGATCGCACGCAGCAGGGCGCGGGCGCGGTCCTCGGCCACCATCGGCGTGCAGTTGCGCAGCAGCAGCGCGAACTCATCGCCGCCGGTGCGGGCCACCAGGTCGTCGCGGTGGCGGTGGGCCTCGATGACGCCGGCGATGCCGCGGATCATGCTGTCGCCGGCGACGTGGCTGGCGGTGTCATTGATCAGCTTGAAGTGGTCCAGGTCGAGGTAGGCCAGCGCCATCTGCGGCGCGCCGGGTTCGGCCAGGGCGGCCCGCACCTGCTCTTCGAACGCACTGCGGCTGGCCAGGCCGGTGAGCGGGTCGGTGTTGGCGCGCTGGGTCAGGCTGGCGGCGCTGCTGCGCTGCTGGTGCATGGCGAAGGAGAGGATCATCGGCAGCGCCGCCACCGCGATCAGGAAGGACAGCAGGCTGACGCTGTCGCGCGTGTGCGCCGGCGCCGGGTAGCCGGCCAGCGCCATGCCGGCCATCCCCGCGACCAGCAGCATCGTTACTGCGACCGCCATCGCCGTGTGCAGCGGCGGGAAGCGCAGCGCGCTCCAGACCAGGATGCCGAGCGGCAGCGCCACCAGGCCCAGCGCGTAGTTGCCGCCCAGGCTGGCGCCCCAGGCCATCAGCAGGTAGCTGGACGCCATCGCCACGTTCCAGAGCAGCTGTTCGGGCTCGGCGGCGTAGCTGGTGCCGTCGGCAACCCGGCGCCGCTCGCGGCGCGCCAGCGCCAGCAGGGTCGCCGGTGCGATGCTGGCCACGCCGAGCAGGTCGCCCAGGAACCACAGCGAGATCGCCGACGGCAGCGCGTCCAGCGCGATCATCCCCGATTGCACCATGCCCACGGTGCCGATCAGGGCGCTGGTGACCGCCATCGCCATGCCGCCGAGCAGCGCGCGCAGGCCGAAGTCGACCGTGAGCGGGTCGTTGCCCGGTGCGCGCTTGAGCAGGGATACGCCGACCAGCACGCCGATGAAGTTGCTGGCCAGCGACCAGGGCAGGAAGGCCAGCGGCACCGGCGCGAACAGCAGGTGCACCAGCAGCCCGCCGATCGGCACGAACACCGCCCAGCGCGCACCAAAGCGCATCACGCCGGCCAATGCGATGCCCGAAGCGGGCCAGAACAGCGCGACCTGGGCCGGCCCGCCCACCAGCTCGGTGGCGTAGGCACCCCCAGCGACGTACAGCGCCACCAGGAGGACGAACAGGCCAATCCGTCGTTGGGTCTGCTGCATGCCCCGAGGATAGGCCCGGGGAGCCGCCGCCGACTAGGGGGCGACCACGCCCTCCGAGCCCACCAGCTCGAACTTGCCCGAGGCCAGCAGGTCGGTCTCGCCGCTCTTCAGGGCCGCCAGCAGGCCGGGCAGGTCGGCGTGGGGCAGGGGGCGATAGGCCGCCCAGCCGTTCCGGCCGTGGGCCTTCACGTGGTACAGCGCGCGGTCGGCCAGCTCGACCATCTGCTCCCAGCCCAGGCTGCCGCGGGCATCGCGGAACAGCGGGCATTCGATGAAACCGATCGAGCAGGTGAGCGCGATGGGCTCGCCGGTGCCGACGTCGAAGCGGTGGTTGGCAATGGCCTGCCGGATGCGCTCGCCCAGGATCGGCAGGTGCCGGTTCGGCATCGGCCGGAACACCACCAGGAATTCCTCGCCGCCCCAGCGGGCGATGTAGTCACCGGTGCGCACCAGGTGGCCCAGCACCTGCGCGAACTGCTGCAGCACGCGGTCGCCGGCGGCGTGGCCATGGCGGTCGTTGACGGCCTTGAAGTGGTCCACGTCCACCAGCGCGAACACCATCACCTCGCCTGGCGTGGCGCGGCGCACCGCCTCGCGGTCGTAGTAGGCGATGTCGGCGGGAATCTGGTTGGCGAGGTAGCGGCGGTTGCGCAGGCCGGTCAGCGGGTCGGTCTGGCTGGCTTCCTCGAGCCGGAAGTTCGCCACCTCCAGCGCTTCCGTGCGCTGGCTGACCAAGGCCTCCAGGGCTTCGCGCTGGCGCAGGTGCTTGCCCTGCTGGCGGCGGTAGCCCGCGAACACCAGGCTGCCGAACAGGCCCGCCAGCAGCAGCTGGAACAGCCCGGTCTCGTGGAAGCGCGGCTGGATGTGGAAGCCCAACTGCGCCGGCGCCGGGCTCCAGATGCCGGCGCTGTTGGCGCCGATGGCCTCGAACACGTAGGAGCCGGGCGGCAGGTTGGTGTAGTTCACGCTGCGGCGGGTCACGTCCTCGAGCTCGCGCCAGTCGCTGTCGTAGCCGACCAGCCGGTAGCGCAGCTCGACGCTCTTGGGGTCCTGGAAACTGAGCACGGTGAAATCGAAGCTCAGGTCGCGGTCGTCCTGCCCGAGCCGCCAGTTGGCGGTCGGGTCGGCCTCGCGCCACTCGTCTCCCACCCGCACGCGCTCGATCAGGCTGCGCGGCGCCACCTCGCTCTTGACGATGCCTTCGGTGGACATCACCACCAGCCCGCTGCGCGTGGGCAGGTACAGGTCGCCGCCGAACAGGAAGCCCTTGGCATTGCCGGCGCCGTTGCAGCAGTCGCCCTTCTGGCCGCCGCGCCGGTCGCCGCGTTCGTTGAGCAGCATCTCGCCCCGCACGCGCTCGATGTCACCATCGGCCAGCGCCTGCATGTCCCGCAGGCGGATGCGCTGGATGCCGCGGATGCCGGCCACCCACACGTAGCCCTGGCGGTCGTGGGTGATGAAGAAGGCCGAGTTCACCGGCATGCCCTGTTCGGCGCCGAACCGGGTCCAGCGGCCGTTGCGCAGCAGGAAGACCTCTTCGGTCAGGGTGCCGATCACCAGCTCGCCGCCGGGCAGCTCGTGGATGGCCGTGACGTCGACGGTGTTGGGCAGGCCGCTGTCCGCGCCAACCGCCTCGACCCGGTCGCCGATCACTTCGTACAGGCCCGACTGGGTGCCCAGCAGCAGCCGGCCCTCACTGGTCTCGAGCATCAGGCGGGTGCGCGTCTCGCGCAGGCCGTCCTCCGGGCCGAAACCGCGCAGCTCCCCGCGGGCGTGGCGATACAGGCCCTGCGTGGTGGCGAACCACAGCGCGCCGCGGTAGTCGCGCAGGATGCCGTTGACCTGCGCGCCGCGGAAGGCGTTGAACTCGGCGGGCCGCTCCAGCCGGTCGCCCCGCAGCACGGCCAGGCCGCGCCGGGTGCCGATCCAGACCGTGTCGTCCTCGGGCAGCAGGGTGTACGCATTGGGGTGCGGCAGGTCGCTGCCCTTGACCGTCTGCCGGAAGCCGCCGCCCTCCATCACGCTGAGCCCGGAGTTGCTGCCGGCCCAGAGCCTGCCGTCGGTGCCGCGCGCCACTGACCACAGCACCGGGTCGACCAGGCCCTCGCGCTTGCCGTAGCGCCGCGTCCAGCCGTTCCAGACCCGGGTCAGGCCCTCCCACTGGCCGCCGAACCAGACGTTGCCTTCGCGATCCTCGAACACCGAACGCACCGCCGACGCCGACGGCTCGTCGGTCACGATCTCGCGCAAGCGGCCGTTGCGCAGGCGCGCCAGGTTCTCGACCATGCCGACCCACAGGTTACCGTCGCTGTCCTCGAACAGGGTCTCGATGGGTGCCCGCGACAGCGGCTCGCCGCCTTCGTGCCGCTTCCACTCGCCGCCCTCGCGATGGAACAGTCCGCCGCTGGTGCCGGCCCACAGCCGACCCTGGGCCTCGATCAGCTCGGTGACCACGGTGTCCTCGTCGCCTTCGGGCAGCGGCATGAACTCGGTCACGCCGTCGGCCAGCCGCAGCACCTGCCCGCGCTGGCCCACCAACAAGGCCTCGGCCGTCGCCAGCAGGGCGGTGGCGGGGCGGGACATCGGATGCGCCAACTCCAGTGCGTCGTCGCGCACCCGGAATACCCCCTGCGGCGCGGCGACCAGCAGCACGCCGTCGGCGGTCCGCACCAGGTCGCGGGTGTCGGTGACGGTGTTGGCACCGGCGGCGGCCCCCGGCAGCCGGATCTCGCGGAACCCCTGGGGGTCGCGCACGGCGAGACCGCGGTAGGTAGACACCCAGAGCCGGTTCTCGGGATCCACCAGCAGGTCCTGGATCCAGACGCCGGGCAGCCCGGGGGAATTCTCGGGGGTGTACACGGTGAAACGCGCGCCGTCGAAGCGGGCGAGCCCGGCCTGGGTGCCGACCCAGAGGTAGCCCTGGCGGTCCTGGGCGATGGCCAGGGCGCTGATCTGCGGCAGCCCTTCCTCGATGCTCCAGGTATTGCGGACGTAGTGATGGTAGGCCTTGTCCGGGTCCAGCGCCGCCAAGGGTCCGGTCGCCAGCAGCCCGGCAAGCAAGACGAACCGGGGCAGGGCGCGGCGCATGTTCGTCACGTGGACGTCCCTTGGCAGGCTTGCCCCGACTATCGCGCCTGCGCCCCCGTCCCGGCAAGCGCCCCCATCACACTTCCCCACCCTCCGGCGTGCGCCCGGCGCACGTCAGAGGCGGGGCGTCAGCATTCGATGACGTTGACGGCGAGGCCGCCGCGCGAGGTTTCCTTGTACTTGTCCTGCATGTCGCGGCCCGTGTCGCGCATCGTCTTGATGACCTTGTCGAGCGAGACCTTGTGCTTGCCGTCGCCGCGCAGCGCCATGCGCGACGCGTTGATCGCCTTGACCGCCCCCATCGCGTTGCGCTCGATGCACGGGATCTGCACCAGGCCACCGATCGGATCGCAGGTCAGGCCGAGGTTGTGCTCCATGCCGATCTCGGCCGCGTTCTCGACCTGGCCCGGGGTGCCGCCCAGCGCCGCGGTGAGGCCGGCGGCGGCCATCGAGCAGGCCACGCCCACCTCGCCCTGGCAGCCGACCTCGGCGCCGGAAATGGACGCGTTCTCCTTGTAGAGGATGCCGACCGCGGCGGCGGTGAGCAGGAAGGTGAACACGCCCTGCTCGCTCGCGCCGGGGCAGAAGCGGTCGTAGTAGTGCAGCACCGCCGGGATGATGCCGGCCGCGCCATTGGTGGGCGCGGTGACGACGCGGCCGCCGGCGGCGTTCTCCTCGTTGACGGCGAGGGCGTAGAGGTTGACCCAGTCGAGTACGGTCAGCGGGTCGCGCATGCCGGCCTCGGGCTTGGACGAGAGCTCCGCGTGCAGCGAGGGCGCCCGGCGCGCGACGTGAAGGCCGCCGGGCAGCGTGCCCTTCTCGCGGATGCCGCGGGCGGTGCAGTCCTGCATGGCGCGCCAGATCTCGCGCAGGCCGGCGTAGACCTCCTCTTCGCTGCGCCAGGCCTTCTCGTTGGCGAGCATGATGCCGGCCATGCCCAGGCCGGACTCGGCGCAGCGCTGCAGCAGCTCGTCGCCGGAGTGGAAGGGATACGGCAGTTCGGTGGTGTCGGCGACGATGCGGTCTTCCGCCGCCTCGTCCTGGTTCACCACGAAGCCGCCGCCGACCGAGTAGTAGTCGCGCGTCGCCAGCTGCGCGCCATCGGCGTCGAAGGCGGTGAAGCGCATGCCGTTGGTGTGGAAGGGCAGCTTCTGGCGCTTGTTCATCACCAGGTCGTTCTTCTCGTCGAAGCCGATCTCGTGGCGGCCCAGCAGCCGCAGCTTCTTCTGCTTGCGGATGCGCTCGAGCGCGGCCGGGATCAGGTCGGGGTCGATCTGGTTGGGCCAATGGCCCTCCAGGCCCATCAGCACGGCCTTGTCGGTACCGTGGCCGCGGCCGGTCAGGGCCAGCGAGCCGTAGA
The DNA here is from genome assembly GCF_022842045.1 of Arenimonas sp. Classification (GTDB taxonomy): domain Bacteria; phylum Pseudomonadota; class Gammaproteobacteria; order Xanthomonadales; family Xanthomonadaceae; genus Arenimonas. Next base: position 24,396 of record NZ_JALHQI010000033.1, on the reverse strand, counting down.
CCTCGACCCGCACCCGCGCGGTGCGCGCCAGCAGGCCGCCGTCCTCCAGCCAGTGGCTGGTGAAGCGCGCGGCCGCGCGCATCGGCCCGACCGTGTGCGAGGACGAGGGGCCGATGCCGATCTTGAAGAGGTCGAAGACGCTGACGGCCATGGGATGCGCGGGTTCCTGGGGAAGGCCGTTATTCTATGCGCCATCCCGCCGAAGCGACTGTACGCCGGCGAACTGCCGGCCACGCCATGCCACCGACCCTGATCCAGCGCGACGACTGCCACCTGTGCGACCTGGCCTGGGAACAGCTGGCCGCCGCCGGCGTGGCGGATTTCGAATCGCTGTGGATCGATGGCGATGCGGCGCTGGAGGCGCGCTATGGCGCGCGCATTCCCGTGCTGCGGCGCGAGCCGGACGGGGCGGAGCTGGATTGGCCGTTTTCGGGCGAGGCCGTGCGGCGGTTCCTGGCGGGCTGAAAAGCTTCGGGACTGAAGTCCCTCCTACACGCGGCCCTGCAGGAGGGCCTTCAGGCCCGACGCTTTACGCCAAGCCTTACTTCGAAGGCGCCAGCACCAGCCGCGTCACCACCTTCACTTCGTCGGCGATCACTTCGGGATCGCTCCAGTCGCCGGTGCCCACGTCGAACTGCAGGCGCCTGAGCACTGCCTCGCCCGCCAGCACCGGCTTCTCGCCCGCGGTCCAGGTGAAGGTGAGCGGCGCGGGCTGCGTGATGCCGCGCAGCGTCAGCTGGCCCTCGGCCACGAAGCGGTTGCCGCCCAGCGCGCGGAACCTAGTGGCGACGTAGCGCGCTTCCGGCTGTGCGACGCTGTTCAGGAAGGCCGCGCCCAGCATCTCGCCGTCGTAGTCGGGATTGCCGGTGCTGGCGCTGGCGACGTTAATGCGCACGTCGAAGCGCGCCGTGGCCAGGTCGGCGGGATCGAAGCGGATCGCCGGCGTGAACTTCGAGAAGCGGCCCGAGAAGGACTCGCCCTGGTAGTTGCCCGCGAAGCCAAGGGTCGAGCCGGGCTGGGCGGTGTAGTCGGCCGCGCTGGCGCTGGCGGCGGCCAGCAGCAGGGTGAGCAGGAAAGGCAGTCGCATGGTCAGGCTCCGGGGGTGTCTTCGGGTTTGGGCGCGGGTTTGGCCAGCGGCAGCATGCGCGCCAGCGTGCGGTCGCGGTCGACGTAGTGGTGCTTGAGCGCGGCCAGCGCATGCACCGTGACGATCACCGCCAGCGCGATGAACAGCCACTCGTGCGCGGCCAGCGCGAAATCGCGCAGGGCCGGGTCGCGGTCGCTCAGGCTGGGCAGCTTGAACAGGCCGAACCAGCTCAGGTTGCGCGGCGGGAAGCCGGACGCCGAGTGGAACAGCCAGCCGCTGAGCGGCATCGCGAGCAGGATCAGGTACAGCACGCCGTGGGTGGCGCTGGCGATCGCCGACTGCCAGCGCGGTGTGCCCGCCACCGGCGCGGGCGCGCCAGCGAACAGCCGCCACAGCAGCCGCAGCACGGTCAGGCCCAGCACCGTGAGGCCGAAGGTCTTGTGCAGCGAGTACAGCTCGGATTTGGTCGACGAGTTCGGCAGCTCCTGCATGATGAAGCCCACGAGCACCAGGCCCAGCACCATCGCCACCGTGAGCCAGTGGATGCCGAGGCTGACGAAGCCCCAGCGGTCGGCGTCATTCTTGATCGGCATCGTCGTTCTCCCGGTCGGGGGTGGGTTCCGATTCGTCGTCGCCGCCGGCGCGGCCGCGGATGGCTTCGGCTTCGATCTGCAGCGTGACTTCGGCGCCGACCAGGCGTTCCCAGGCGGTCATGCCGAAGTCCTGGCGCACCAGCCGCCCGGTGGCCGAGAAGCCGGCGGTGCGCTTGAAGGTGAGCGGGTGGCGCTTGAGGGCGTTGAGCCGCACGTCCAGCATCACCTCGCGGGTGGTGCCGCGCAGGCTCAGGTCGCCGAAGACGTGGGCCGTGTCGTCGCCGGTCGGCTCGACGCGGGTGGAGGTGAAGCGCGCCGTCGGCTGCGCCCCGGCGTCGAGGAAGGTGCGGTCGAGCACGCGTTCGCGCCAGGTCGGGTCGCCGAGGTCGAGGCTGGCCAGCGGGATTTCGACTTCGAGCGTCGCGGTGGTCCAGTCGCGCGGGTCGAACCGCAGCGTGCCGGTGGCGCCCGAGAAGGTGCCGATGGCGCGCGAGAACCCGGCGTGGTCGACCTGGAAGGCGATGCGGGTGTGCACCGGGTCGAGCTGGTATTCGCGCGCCGCCGCCCGGGCCGGGTCGGCGAAGGCGAGCAGCAGCAAGACGGGCAGCCCTCCGGCCAGCACACGCATCGGCGTTCTCCTACAGCCCGGGAGCGGGCCTGGCCGTAGTCTAGGCCGACCGGGTGAATGGAGGGTGCATGGGGCCGAAACCCAATGTTGCGCACGGCGCGTGTCGCCGATGGCTGCTTTGGCTGTGCCTGGCGCTGGCCGGCGCGCCCGTGGCGGCCGCCGCGCCCGAAGTGTCGGCCCTCCAGCGCATTCGCGGTGGCCAGGTGTTGGCCGTGCCCGTGGACGCGCGGCTGCTGCGGCTTCAGCCGGGCGATGAGGCGCTGCGCGTGCGCGTGGCGCCGACGGTGGGCGCGCCCTCGCCGCGCATCCGCTTCCAACTGCAGGGGCACGATCCGGGCTGGATGGAGCCCGAGCCGCTGGGCGAGCGCCTGTTCCACCGGCTGGAGCCGGGCAGCTACCAGCTGCGCATTGCCTGGTCGGCGGTCGGCGGCGAGTGGCGCGAACTGCCGCGCATCGCCGTGTGGGTCGAGCCGCCGTGGTGGCAGGGACAATATGCGCTCGCGCTGTTCGGCCTGCTGGGGCTGGTGCTGGCCGCTTTGCTGAGCCGCGAGCTGCGCGCCCGCCATCGCCGGCGTGAGGCCTGGCGCATGACGCGGGCGCGGCAGCAGCTGGCCGAGCAGCACTCCGAGGCCAAGAGCCGCTTCCTGGCCACGCTGGGCCACGAAATCCGCACGCCGATGACCGGCGTGCTGGGCATGGCCGAGCTGCTGCAGGGCAGTGCGCTCGATGCGCGCCAGCGCGGGCAGGTCGAGGCCATCCAGCGCGCCGGCCAGCACCTGCTGCGGCTGGTGAACGATGCGCTCGACCTCGCGCGCATCGAGGCCGGGCGGCTGGAGCTGGTGGTGGCGCCGTTCCGGCTGCGGCCGCTGCTCGATGAAGTGGCCGACCTGCTGCGCCCGCTGGCCGAGGCCAAGGGCCTGCGCTTCCGGCTGGCCTGCGCGCCCGGGCTGCCGGACGCGCTGTCGGGCGACGCCACGCGCCTGCGGCAGATCCTGTTCAACCTCGGCCACAACGCCATCAAGTTCTGCGATGCGGGCGAAGTGAGCCTGCAGGTGGCGCCGGGCGAGTCCCAAGGTCTGGTGCTGTCGGTGCACGACAGCGGGCCGGGGCTGGACGCCGAGCAGCAGGCGCGGCTGTTCCGGCGCTTCGAGCAGGGCGCGGCCGGGCAGGGCGGCGGAAGCAGCGGCAGCGGCGGCACCGGGCTGGGCCTGGCGATCTGCCGCGAGCTGGCCGTGGCGATGGGTGGCGGCATCTCGGTGCAGAGTTCACCGGGGCAGGGCGCGCGCTTCCAGGTCAGCCTGCCGCTGCCGGCGGTTTCCGTACCCGAACCCGATGTGCGCCCGGTCACGCGAAGCACGTCGGCGCGGCGCCTGCTGCTGGTCGAGGACGATGCGGTCGTTGCCGAAGTAGTGGCGGCGCTGCTGCAGCAGCAGGGGCACCACGTGCGCCACGTGCCGCACGGCCTCGCGGCACTGGCCGAGCTGGCCACCGCCGACTACGACCTGGCGGTGCTCGACCTCGACCTGCCGGGCATCGACGGCCTGCAGCTGGCGCGGCTGCTGCGCGCCCGCGGCGAAACGCTGCCGCTGCTCGCGCTCACCGCCCGCGCCGACCCGCAGGCCGAGCCCGAGGCACGCGCCGCGGGCATGGACGGCTTCCTGCGCAAACCGGTGACGGGCGAGCTGCTGGCGGCGGCCATACTTGGGCTCCGGCAGGAGGGCCCCCGGCCGGCTTCACGTTAGCGGCCCCGTTTTTGTGATAACTCTCCGGCCGCAAACACAGTCTCAGGGGGAGACATGCAGATGCGAAATCTTGCTGGCAACGTGGGCGCCGCACTGGTTCTGGGCCTGGGATGTTGGGTACCGCCCGCAGAGGCGGCGCTCGAGGAGTCGGTGGTGAAACTGTGCGCCACCGCCTGGCAGGCGATTGATCCCGATGGCGATACCTTCACCGACAATGCGCTGGTCGAGCTCGGACTGGCGGCGGCCCGAAAGTGCGAGGCGGACGGCCACCCGCTGGGCGCCGCCAGCGTGGCCAACATGCTCTACCGCGCCGGCAAGGTCGACGAGGCCAACCGGGCCATTGATCGCGCAATCGCCTCGGGCCGGGAGTTGGGCGCGGCCTACCAGCAGCGCTGCGTCATCGGTTCGACCCAGGGCGCAGCCCAAGAGGCCGCTGCCCTGGCGGCCTGCAATGAGGCGATGCGGCTTGAACCCGACTGGTACGCGCCCTACCTGACGCGGGGCTTCATCCACTACAACGCCAAACGCTACGCAGAAGCCGAGCGCGACTGGCGCGCAGGCATCGCGCGCGAACCGCGCTCGGCGCCCTTGTGGCAGAACCTGGGCCTGGCGCTGGCCTCGCAAGACCGGCACGCCGAGGCGCTGGACCAGCACCTCGAGGCCCGCCGCATCGCGCCCCGGCACGCCGGTCCCCTGGTCAACGTGCCGCTGACCCTTGAAAGGCTGGGTCGTCACCAGGAAGCCTTGTCGGCGTTCAACGATGCAGCGCGCATCCTGCCGGAGGCTTCGGTGTTGATACCGCTGGCGGCCTACCACGAGCGGCGGCGCCAGCCCGACCTGGCAATCGAGGCCTATGGGCGGGTGATCGCCAGCGAGCCGCGCAACGTGGGCGCGTTGCGGGCGCGCGGGCGCCTGCACGAGGCGGCAACGCGCTATGAAGCCGCTCGCGACGATTACGCCCGCGTTGCCGCGCTGGAGCCGCAGTCCCTGGAGGCGGCGCTGGACCTGACGCGCGTAATCGTACTGGGGCCGGCAAGCGAGGAGGAAGCGAGGGCCGCACTGACAAAGGCTGCCGAAATCTCGGACGCCGAGGGTTCCGCCGATTCCTTTCGAAAATTCTTCCAAGGCATGTCGCGCATCTTGAGGGAGGGTCAGAACTGGACGGGGCTTGCCGAAATTTCCACCATTTACCTTACGGAGGTCCCCGAGGAGATTGGCGGCTGGACCCAGCGCGGCCTGGCACGGCGCAACCTCGGCGACTACGCCGGGGCCATCGAGGACGAGACCCAGGCCCTGGCCATCGAGCCCACGCGCACCCACAGCCTGTTCTGGCGCGCGCAGTCCCATACTGCGCTTGGTAACTGGGAAGCCGCCGAGGCCGACTACTCGCGCCTGCTTTCGCTGGATCCGAAGTATGTGTGGGCGTGGAACAACCGGGGCACCGTGCGCGCGAAGCTGGATCGTGCGCAGGATTCGTACCGCGACTTCGAGCAGTTCCTGGCGCTCTACCCAGGGCGCGTGTCGATGAACTGGGAATACTGGGCCGCGGCGGGGCGCGCTGCCGGGGTGCCGGCCGAAAAGATGCTGGCTACGCTCAATGCGCGGGCGCCAACCACGGCCGATGACGCCGTGCAGGCGGCCCGTGACATTCTCGTCGGCAAGCCGGTGTCGAAAGCCCAGTACGGTGAGGAGTACGAGGACTACGACGATTGGTGCGAGTACATGGACTGCTAGGGGCTTGGGCCCGGGATTCGATTGCCTTGCGCTGCGCGAGGCCTGCTACGGACCCTGCGCCCGGCTGAATTCGTGCACCGCTTCGACCAGAACGGCGACGCGGTCCGGGTCCATGTCGGGGGACATTCCGTGGCCGAGGTTGAAGACGTGGCCATTGCGCGAGCCGCCGTTGGCCGCGGCGTAGTCGTCCAGCGCACGCTTCACTTCGGCGCGGATGCCCTCGGGCGACGCGTACAGCGTCGCCGGGTCCAGGTTGCCCTGCAGCGCGACGCGGCCGCCGGTGCGGCGGCGAGCCTCGCCCAGCGAAACGGTCCAGTCCACGCCGACGCCCTCGCTGCCGGTGGCGGCGAGGTCTTCCAGGTAGGGCGCATTGCCCTTGCCGAACAGGATCAGCGGCGTGCGCCCGGCGCCGTCGCCGCGCGGCAGTTCGGCGGCGATGCGCTGCAGGTAGCGCAGCGAAAACTCGCGGTAAACGTGCGGCGCCAGCACGCCGCCCCAGGTGTCGAACACCTGCAGCGCCTGCGCGCCCGCCGCGCGCTGCGCGGCCAGGTAGGCGATGACCGCGTCGGTGGTGACCTCGAGCAGGCGGTGCAGCGCGGCCGGTTCGTTCAGCGCCATCGACTTGATGCGGGCGAAGTCCTTGCTGCCGCCGCCTTCCACCATGTAGCAGGCCAGCGTCCACGGGCTGCCGGAGAAACCGATCAGCGGCACGCTGCCGTCCAGCTCGCGGCGGATCAGGCTCACCGCGTCCATCACGTAGCGCAGCGAGCTGCCCATGTCGGGCACCGCGAGCTTCGCGATGTCGGCCGGCGTACGCACCGGGCGCTCGAACTTCGGGCCCTCGCCGTCGGCGAAGTAAAGGCCCAGGCCCATCGCGTCGGGCACGGTGAGGATGTCGGAGAACAGGATGGCGGCGTCGAGTTCGTAGCGGCGCAGCGGCTGCAGCGTCACTTCGCAGGCCAGCTCCGGGTTGGTGGCCAGGCCCATGAAGCTGCCGGCCTGGGCGCGGGTGGCGCGGTACTCCGGCAGGTAGCGGCCGGCCTGGCGCATCAGCCACACCGGGGTGCAGTCCACGGGCTCGCGCCGCAGGGCGCGCAGGAAGCGGTCGTTCTTCAGGGTCACGGCAGGTCCAGTCAACGGGGCGCGTCGGCGCCTTGGGCGAACATCACCAGGAAGCCTTTTCGGACCTGGGCATCGCGGGCTTTCTCGAAGGCGGCCAGGGCGGCGCCGCGCTCGAGGTACTGTTCGCGCTTGAGCGAGGCCTTGCCGCCGATCTGGCCGGTTTCGCGCAGCAGCGTCCAGCCGCCGAGCAGGTCCTGCTGGAGCATCAGCTGGACGTACTTCGGCGCTTCGCCGGCAGAGGGCTTTTGCTGCATCAATAGGCGCATAGGCCGCGGATTCTACCTTGTAGGAGGGACTTCAGTCCCGAGGCTTTCCGCCGAAAGGGTTCGGGACTGAAGTCCCTCCTACAGGGCGCGGGTCAGGCTTCGAGGACGGGCAGGATCTCGGACTCGGGGACGTCGGGGACGACCTCGGCCTGGCCCAGGCCGGCCCACAGGATCAGGCGGATGCGGCCGGAGACGGCCTTCTTGTCGAGCTTCATGTGGCCCAGCAGCGCCTCGCCCGACAGGCCGGCGGGCAGCGCCACCGGCAGGTCGAAACGCTCCAGCAGCGCGGCCAGGCGCGCGGTGTCGGACCAGGGCGCGCGGCCGCGGTCGGCCGAGAGCCGTGCCGCCAGCACCATGCCCACCGCGATCGCCTCGCCGTGCAGCAGGCCGCCGTAGCCCTGGCCGGTTTCGATGGCGTGGCCGAAGGTGTGGCCGAAGTTGAGCAGCATGCGCTCGCCCTGCTCGGTCTCGTCGCGGGCGACGATGCCGGCCTTGTGCCGGCAGCTGGTGGCGATCGCGTGCGCGAGGGCGTCCGGGTTGCGCGCCATCAGCGCCTCGGCGTTGTCCTCGAGCCAGGCGAAGAACCCGGCGTCGGCGATGGCGCCGTACTTCACCACCTCGGCCAGGCCGGCGCTGAACTCGCGCTCGGGCAGGGTGTCGAGGGTGGCGGTGTCGGCCAGCACGGCCGCCGGCTGGTGGAAGGCGCCGACCAGGTTCTTGCCCTGCGGCAGGTCGACCGCGGTCTTGCCGCCCACTGACGAATCCACCATGGCCAGCAGGGTGGTGGGCAGCTGCACGAAGCGCACGCCGCGCATCCAGCAGGCCGCCGCGAAGCCGGCGAGGTCGCCGACCACGCCGCCGCCCAGCGCCACCACCGTGGCATCGCGGCTGGCGCCCATCGCCGCCAGCGTGGCCATCACTTCGGTGAAGCGGGCCAGGGTCTTTTCCTGTTCGCCCGGCGGCAGCACCAGCGCCTGCACGGCCTTGCCCGCCAGGGCGGACTGCACGCGCGCCAGATAGTGCGGGGCGACGTTGCCGTCGGTGACCACCAGCGCGTGGCGGCCGGTGACCAGCGCGGCCAGGGCCTCGGGCTGGTCGAGCAGGCCGCGGCCGATGCGGATCGGGTAGCGGCGCGCGCCGAGTTCGACCTGGAGTTCGTGCAGGGCCATCAGGCGGCTTCCGTGCGCTGCCAGCGCTGTTCGAGCAGGGCGCCGAGGCGTTCGGCGGCGATGGCGACGCTCAGGCCGTCGGCGTCGAAGGCCAGGTCGGCCAGGTCGCGGTAGATCGGACCGCGCTCGAGCGCCAGCGATTCGAGCTTCGCGCGCTTGTCGCCCACCGCCAGCAGCGGGCGGCTGCGGTCGCGGCCCAGGCGCTCGATTTGCTGCGCCACGCTGACCTGCAGGTGCACCACGTAGCCTCGCTCGGACAGGCGCTTGCGGTTGGCTTCGGCCAGCACCGCGCCGCCGCCGGTGGCGATCAGCTGGCCGCGGCCGCGCATCAGGTCGGCGATCAGCGCCGATTCGCGGGCGCGGAAACCGGCCTCGCCCTCGCATTCGAAGATCAGCGGCACCGCGGCGCCGGTGACTTCCTCGAGGCGATGGTCGCAATCGACGAAGGCCAGCCCGAGCCGCGCCGCCAGGCGCTTGCCGATCGAGGTCTTGCCGGCGCCCATCGGGCCGATAAGGACGAGGTTGGGGGCGGGATTCATGGGACGCGATGCTAGCATCCCGGCATGAAGGCATCGTCTGGCAACACGCGCGCGATTCGCGCCGCGAGCGGGGGAACCGCGTGAGCGCGGGGCCCGTGGTGGTCGCCGGCGCGGGCGATGTCGGCCTGCGCTTCGCGCGGCTGCGTTTGGCGCGCGGCGAGGAGGTCATCGGCCTTCGCCGCCGGGAGGGCGAGCCGATCGCCGGGCTGCGCTGGCTGCGCGCCGACCTGTCCCGGGGCGAGGGCCTGGCGGCGCTGCCGCGGCGCGCGGCGGCGCTGGTGTTCTGCGCCGCGCCGGATGTCCGCGAAGAAGCCGCCTACCGCGCGCTCTACGTCGATGGCCTGCGCCGCGCCATCGACGCCTGCGATCCGGCCCGCGTCGTGTTCGTTTCGTCCACCGCCGTCTACGCCCAGGACGCCGGTGAATGGGTGGACGAAGCCACGCCCGCACGACCACCGGCCTTCAACGGCCTGGCCTTGCTGGCCGCCGAGCAGGGCCTGGCCGCCCGGCCGTTGGCGACCGCGTTGCGCTGCTCCGGCATTTACGGCCCCGGCCGCGGCGCGCTGCTGCGCAAGGCCCGCGGCGACCAGCCCGGCGCGCGGCGCTGGACCAACCGCATCCACGCCGAGGACGTGGCCTCGGCGATCTCGCACCTGCTTGACCTGGCCGCGCCGCCGCCGCTGCTGCTCGGCAACGACGACCTGCCCGCGCTGGAGCAGGACGTGCTGGCCTGGCTGCGCGCCCGCGAGGGCCTGCCGCCGCTGCCCCCGGTCGCCCCGGGACTGGCCACGGGCCGGCGGGTCGCCAATGCCCGGCTGCGCGCCACCGGCTGGGCGCCGGCCTTCCCGGACTACCGCGCCGGCTACGCCAGCCTGCTTTCCGGGCCGGGCGTATAGTCGTCCGACCCGCTACCGGGTAGGAAAGGAGAAAGTCATGGCTACCGTCACCAAGGTGATCGAAGTGTCCTCCTCGTCCAAGAAAGGCATCGAGGATGCCGTGCAGGGCGGCCTGAAGAAGGTCGGCAAGAGCGTGAAGAACATCCAGGGCGCCTGGGTCAACGACATCAAGGTCGTCTGCAACCCCGAGGGCGGCGTCAGCGAGTGGCGCGTGAACATGCGGGTTAGCTTCATCGTCAGCTGACCAGACGGGTGCATGCGGGGCGCCTTCGGAGCGACAATGGCGCAAACGAGGAACCCCGCATGACCGATCTTTACGCCGAAGCCCTGGACACGTTTGCCGCCCTGCTGGCGGAGGCCACCGCCGCGGGCGACCCCGAACCGACCGCCATGACCGTGGCCACCTGCGACGCGCAGGGCCGGCCGTCGGCGCGCACGGTGCTGCTCAAGGCCTTCGACGCCCGCGGCTTCGTGTTCTACACCAACTACGACAGCCGCAAGGGCCAGCAGCTGGCGGCCAACCCGCAGGCGGCGCTGCTGTTCCTGTGGAAGCAGCTGCGCGAGCAGGTGCAGGTGAAGATCGAAGGCACGGTGGAGCCGGTGGACCTGGCCGAGGCCGACGCCTACTTCGCCTCGCGGCCGCGGCCGAGCCAGATCGGCGCCTGGGCCTCGCTGCAGTCGCAGACGCTGGGCTCGCGCGAGCTGTTCGAGGCGCGCATCGAGGCCTTCGAGAAGAAGTTCGAGGGCGCGGACGTGCCGCGCCCGCCGCATTGGTCCGGCTTCCGCGTGGTGCCCGAGCGCATCGAGTTCTGGTATGGCGCCAAGTACCGCCTACACGAGCGCCACCACTACGAGCGCGTGGACGGCCAGTGGCGCAAGCGGATGCTGTTCCCGTGAGCCACGGCCCGCGCCGCATCGTCTGCCTCACCGAGGAACCCACCGAAGTCCTGTACGCCCTGGGCGAGCAGGACCGCATCGTCGGGATTTCCGGCTTCACGGTGCGGCCGGCGCGGGCGCGGAAGGAGAAACCCAAGGTCAGCGCGTTCACGTCGGCGAAAATCGACGAGATATTGAAGCTGCGGCCGGACTTCGTGGTCGGCTTCTCCGACATCCAGGCCGACATCGCCGCCGAGCTGGTGCGCCGCGGGGTCGAGGTCTGGATCAGCAACCACCGCAGCGTCGAAGGCATCGTCGACTACGTGCGGCGGCTGGGTGCGCTGGTCGGCGTTGCCGACAAGGCCAACGCGTATGCGGATGAACTGCAGCGCGGCCTGGCGGGCATCGCCGCGGAAGCCGCGACGTTGCCGCGGCGGCCCAAGGTCTATTTCGAGGAATGGGACGAGCCGCGCATCAGCGGCATCCAGTGGGTGGCCGAACTGGTGCGCATTGCCGGCGGCGACGACATCTTCCCGGAACTCGCGGCGCAGTCGCTGGCCAAGCACCGCATCCTCGCCAACGACGACGAGATCATCGCCCGCGCGCCCGACATCGTCCTGGGCTCCTGGTGCGGCAAGAAATTCCAGCCCACGAAAGTCGCCGCCCGCCCGGGCTGGCAGAACGTACCCGCCGTCCGCACCGGCGACCTCCACGAAATCAAATCCCCGCTGATCCTTCAGCCCGGCCCCGCCGCGTTGACCGATGGCGTCCGTGCGATTGCAGCAGTCATTCGGCAGTGGGGGGCTAAGTGTCCGAACGCGGATCAGAGCGGAAAACACCGATAAAAGCGGATTGAAGACAAAAAAGAGTTGGTTGATCCGCTCTGATCCTGCTTTTTCCGCCTTGATCAGCGTTCAATGTCCAAGGCTCTTGGTTGTCGCCGGCTACCCCAATGACGCGACACCCAGCTGCGCCAGCATCGCGGTCATGCGGCCGGCCTGGACGGCCTGGTCGCTGGAGGCATTGCCCTGTTGGGCGCGCTTGGCCACGCCCTGGGCGATGGCGGCGAGGCGGAAGAAGCTGAAGGCGAGGACGAAGGGCCAGTCGGCGGGGATGGGGCGGCCGGTGAGCGCGGAATAGCGCGCCAGCAGCGCCGCCTCGTCGGGGATGCCCAGGGCCGGGCGGTCCAGCCCGGCCAGGCCGGGCAGGGCGGGATTGCGCGGCAGCCGCAGCGCCATGCAGAAGTAGCCGAGGTCGGCCAGCGGATGGCCCAGGGTCGAGAGTTCCCAGTCGACGATCGCGATCACCTTCGGCTGCGCCGGGTCGAACATCAGGTTGTCGATGCGGAAGTCGCCGTGCACCAGCGCCACGCTGCCGTCGTCGGCGGGGCAGCGGGCGGGCAGGGCGCCGATCAGCGCGTCCATGGCCGGGATCGGCTGGGTTTCGCTGGCGCGGTACTGCTCGGTCCAGCGGCGCAGCTGGCGCTCGAAGTAGTTGCCGGGCTTGCCGAAGTCGGCCAGGCCGACCGCCACCGGGTCGATCGTGTGCAGCGCGGCCATCGCGTCGACGATGCCGCCGTAGATCGCGCTGCGTTCGGCGGGCGTGGCGTCCGGCAGCGACGGATCCCAGAAGATGCGGCCGTCGACGAAGTCCATCAGGTAGAACATCGAGCCGACCACGGTTTCGTCGGTGCTCAGGTGCAGCGGCCGCGCCACCGGCGCCGGGCCGCCGTGCAGCGCCTGCAGCACGCGGAACTCGCGGTCCACCGCGTGCGCCGAGGGCAGCAGCACGCCGGGCGGCTTGCGGCGCAGCACGTAGGTGCCACTGGCGGCGTCGATGCGGTAGGTCGGGTTCGACTGGCCGCCCTTGAACTTGGTGGCGGTGAGCGGGCCGCGGAAGCCGGGCACCTGTGCCTGCAGGTAGTCGGCCAGCGCCGCTTCCGGCAGCGCCATCGCGTCGGTAGCGGGCTTGGGCGGGGTGTCGGTCATGCGGTGGGTTCGCTTCTTGAACGGGCGAGGAGGGCGCGCATGCTCAGTAATAGGTCCAGAGGTCGCGCGCACCGTGCAGGTGCGGCAGCGCGTTCCAGCTGCCCAGGCGCAGGCGACCGGCGTGCGGGTGGAATTCGCTGAGCGCGCTGTTGCGCAGCGCCAGGTTCAGCTCGACCGCGCGATGGTTGGGCACGTCCAGCGCGATCTGCGCCAGCCGCGAGATGACGCCGCCGGAGCTGAGCACCAGCACCTCGCCGCCGCCGCCCAGCGCCTCAAGCCGCTCGCCGGCGGCGTGCACGCGCGCGCCGAGCGCGGCCCAGCTCTCGGGCAGGTCCGGCAGTTCGTCGTTGGCCCAGGCCAGCAGCGCCGCCTGCAGCATCGCGCCGACGTCGCGCGGCAGGCCGCTGCGGCTGGCGATGGCGACCGGGTGTTCGGCGTTCTGGCGCAGCCAGGTGCTGAACACGGCCTCGTGGTCGAACTCGGCGAAACCGGGGTCGGCGATGGGCGCGGGCAGGGGCAGGCCCTGCGCGGCGAACGCTTCGATCACGCCGTCGGCGGTTTCGCGGTGGCGACGCATCCCGCCCACCACCACGGCCTCGAAGCGATGGCCGCCGCGCGCCAGCCACTCGCCCAGGCGCCGGGCCTGCAGGTGGCCGCGCTCGGAAAGTTTGTCGTAATCGGCGGCGCCATAGCTGGCCTGGCCGTGTCGTACCAGCAGCAGGCTCACTGGCCGAAGAACTCCTGGCGGAACACGGTGCGGATCGGGCGCTCGGCGCCTTCCGGCGTCACCGACAGGTCGAAGCTCAGCGTTTCGCGGCCCGAGGTGCGCGCTTCGCCCAGGTAATAGATGGCATCGCCCTCGCGCACCTCGCGCATGCGCAGCTCGACGCGCTGGCCGGCGAGGTTGGTGGCGGCCACCGTCACCTTGGCGGCGACGGCGCGGTCGGCGCCGGGTTCGCCCTGGCGCACGGCGATGTTCACCAGCGCGCGGTTCGCCGAGCGGGTGATGCCGTTGGCGCGCGCCACTTCCGGGGTGAGCGTGGTGGTGGGCAGGGCGTTGAAGTGCACGGTGATGTCGCCGGCACGCAGGGAGTTCTCGGCGAGTGCGGGCGCGGCGGCAAGCAGCGCCAGCAGGGCGATCGCGGCAGTCATCGGGCGCATGGCCAGTCTCCTTCCGGGTGGGCGCCCATCATCGCACCGCGCCCGACCCTGTGGGAGGGTCAGCCGGCGGCGAGCTGGCGGCCGCGTTCGGTGGCGGCGGCGATGGCCTGTGCGACGAGGTCGCGGAAGCCGTTGGCTTCGAAGGATTCGACCGCGGCCTGGGTGGTGCCGCCCGGGGAGGTCACGCGCTGGCGCAGCACCGCGGCCGGATCGCCGGATTCAGCGAGCATGCGTGCCGCGCCGAGCAGGGTCTGCAGCACCAGCGTGCGGGCGGTGTCTGGGGACAGCCCCTGCGCTTCGCCCGCGGCCTGCATCGCCTCGGCCAGCAGGAAGACGTAGGCGGGGCCGCTGCCGGACACGGCGGTCACGGCATCCATCAGCGCCTCGTCGGGGATCCACGCGGTGAGGCCGGCGGCCTGCATCAGGGCTTCGGCCTCTTCACGCTGCCCGCTGCCTACGGCGGCATTCGCGAACAGGCCGGTGGCGCCGGCGCCGAGCAGGGCGGGCGTGTTCGGCATCGCCCGCACCACGGCCTGGCCGCCGCCGAGCCACTGGTCGATCCGTTCGGTGGGGATGCCGGCCGCGATCGACACCACCAGCGGCCGATGGATCTGCGCCAGCGTGGCCAGGCCCTCGCACACCTCGCGCATCACCTGTGGCTTCACCGCCAGCACCCAGGTGGCGGCGCCGTCCGCGGCCTCCGGCCCCGAGGCGCGCACGCGCACGCCGAAGTCGGCCGCCAATGCATCGCGAAGCCCGGCCACGGGCTCGGCCACGCGCAGGGATTCGGGCGCGCGGCCGGTCTTGATCAATCCGCCGATCAGGCTGCGGGCCATGTTGCCGCCGCCGATGAATGCGATCGTGTGGGTGTTCATTCGTTCGAGTCCTGGGAAAGGTTTACCGGCCGCGCAGGCCGAACAGGGCGGTGCCGAGGCGCACCAGGGTCGCGCCTTCGGCGATGGCCAGCGGGAAATCATCGCTCATGCCCATCGACAGGGTGTCGATGCCGGGGAAGCGGGCGGCCAGTGCATCGCGCAGTTCGCGCAGGCGGCGGAAGGCGGCGCGGCGATGGGCCGGGTCGGGGTGCGGCTCGGGGATGGCCATCAGTCCGCGCAGGCGCAACCGGGGCGCGGCAGCCACCGCGTCGGCCAGCGCCATCACCTCGTCGGGGCGGCAGCCGGACTTGCCGGCCTCGCCGTCCACGTTCACCTGGATCAGCACGTTCAGGGGCGGGCGATCGGCGGGCCGGGCCTGGTCCAGCGCCGCGACCAGTTTCATGCGGTCCAGCGACTGCACCCAGTCGAAGGCCTCGGCGGCCTCGCGGCATTTGTTCGACTGCAGGTGGCCGATCAGGTGCCACTCGAGCCCCAGGCCGGCCAGTTCGCGGGCCTTCGCGGCGCCCTCCTGGACATAGTTCTCGCCGAAGGCATGCTGCCCGGCGGCAGCCAGTTCGCGCACCGCCGAGGCGGGCCGGGTCTTGGACACGGCCAGCAGTCCGACCTGGCGTGGCCGCCCTGCCAGCACGGCCGCGTTTTCAATGGTTTGCAGGACGTCGTGAAGCGTCGGGTGCACCGATTCCATGGGGGGTATTCACCTTCGTGGATAGGGCTATACTGCCCCGGGGACGCGCGGTCGCCTATCCGTTTGATGCGCCAAGGGGACGTTAAGTAATGGACATCGCTGAACTGCTGGCATTCTCGGTCAAGAACAAGGCCTCCGACCTCCACCTCTCGGCCGGCCTGCCGCCCATGATCCGCGTCGACGGCGACGTCCGCCGCATCAACATCCCCGCGCTCGACCACAAGCAGGTCCACGCGCTGGTGTACGACATCATGTCGGACAAGCAGCGCCGCGACTACGAGGAATTCCTCGAGGTCGACTTCTCCTTCGAAATCCCCGGCCTGGCGCGCTTCCGCGTCAACGCCTTCAACCAGAACCGCGGCGCCGGCGCCGTGTTCCGCACCATTCCCAGCCAGATCCTCACCCTCGAGGAGCTGGCCGCGCCCAAGATCTTCGCCGAGCTGGTGCAGCAGCCCCAGGGCCTGGTGCTGGTCACCGGTCCCACCGGCTCGGGCAAGTCCACCACCCTGGCGGCCATGGTCGACAGCGTGAACAAGAACGAGTTCGGCCACATCCTCACGGTCGAGGACCCGATCGAGTTCGTGCACACCTCGCAGAAGTGCCTGGTCAACCAGCGCGAGGTCCACCGTGACACCCACGGCTTCAACGAGGCCCTGCGCTCGGCGCTGCGCGAAGACCCCGACTACATCCTGGTCGGCGAGATGCGCGACCTCGAGACCATCCGCCTGGCGCTGACCGCCGCGGAAACCGGCCACCTGGTGTTCGCCACCCTGCACACCTCGTCGGCGGCCAAGACCATCGACCGCATCATCGACGTGTTCCCCGCCGGCGAAAAGCCGATGGTGCGCTCGATGCTGTCCGAGTCGCTGCGCGCGGTCATCTCGCAGTCGCTGCTCAAGAAGGTCGGCGGCGGCCGCGTCGCCGCGCACGAGATCATGATCGCCACCCCGGCCATCCGCAACCTGATCCGCGAGGACAAGGTGGCCCAGATGTACTCGGCCATCCAGACCGGCCAGCAGTACGGCATGCAGACCCTCGACCAGTGCCTGCAGGACATGGTCAAGCGCGGCCTGGTGACCAAGCTGCAGGCCAAGGAATACGCCAAGGAAAAGAAGCTTTTCGACTGAC
The DNA here is from genome assembly GCF_022842045.1 of Arenimonas sp. Taxonomy (GTDB): domain Bacteria; phylum Pseudomonadota; class Gammaproteobacteria; order Xanthomonadales; family Xanthomonadaceae; genus Arenimonas. Next base: position 7,886 of record NZ_JALHQI010000033.1, on the reverse strand, counting down.
GCGGCTGCCGGTCGGGGGGCTGGCAGGACGCCACATGAGCACCGCCACCGGGCCAAGGCCACGGTGGCAGAACAGGAGCACGCATGAGCAGCATCGACTTCACCTCCTTCCTGAAGCTGATGGCGCACAAGAAGGCCTCGGACCTGTTCATCACGGCCGGCGTGCCGCCGTCGATGAAGGTCAACGGCAAGCTGTCGCCGATCACCCAGAACCCGCTGACCCCGCAGCAGTCTCGCGACCTGGTGCTCAACGTCATGAACCCCTCGCAGCGCGAGGAGTTCGAGAAGACCCACGAGTGCAACTTCGCGATCGGCGTCTCCGGCGTCGGCCGCTTCCGCGTGTCCTGCTTCTACCAGCGCAACCAGGTCGGCATGGTGCTGCGCCGCATCGAGACCCGCATCCCGACCGTCGAGGAGCTCAGCCTGCCGGCCGTCATCAAGACGCTGGCGATGACCAAGCGCGGCATCATCCTGTTCGTCGGCGCCACCGGCACGGGTAAGTCCACCTCGCTGGCGGCCATGATCGGCTACCGCAACATGAACTCGTCGGGCCACATCATCACCATCGAGGACCCGATCGAGTTCGTGCACAAGCACGAGGGCTGCATCATCACCCAGCGCGAGGTCGGCATCGACACCGACAGCTGGGAGGCGGCGCTGAAGAACACGCTGCGCCAGGCGCCCGACGTGATCATGATCGGCGAGGTCCGCACCCGCGAGGGCATGGACCACGCGATCGCGTTCGCGGAAACCGGCCACCTGGTGCTGTGCACGCTGCACGCCAACAACGCGAACCAGGCGATGGACCGCATCATCAACTTCTTCCCCGAGGACCGCCGCAGCCAGCTGCTGATGGACCTGTCGATGAACCTCAAGGGCGTGGTGGCGCAGCAGCTCATCCCCACGCCGGACGGCAAGTCGCGCCGGGTGGCGATGGAGATCCTGCTGGGCACGCCGCTGGTGCAGGACTACATCCGCGACGGCGAGATCCACAAGATCAAGGACGTCATGAAGGAGTCGACCAACCTGGGCATGAAGACCTTCGACCAGGCGCTGTTCGAGCTCTACCAGGCGGGCGAGATCAGCTACGAGGACGCGCTGCGCTTCGCCGACTCGGCCAACGAGGTGCGCCTGAAGATCAAGCTGGCGCAGGGCGGCGACGCCCGCACGCTGTCGCAGGGCCTGGACGGGGTCGAGCTTTCCGAGGTCAAGTAACCCTGGCATGGGGTTGCGCCGAAGACGCCGGGCTTGCCCGGCGTTTTCTTTTACAGCTGCGGGGCGCCGTCGTCACCGGGAAAGCGAAGGTCGCTTTCTCCGACATAAAGGCTTCACGGAGGAGAAAGCGACCTTCGCTTCCGTGGTGGCCCCGGCACCGGGACCGGGCGCTAGAATATGCGCATGATGCAGACCCCGTCCCTGGCCGATCACTTCCTGGTAGCCATGCCGGCGCTGGAGGACCCCAATTTCCAGCGGTCGGTGACATTGGTGTGCCAGCACGACGAAGGCGGCGCCATGGGGATCGTCATCAATCGCCTGGCCGACTACACGCTGGGCGAACTGCTCGACCACCTCAAGCTCGGCACCCAGAACCCCGCCCTGGCCGCGCGCGCCATCGTCGCCGGCGGGCCCGTGCACCCGGACCGCGGCTTCGTGCTGCACGGCGACGACAGCGAGTGGAGCTCGACCCTGCACGTCGCGCCCGGCCTCTCGGTCACCACCTCGCGCGACATCCTCGAGGCTCTCTCGCGCGGCGACGGGCCCGCGCGCGTGTTGGTGGCGCTGGGCTACGCCGGCTGGGAGGCCGGCCAGCTCGAGGACGAACTGGCCCAGAACAGCTGGCTCACCGTGCCGGTGGACCGCGGCATCGTGTTCGACACCCCGCTGGGCGAACGCTGGCGGGCGGCTGCGCGCCAGCTGGGCGTCGACCTGTCCACGCTCACCGACTACTCCGGGCACGCATGAGCGGGCCCGTCACGCTGCTGGGTTTCGACGTCGGCGCCAAGCGCATCGGCGTCGCCGTCGGCAACACCGTCTCGGGCAGCGCCCGCGAAGTGGGCGTGCTCGACGTGCACGCCAGCGGCCCCGACTGGCCGCGCCTGGACCGCTGGATGCGCGACTGGCGCCCCGATGCCCTGGTGGTCGGCGACCCGGTGCCCGCCGACGGCGGCGACCAGCCCGCCCGCCAGCGCGCCCGCGGTTTCGCCCGCGAGCTGGCGCGGCGCTATGCGCTGCCGGTGCAGCAGGTGGACGAGGGCCGCAGCTCGATCGAAGCGGCCCAGCGCTTCGCCGCCGGCCGCGCCGCCGGTGCCCGCAAGCGTTCGCAGGCCGACCAGCTCGACGCGGTCGCCGCGGTGGTGATCCTGGAGCGCTGGCTGGCCGATCCCGAAATCCGCATTCCCCTCGACCCCGGACCTTCTCGCCCATGAGCCACGCCCTGCAGTTCGCCGACGACGGCCGCCTTCGCCACCTGCTGACCCTCGACGGCCTGGACGCCGGCCGGGTCAACGGCCTGCTCGAGCGCGCCGAGCAGATGCTGCCGCACGCGCACGCCGGCACCGCGCTGCGCCGCCGCCACGCCGGGCGCACCTTGTGCACGCTGTTCTTCGAGGCCAGCACCCGCACCCGCAGCAGCTTCCAGCTGGCCGCGACGCGCCTGGGCATGGACGTGCTGAACTTCGACGTCGCCACCTCGTCCACCAAGAAGGGCGAAAGTGCGCTCGACACGCTCAAGACCATCGAGGCGATGGGCGTGGACGTGTTCGTGATCCGGCATGCCGACGATGGCGCCGTGGCGGCGCTGGCCGCCGGCGCAAACCCGGGTACGCGCGTGATCAACGCCGGCGACGGCCGCGCCGCGCATCCGACCCAGGGCCTGCTCGATATGCTGACCCTGCGCCAGCACAAGGGCGCCGACTTCGCCGCGCTGAAGGTGCTGGTGGCCGGCGACCTGCTGCACTCGCGCGTGGCCCGTTCCGACCTGCATGCCCTGCGCGCGCTGGGCTGCGGCGAGATCCGCGTTTGTGGCCCGGGCAACCTGCTGCCCGATGCGGACACCCTGCGCGGCTGCCGCGTGGTCGAACGCTTCGACGACGCCATCGCCGGCGTGGACGTGGCGATCATGCTGCGCCTGCAGCGCGAGCGGATGGAGCAGGGCCTGGTGGCCTCGCTGGAGGACTACTTCCGCGACTACGGCCTGGACCCGCGCCGGCTGGCGCTGGCCGTGCCCGACGCCATCGTGATGCATCCCGGCCCGATGAACCGCGGCATCGAGATCGACGGCGCGGTCGCCGATGGCCCGCAGTCGCGGGTGCTGGCGCAGGTGGCCAATGGCCTGCCGGTGCGGATGGCGGTGATCGACGCGCTGTTGAGCTGACTATTCGCTTTCGACGCTGCCGTTGCGGAACTGCCAGGTGCGGGTGATGTGCAGCACGTCGATGTTCTCGTCGGTGCGCGGCAGCGGCGGGAAGGGTTCGGACAGGCGCACGATGCGCATCGCGGCCTGGTCGAGCACGCCCAGCCCCGAACTGCGGTTGAGCAGGATCTCCTCGATGCTGCCGTCGCGGCGCACCGCCACCGTCATCACCAGCCGGCCGCCCAGGCCACGGCGCCGGGCTTCGTCGGGGTAGTTGAGGTTGCCCACGCGTTCGACTTTCACCACCCAGGCCCGCAGGTAGCTGGCGTACTCATATTCCTTGGTGCTGGCCGAGACGAACTTGCGCTTGGGGCGCTTGGCCCGCAGTTCCTGCTTGCGCTCGATCTCGGCGGCCAGGCGGGCCATCTCCAGGCTTTGCTCCACCAGCTCGCGGCCCGGGGCCAGCGGGCTGGGTTCGGTCTTGCGCTGGTCCTTGGGGGCGGGCAGGGCGAACTCGCTGGGCGCCGTGGTGCTGAGCAGGCGCGGAGTCGGTTCCGGCTCGGGCGGCGGGGCCTGGGCGACCAGGGTCTCCGGCGCCAGGCCGGGCTCGGGCTTGGGCACCGGGGCCAGCTGTTCCTCGCGGGGGCGCTCGGCCTCGTCGCTGTCGCCGCCGCCCTGGTTGTTGGCCTGGGCGATGAAGTCGGCGTCCTCGGGGGCGGCGTCGCTGCGGGTCTCGGTCAGGATCACGTCCAGGGTCGGTGTGATCGGGGCGGCCGAGTCGCGGGCGAAGCCCACGCCCAGGATCAGCACGCCGAACGCCACCAGGCTCAGCGCCAGGGTGGCGCTGAGCCGCTCGCTCGGGCCGATCACCGGCGCCGCCATCTCAGTCGCGACCGGCCCGGCGGGCCTCGATGGCGTCGAACAGCTGGCCGGCGATGTTGAGCCCGAACTGGGCATCGAGCTCGCGCACGCAGGTCGGGCTGGTGACGTTGACCTCGGTGAGGTAGTCGCCGATCACGTCCAGGCCCACGAACAGCATGCCCCGCCGCTTGAGCTCGGGGCCGACCTGGGCCGCGATCCAGCGGTCCCGGTCCGACAGCGGCCGGCCCTCGCCGCGACCGCCGGCCGCCAGGTTGCCCCGGAACTCGTTGCCCTGCGGGATGCGGGCCAGGCAGTAGGGCACCGGCTCGCCGTCCACCAGCAGGATGCGCTTGTCGCCGTCCTTGATTTCAGGAAGGTAGCGCTGGGCCAGGGCCAGGTTCCGGCCGTTGTCGGTCAGGGTTTCCAGGATCACGTTCAGGTTCGGGTCGCCGGCATGGACCCGGAAGATCGATCGGCCGCCCATGCCGTCCAGCGGCTTGAGCACCGCCTCGCCGTGGCCGGCCACGAAGTCCCGGAGCTCGGCCGCGTCCCGGGACACTTGGGTCGGCGGGCAGCACTGGGGAAACAGCAGGGCGCCCAGCTTCTCGTTCAGGTCGCGCAGGCCCCGGGGGTCGTTGACCACCAGCACGCCCTGGCCCTGGGCCAGGCCCAGGATATGCGTGTCATAAAGGTAATTGGCGTCGAACGGGGGGTCGGTCCGGACCAGCACCACGTCCATCTCGGCCAGCGGGCGGCGCTGCACCGGACCCAGGGTGAACCAGTCGGCCGGATCGTCCCGGACCTCGGCCACGGCCATCCGGGCCATGGCCCGCTCGCCGTCCAGCGACAGCCCGCCGGGCGCGATGTAGTGCAGGCGATGCCCGCGGCGCCGGGCCTCGAGCATCATCGCAAAGCTAGTATCCTTCCCGATCTTGATACGGCTGATCGGATCCATCACCACGGCCACGTCCAGTGCCATCGGCGCTGCATCTCCATCCTCGCGGAGCCCTAGACTAGCAGGGCCTCCCCGGGATGGTGAGGTCGGTCACACAGGAACTGTGTCGTGCTTGACACATTCCGGTTCGGCTGGGATATAAGCTATTAATACGTATGCCCGGCAAGGGCCTGCGCACTGCCAGGGACAGCATTGGAATGGGGAGTGAGATGGAAGACAACCACCTGGCCGGCTTGCGGGTCATGGTCATCGACGACTCGAAGACGATCCGCCGCACCGCCGAAACCCTCCTCAAGAAGGAGGGCTGCGACGTCGTGACGGCCACGGACGGCTTCGAGGCGCTGGCCAAGATCGCCGACCACCAACCGCAGATCGTCTTCGTCGACATCATGATGCCGCGGTTGGACGGCTACCAGACCTGCTCGCTGATCAAGAACAACCAGATGTTCAAGCAGACGCCGGTGATCATGCTGTCGTCCAAGGATGGCCTGTTCGACAAGGCCCGCGGCCGCATCGTCGGCTCGGAGCAGTACCTCACGAAGCCCTTCACGCGCGATGAGCTGCTCTCCGCCATCCGCAAGTACGTCCCGGCGGGCTGAGGCGCACGCCATGGCCAAGTCTCCCCCCGCACCGCGCGCCAACCCCTTCGATGTCCTGCTTGACTACGAGGAGCGCTCGCTCGCGCACGTCGCCGGCCGCCCGGAAATGATCGAAGCGCCGGGCCACTGGCGCGGCGTTGGTTTCCGCCTCGGGCAGCGCCGCCTGGTGTCCTCGTTCGATGAAGTGGTCGAGATCCTGCCGCTGCCGCCGGTCACCCCGGTGCCGGGCGCGCACCCGTGGATGCTGGGCGTGGCCAACGTGCGCGGCAGCCTGCTGCCGGTGGTGGACCTCAAGCAGTTCCTCGAGGGCGACCGCACGGTCGTGCACGAGGGCCAGCGTTGCCTCGTGGTGCGCCAGGCCGGCGGCAACGTCGCGGTCATCATCGACGAGCTGTTCGGCCAGCGAACCTTCAACGACTCCCACCGGGCCGAGATGGCGGGTGAGAACGACGGCCGATACGGCCATTTCGTCGGCCAGGTCTACCGCCTGGCCGACCAGACCTGGGGTGTGTTCAACATGTCGTTGCTCACGCGCACCCCGGAATTCCGCCAGGCCACCGCATAAGTAGCCGTCCAAGGTTCCACTCATTTGTTTTTTACAGGGGTTGAGGTCCAGTCATGAGCACTAATTCGCGCTCGTTCACCGACACGCTAACCAATTTCGGCCTGAGGTTCTGGTCGTTCATCCTGATCGTCTCGTTGGCGGTGTTCGCCGCGAACTTCCTGTATGCGTCCTACCTGAACACCCAGGAGAACAACGCGCGAGGCCTCACGGCGGACCTCCAGGTGCTTTCGCAGCAGCTTGCGAAGTACACCCAGGAAGCCGTCGACGGCAACGCCGACGCCTTCACCGAGTTCAAGGCCACCAAGGCCCGCATCGACTCGATCGTCGCGGCCCTGCGTACCGGCAGCGAAACCGAGAACGTGCCCGGCTACGAGGGCGACCCGTTCGCGCTCGGCGTCAGCAGCGCGCTCGAGAAGGTGACCGAGACCTGGACCCCGATGGCCGAGGCCGCCGACCGCATCACCCAGAGCGAGGAGGAAGTGCTCAACCTCGCCGACACCGCCGCCCAGTTCACCGCGCGCGTGCCGCGGCTGGCCTTCCAGCTCGACGAAGTAGTGCGATCGCTCTCCGACGCCAACGCTCCGGCCTCGCAGATCTCCATCGCCAACCGCCAGCTCGTGCTCGCCGACCGCATGTCGCGCCGCGTGACGGAAATCGTCGCCGGCGGCGAGAACGCGGTCTCGGCCGCCGACGCGCTCTCTCGCGACGCCGGCGTGTTCGCCTCGGTGCTCGAAGGCTTCCGCGACGGCAACGCCGAGGCGGGCTACAACCGCATCACCAGCGCCGCCGGCATCGCCAACCTGCAGGCCGCGTCCGACCTGTACGCCGAGGCGCAGGCCGACCTCGACATCATCCTGGAAGCCGCCGCCGACCTGGCCGAAGTGCAGGGCGCCGCCACGCAGATTTCCGAGGACTCCAACGTCCTGCTCGAGAACAGCCAGGCGCTGTTCGCCAGCTTCGACGCCATCAACTACCAGCGCGTCTTCCCCAACAACTACTTCGCCATCGGCGGCGCCGTCGGCGCCGGCGTCGGCATCATTGGCCTGCTGCTCACCATCTTCCGCGACCAGCGTCGCCGCCTCGGCACCACGCAGGAGCTGAACCAGCGCAACCAGGAGGCGATTCTGCGCCTGCTGGACGAAATGGGTTCGCTCGCCGAAGGCGACCTGACGGTCAAGGCGACGGTTACCGAGGACATCACCGGCGCGATCGCCGACTCCATCAACTTCGCGGTCGAAGCGCTGCGATCCCTGGTGTCCACCATTAACGAAACAGCCGTGCAGGTCGCCGCCGCCGCCCAGGAAACGCAGGCCACCGCGATGCACCTCGCCGAGGCCGCCGAGCACCAGGCGCAGCAGATCACCAGCGCCTCGGCGCAGATCAACGAGATCGCGTCCTCCATCGACGAGGTGTCGAAGAACTCCGCCGAATCGGCCGACGTGGCGCAGCGCTCCGTGCAGATCGCCGCCAAGGGCGCCGAAGTGGTGCGCCAGACGATCCAGGGCATGGACAACATCCGTGACCAGATCCAGGAGACCTCGAAGCGAATCAAGCG
>NZ_JALHQI010000032.1 GCF_022842045.1 Arenimonas sp. | reverse complement strand
GAGCGCGGCGCGGAACAGCGGCGCCACGGCGGCCAGCCCCGCGGCCGCCATGCTCGCGTGCAGGGCTTGCCGCGGGGTGCGTCCCAGCAGTTGTTCGGCCCAACCGGGCAGCAGCGCCGCGCCGGCGCCCAGGAACAGGTCCCGCGACAGGCCCGGCAGCGGCACCGGCAGGTCCATCGACGCCAGCACCGCCAGCACCGTGCGCGAGCGCGTGGTGCACGCGAGTCGCGGCCGCACGCTGCGGAAGTAGTCCTCGACCTCGCCCTCGCTGCGCGGCACGTCGCGCGCGCCGAGGGCCTCGGCGATCCGCCGCGATTCGTCGTAGTAGCGATCGCCGTCCGCCGGCGACAGCGGACCCGCGTAGCGGCGGTAACCGCGCAGGAAGCCGTAGGCCTCGGTCACGTGCACCCAGGTCAGCAGCGCCGGGTCATCGGCGGAGTACGCGCTGCCGTCCTCCGCAACCCCGCGCACTCTCGCGTGGATGCGGCGCACGCGCGCCACCAGCCGTTCGGCCTCCGCGCGCGGCGCGTAGGTGGTGCCCGCGACGAAATCGGTGGTGCGGCGCAGCCGGCCGACCAGGTCGGTGCGGAAGTTCGAATGGTCCCAGACGCCCGCCAGCGCCGCCGGATGCAGCGTCTGCAGCATCAGCGCGCACAGCCCGCCGCTGAGCATGCCCGGGAAGTCCGCGTGCACCCGCCAGGTGACGCCATCGGGCGGCAACAGGCCCGGGTCGCCGCGCGGCTGGTCATAGTCGATGCCGCCCGGCGCGCGCGGGAAGGCGCGCTGTATCCAGCGGCGGACGGGCGCGCGGAGCGGGGTGGTGAGTGGCGAGGCCATGGGCGCACGCTAGCCCCTCGCGGATGAAGGCGACAGCAACCCCATGCCATCCGGCAGGCGCATCAGCGCCCGAGCCGGCCTTGGATGGCGGGGCGGACACGGCGCTATGATCGCCCCGGGACGTCTCGCCGGAGGCCACATGCTTCGAATGCTGCTCGCGCTTGCCCTGACCCTGGCCGCGGCGCCGGTGCCGGCGGCAATCAGCCCCGAGAACTACACCCGCATCGCCAGCGAACACCTGCAGCTGCGCGAGGTCGCGCGTATCGTGCACGAGCCCCGCGGCCCCGGTCCGCGCCTGCGGCGCGTGACCCTGGTGGGCGAAGTGGTGGTCGTGCGCCGCGGCAACGAGAACCTGGTGGGCCGCACCGTGGTGATCGACTACACGGTCGACCTCGACGCCCGCGCGGCGGCGGCCGATGAACACCACCGCCGCAACGGCCAGCGCCCGGGCCCGCAGTTCATGGCCGAGCCCGACCCGCCGACCCCGGATGCCGAAGGCCGGTATTGGGCGTACCTGGCGCCGGCCGGCCAGCGCCTGGGCAACGTCAACCGCCACGCCGGCGCCACCCACATCATCGACAGCCAGCAGTACGAAGGCCACGTCTACGTGCCGGTCGCCGGCCAGTACTCGTTCGAGTAGCCAACACCCGGCTTGACCGGCGTCAACGCCCGCGGGCCGCTTGGGCGTAGGCTGGTCCTGCGGCCCACGCGGCCGAGCCCCCGTGGAGGTGCGCCATGCCCAAGGACCTGCTGGTTCCGCTGCAGTATTCCGATGCCGATGCCGCCGCGCTCGACGCGGCGGCTGCGCTGGCCAACGCGCACGGCGCCCGCGTCGCCGTGCTCGCCGCGATCGCCCTCCCGATGCCGGTGGCCTCGGAGTGGGGCATGGCCGTGCTGAGCCTGAACCAGGCCGATTTCGACGCCCTGCGCGCCACCGCCGCCGCCGCCGGCGAAGCGGCGCGCGAGCGCCTGCAGCGCGCCGGGGTGGAGGCCGAGCTGCGCGTGGTCGAATCGCTGCTGCAGTGGCCCGAAGAGACCGCCGCGTTGCACGCACGCCACGCCGACCTGGCCATCCTTGGCCGCAGCGAAACGGGTCGTTTCCCGATCGCCTTCAGCGCGCTGCTTCTCGACAGTGGCCGGCCGGTGCTGGTGATGCCCGAAGGCGCGAAGCTGATGGTGCCGCCGCGCCGCGTCGTGCTGGCCTGGCAGCCGCGGCGCGAAGCTGCACGCGCCATCCACGATGCCCTGCCGCTGCTGCCGCGCGACGCGCGCGTGGACGTGCTGGTGGTGGACCCTGAGGTCGGCGAAGCGGCCCACGGGGACGCGCCCGGCGCCAATATCGCCGCCCACCTCGCACGCCACGGGTTCCAGGTGCAGGTGGTCACGCAGTCGCGCGAAGGCCGCAGCACCGGTGCAGTGATCGTGGATTACGCCACCGCCCGGCACGCCGAACTGATCGTGATGGGCGGCTACGGCCACTCGCGCTGGCGCGAGCAGGTGCTGGGCGGCGCCACCCGCGCCGTGTTGGCGCAGTCCGGGCTGCCCGTGCTGTTCGCGCATTGAACCGTCGCCGCGCGAACTTGCTGTTGGCCGGTGTCTTCGCGCTTGGCATCGCCGGAGCCGCGGGGGCGCGGCCGGCCGATCCGGTGCCGGTGCCCGGCGCCACGCCGCTGCAGCTGCTGCCGGGGGAGTACCTTTGGCTGCCCGAGCTCTCGCCGCGCGGCCCGGTGCTGGTGCTGGTGAGCCTGCCCGAACAGCGCGCCTACGTGTACCGCAACGGCGTGCGCATCGGCGTCGCCACCGTCAGCACCGGCAAGCCGGGTTTCGAGACGCCGACCGGCGTGTTCACCATCCTGCAGAAGAAGCGCGAGCACTACTCCAACCTGTACGACGACGCGCCGATGCCCTTCATGCAGCGCCTGACCTGGGACGGCATCGCGCTGCACGCGGGCCGCGTGCCCGGCTACCCGGCCTCGCACGGCTGCGTGCGCCTGCCGTATGCGTTCTCGGAGCGGCTCTACGGCGTCACCGCCCACGGCATCACGGTGGTGATCACCGATCAGCCCGGCCAGGCACCGCTGCTGGCTGATCCGGGTGTATTCGCCCGGGCGCCGGCGGCCCCGGCCCCGTCGGTGCTGGCGACGCCGATCGCGCGGCATCGCCTGCCGACGCCGGCCTGGGCTGGCCACGAGTGGGCACCGGAACGCGCGCCGCCCGGCGCGCTCACCGTGCTGGTCAGCCGCGCCGACGGCGCCCTGGTCGTGCTGCGCGAAGGCATCGAGATCGGCCGTGCGCCGCTGGGCGCCGGCGAGCCCTTGCCCGACGGTATGCGCGCGTTCCAGCTGCTCGAGGGCGCCGAGCCCGGCCCGGACCCGTCCGGCGCCCGCCGCCGGTGGGTGCAGGTGCTGGGCGACCCGGTGCAGGACCCGGCGGCGCTGGCGCGCGCGGTGGTCGTGGCGCCGGAGTTCGCCGCGCTGGTGGAGGAGGCCTTGGCGCCCGGGGCGACCGTGGTGCTGACCGACCAGCCGCTGCGTGCGGCGCCGGTCACGGTTCTCGACGCCCAGGGCATCGCGTCGGACCCGGTTCAGCCTGCATCGCCGGTGGACGACTAAGCTGCCGCGATGAAACGCCTCCCGCCCCTGCTGCTGGCCCTGGCCGCGCTGCCCCTCCAGGCCGCCGATGGCCTGGCGGCGCGCCTGGCCGGCCAGGCCCCGGGCCTGGACCCGAAGGTGCTGTCGCTGGCGCTGGAAGCCAGCGAGTGCGCGCGCGCCGGCGCGATGGCGCCGGACGCCGGGAAGCTGGCCGTGATTGATTACTCGCTGCCATCCACCGAGCCGCGGCTGTGGGTGTTCGACCTGGACCAGCGCCGGCTGCTGTTCGCCGAGCACGTGGCGCACGGGCGCGGCAGCGGCGAGAACCTGGCGCAGGCGTTCTCGAACGTCGAGGGCAGCCATCAGTCCAGCCTCGGCCTGTTCCGCACCGCCGAGACCTACCATGGCGGCAACGGTTACTCACTGCGCATGGATGGCCTCGAGCCCGGCGTGAACGATGCTGCACGCGACCGCCTGATCGTGATGCACGGCGCGCCCTACGTGGACCCGCTGCAGGCGCTGAAGCAGGGCCGGCTGGGCCGCAGCTTCGGCTGCCCCGCGGTGCGCCCGCAGGTGGCGCGCGACGTGATCGACACCCTCAAGCAGGGCCAGCTGCTGTTCGCCTACTACCCCGACCCGGCGTGGCTGGAAGGCTCGCGCCTGCTCGGCTGCGGCCGCCAGTCGGCGGCGCGGCCGGTGGCGACGCGCCGCGACTAGCCGCAGCGCACCGCGATGACGCGGTTGTCGGCGTCGGTTTCGATGTTCACCCGGTCCTCCCGGTAATCCATCGTCACCGCCGTGTCCGGCGGGATCACGCGATAGCGGTCGGAGCCGGTGTCGGCCTTCACCTTCGCCACCAGCGCCTCGTTGGCGAGCTGGCCCACGGCCCATTGGCCCTTCCCGGCATCGCAGGTCATGGTCATCTCCTCGGCATCGGTGGCATCGGTGGCATCGGTGGCATCGGTGGCATCGGTGGCATCGGCGGTATCGGCAGCGTCGGCAAAGTCGGCAGCGTCTGCAGCATCGGCAGCCGGCGGGACGTCGGCCCCTGGCGCGGCGCTGGCTTCGGCGGGCGCGACGGCGTCGGCTGGCGCGGCGTCGGACGGGGGCGGTGTGGAACAGGCGGACAGGGCCAGGCCGGCGGTGGCGGCGAACAGCAGCGAGCGCATCGGGGTCATCGGCGGTCTCCGCGGAAAGGACTGCCGCGAGGTTAGCGCACCGATCGTCTTGCCGCCTTAACGATCCGCGACCCATGATGGCGCCGGGCTCCTCGGGGAAACGGGCATGCCGGCGTGGCTGAAGCGGAAGCGGATCTGGATGCCGGGCGCGGCCGTGCTGGCGCTGGGCCTGTATGCGGCGGTCGGGTTCTGGTGGGCGCCGCGCCTGCTGCATGACGCGATCGAGCGCGAGGCCAGCGCCGCGCTGCGGGTGCCGGTGCAGGTCGGCGAAGTCATCACCCATCCCTTCACCTTCGAAGTCACCGTGCGCGACCTGCGCGTGGACGATCCGGCCCGGCCGCTGCTGGCCTGGGAGCGGCTCTACCTCGACTTCGAGCTGGCCTCGCTTTGGCGCGGCGCGTGGAGCTTCAAGGTGGTGCGCATCAACGGGCCGTTCGCACGCGCCATCATCGGGCCCGACGGCGCGCTGAACCTGTCGGCGCTGGTGCCGCCCGAAGACCCCACGGCGGCGGAAGCCGCGCCGCTGCCCGCGGTCATCATCGACCAGCTGGTTGTCTCCGGTGGCGCGGTGGCGTTCGCCGACCGCAGCCGCCGCGAGCAGCCGGAGAAGACGCTGGCGCCGATCCAGTTCGAACTCGCGGGCTTCCGCACCACGCCCGAGGGCGGCGGCTTCACGCTCAGCGCGGCCAGCGAATCCGGCGAGCGCTTCGACTGGCGCGGGCGCCTGTCGCTGCAGCCGATCGCCTCGCAGGGCCATTTCGAAGTGCGCGGGCTGAAGGCGCGCAGCGTGTGGGAGTTCGCCAGCGAGCAGCTGCCCTTCGAGCTCACCGACGGTGAGTTCGAGCTCGCCGGCGAGTACGACTTCCGCTACGACCAGGCGATGCAGCTCGAGGCCACCCTGCCGGCGTTCACCGGCCGCGGCCTGGCGCTGCGCGCGTCCGGCGCCGACGCGGACTGGGTGACGCTGCCGGCGCTGTCGGTGCGCGATACGCGGCTGTCGCTGGCCCGGTCGCGCGTGGACGTCGGCGCGGTGACGCTCGACGGCGCGCGCGTGACCGCCTGGCGCGAGCCCGATGGCAGCGTGAACCTGCTGCGCCTGGCCACGGCCACGGGCGAGGCGGGCGAGGCCACCGGGCCTGCCGATGCGCCCGAGGTCGAAGCGCCGCTGCAATGGACGGTGAACCTGGCCAGCCTCGAGCTGAACGATGCCGCGGTGGATTTCGAGGATCGCGCGGTCACGCCCGCGGTGCGCTTCGCGCTGGCGCCGGTATCACTGGGCCTGCGCGAGCTCGGGCTCGACCTCGACCGGCCGGTGCCGCTTCGGTTCGCCGCCACCCTGGACGGCGCCGCCACGCTCGCGGCCGAGGGCGAGGTGACGCCCGGCACCGTCGCGGCGGATCTCGCGGTGAAGATGGACGCGATCGCGCTGGCCAAGCTGCAGCCTTACCTGGCGGACATCGCGGCGGTGGACATCCGGGACGGCCGCGCCTCGGCCGAGGGCCGGCTGCAGCTCGCCGAGGCCGGCGCCGCGCCCTGGCTGCGCTTCGAAGGCCAGGCGCGGGTGGACGGTTTCGAAGTCGTGGACCGCGCGCAACGGCAGCCGCTGGCCAGCTGGGACGGCCTCGACCTCGAGGGCATCACGCTGGCACTGGCGCCGGAATCGCTGCGCGTCGCCCGCGTCACTGCGCGCCGGCCCTTCCTGCGCGCCGTGGTGTCGCAGGACCAGAGCCTGAACCTGGTGCGCGTGTTCTCGCCCGTCTCGCCAACCGGCACCGCGCCCGCGGTCGCCCTGCCCGCGGCCTCGCCGACCGCGCCGCCGATGCCCGTGCGCATCGACGAAGTGCGGGTGCAGGCGGCCACGCTCAGCTTCGCCGACCTGTTCATCCAGCCCAATTTCCAGGCCCGGATCGAATCGCTGGACGGGCGCATCCGCGGCCTGTCGAGCGCACCGGGGGCGCGCGCGAAGGTAGACCTGGCCGGCTTCGTGGTGAACCGCTTCTCGCCCGTCACCATCACCGGCGAGCTCGATCCCTTCCGCTACGACCAGCACACCGACCTGGCGCTGAAGTTCAGCAACATCGACCTGCCGGTGTTCAACCCGTACTCGGGCCGCTACGCCGGTTTCGCGATCGCCAAGGGCAAGCTCAGCACCGAACTGACCTACCGCATCCGCGACCGCCAGCTCGACGCCGGCCACCACGTGGTGCTCGACCAGCTCGAGTGGGGCGAGGCCACCGACAGCCAGGACAAGGTGTCGCTGCCGATCCGCCTGGCCACCAGCCTGCTGAAGGACCGCGACGGCGTGATCGACCTGCAGCTGCCGGTGGCGGGGACGCTGGACGATCCGAGCTTCCGGGTCGGGCCGGTGGTGTGGCAGGTGCTGAAGAACATCGTGGTGAAGATCGTCACCGCGCCGTTCGCATTCCTGGGCTCGCTGTTCGAGGGCGCCGAGGATGCGCAGTTCGTGGTCTTCGCGCCCGGCGAGCCGGCGCTGACGCCGGAGCAGCAGGCCAGCCTGGCGGCGCTGGCGCGCGGACTGGCGGAACGGCCGCAGCTGCGCATCACCGTGCCCGCGGTGCAGGTGCCTGCGCTCGACGCGCCGGCAGTGGCGGAGCGCGGACTGGCCGGGGCGCTGGCTGCGCAGGCGGGCGTGGCGCCCGCGGAGTTCGAGTTCGCCGCACTGGACGCCGATGACCAGGTCGAGGCCCTGCGCGACCTCTACAAGGCACGCTTCGACCGTCGCGCCAAGCCCACCGATCCGCCGGCGCCGCCCGAGGACGCCGACCGTGCCACCCGGCGCGCGCTGGCCGACGCGCATGAGCTGCAGTGGCTGCGCGGCGAGCTGCTGCCGCTGTTCACGCCGGACGACGCCGCGCTGGCGGCGCTGGCGCAAGCGCGGGCCGAGGCGATCCAGTCGGCGCTGCTGGCCGAAGGCGTGCTGGAACCGACGCGCGTGTTCGTCACGGCCGCGGCGGCCGGCGGGGAATCACCGTCGGAAGTTTCCGTGGAGCTGGCGCTGGACTGAGCCCGCGGCGCCGTCGGTCAGCGCGCGGACGCCATCGCCGGCGCGTCGCGGAACAGCGCCAGCACCGCCGCGCGGGTCTGCTCGGGATGCGTTTCCATCGGGCTGTGCCCGGCCCCGGCGATGGTGACGCGGCGCGCCGAGGGCAGCGCCGCCTGCAGGCGGTCGGCGACCTCGGGCTTCACCCACGCATCCTTCTCGCCCCACAGGATGAGCGTGGGCACGCGGTCGAGTTCGGCGCCGCGGGGGTTGACCGGGAACTCGGCCGAGTAGCCGGTCATGATCGCCAGCGCGGTGCCGGGCGTCTTGAGCGGCGTGAGGTAGCCCGCCACTTCCTCGTCGGTGGGGTCGCGGCCGTAGGCCTTGGCCAGCAGGCGGCCGAAGCGGTCCTCGTCGAGGTAGCGCGACTCGGCGAGGTTGGCCAGCCAGCGGCGGATGCGCGGGGAGCGGTAGCGCTCGCGGTTGTTGAGCTCGCGCTCGCTCAGGATCGGATTGCCGGCGACGTAGACCGCGCGTTCGACCGGGACCTCGCTGCGACGCACCAGTTCGCCCACCACCCGCGTGCCCATGGAGTGGCCGACCAGGCACCAGCCGCTGCCCGGCTGGCGCGCGGCCAGCCACGGGCCCAGCGCGTCCCCGGCGGTGCCCGGGAAAGGCTGCCTGGCGCTGTAGCCGTAGGCGGGCAGGTCGATCGCCCAGACCGGGTGGCCGGCCGCGGCCAACGCCGGCGCCAGCTGCCGGAAGGAGAACGTGGATCCGCCCAGCCCGTGCACCAGCAGCACCGGGCAGCCTCCGGCCTGGCCTGCAGCCGGCCAGTGGCGCACGTGCACGCGCACGCCGTCGAGCGTCTCGAAGCGCGAGTTCTCGAACGGTTCGGCCTGCGCCCCGAAAGGCAGGAGCAGCAGGGCGCAGAGCAGGACGCGAAGGCGGGTCATGCCGGCATTGGAGCGCGGGGGCTGTCGGTGGGGCGTCATTGCATCGTCCTGAAATGAATAACGATAGGTGTCGATGGCGGGGCTTTGTTCTGCCGGCTGCGAGTCCCATCGTTAGGCCACCCTACCGGAGACCCACCATGACCCGACTGCTCGATACCCCGTATGAACGCAACGGCCTGAAGCTGAAGAACCGCGTCGTGATGGCGCCGATGACCCGCTCCCGCGCCGAAGGCAACCTGCCCAACGCGCTGATGGCCGAATACTACGGCCAGCGCGCCGGCGCCGGCCTGGTGATCTCGGAAGGCGCCGCGCCGGCGCCAGACGGCCTCGGCTATGCCCGCATTCCTGGCATCTTCAATGAAGCGCAGGCCCAGGGCTGGGGCGCCATCGCCCAGGCGCTGCACGCGGGCGGCAGTCGCCTGTTCATCCAGCTCATGCACAGCGGCCGGGTCGGCGCGACCGCCAACCTGCCGGCCGGCGAGACCCTGGTCGCGCCCTCGGCCATCCCCGCCGCCGGCGAGACCTGGACCGACACCGCCGGCATGCAGCCCAACGCGACCCCGCGCGCCGCCACCGCCGAGGACCTGGTCCGCCTGCGCCAGGCCCACATCGAGGCCGCGCGCCTCGCGATCGCGCACGGCGTCGATGGCGTCGAACTGCACGGTGCCAACGGCTACCTGCTGGGCCAGTTCCTCAACCCGCGCAGCAACCAGCGCACCGACGGTTACGGCGGCAGCGCGGACAACCGCAACCGCTTCGTCATCGAAGTGGTGGACGCTACCGTCGCCGCGATCGGCAAGGCGCGGGTGGGCGTGCGGCTGTCGCCGTTCAATCCGTTCAACGACCTCGAGGTGAACTTCGAGGGCGAGCGCGAACAGTTCCTGGCGTTGGTGGATGCGCTGGCCGCGCGCGACATCGCCTACCTGCACCTGGCTGGCGGCAGCGTCACCGGCGAACTCCTGGCCGAAGTGCGCCGCCGCTTCCCGGGCACCCTGATCGCCAATGGTGGCTACGATGGTGAACGCGCGGAAAACGACCTGGCCAGCGGCGTGGCCGACCTGGTCTCCTTCGGCCGTCCTTTCATTGCGAATCCCGACCTGCCCGAACGCTTGCGTACGGGTGCGCCGATCGCCGACCTTGATGCCGGCACGCTCTACACCCCCGGCGCCGCCGGCTATACCGACTATCCGCGCCTCGGCGCCGGGACGGTGGCCGCCTAGCGCTCCACCCGCTTCACCACCGCCGCGGCCAGCCGGGCCGCGGCGGCCGCGGAGGTTTCCGGCATGATCCACCGCCTTTCCCGCTGGCCCTCGCTGCTGCTGGTCCTGCTGCTGGCCGCCTGCGCCAGCGGCCCCGAGCGCCCCGACCTGGCGCGGCTGTACGAGAGCCAGGTGCACCACGCGGACCAGCCGCCGGTGATCCTGATCCACGGCCTGATGGGCTCGACCCTGGTCGAGCGCGGCAGCGGCAAGGAATTCTGGCCCGGCTCGATCGGCACGCTGGCCTTCAGCGAGTACCGCGAACTGGCGCGCATGAAGCAGGCCGAACGGGAGGGCGGTGGCCTGGTGCCCGGCGACCTGTTCTACGGCGTGGCGCGCACCGATTATTACGGCGCGCTGATCGACGCGCTCGAGACCGTGGGCCGCTTCAAGCGCGGCGAGCCCGGCGAACCGGTGCCGTCCAACGACCGCCGCCGCTACTACGTGCTGCTGTACGACTGGCGCCGGGAAAACCTCGAGGCGGTGCGGCAGCTGCACGCGCTGATCGAGCAGATCCGCCGCGACTACGGCGACCCGGACCTGCCGGTGGACATCCTGGCGCACAGCAACGGCGGCCTGATCGCCAACTACTACCTGCGCTACGGCCCGAACGATGTGCTCGACCAGGACGTCTTCACGCCCTGGGACGAGGGCGCGCACCGCGTCCGCCGGGTGGTGATGCTGGGCACGCCCTCGCTCGGCGCCGTCTCCAGCCTCGAGCGGCTGCAGCAGGGCTTCAAGGTGGCGTTCCGGGTGGTGCCGGTGGAGGTGCTGGTGACGTTCGCGACGCCGTTCGAGGCGCTGCCGCACCCCGAAACCAGGGTGGTGCTGTCGCCCGAGGGCCAGCCCATCGACTTCGACATCTACGATGCCGACGCCTGGCGCGTGCGGCGCTGGTCGGTGTTCTCGCCCGAAGTGGAGGCGCGGGTGATGGCCGCCGCGCCGGACCCGGAGACCGGGGCGCTGAACATGGCCGAGCTGCAGGGCTTCTTCGTGCAGCACCTGGCGCGGGCCAAGCGCTTCCAGCTGGCGCTGAGCGCGCCGGTGCGCGCCAACGGGGTGGAGGTGGCGGTGTTCGGCGGCGACTGCAGCCTCACGCCGACCTACGCCGTGCTCGACCGCGACGCCAGCGGCGAGCGCCTGGTGGTGCGGCCCGAAGACGTAAAGGCGCGCGTGCCCGGCGTCGACTACGCGCGCCTGATGCTGCACCCCGGCGACGGCCTGGTCACCCGCGAATCCCAGCTGGGTCGCGGCCTGGCCGATCTCCCGGGCCAGCCCGGCCGGTTCTTCCCGCTGGCCCAGAGCTTCTTCCTGTGCGAACGCCACGACCAGCTGTCGGTGAACCCGTACTTCCAGAACAACCTGCTCAACTTCCTGCTGGCCCGGTAGCCGCGCGGGCAGGGTGCGGGCATAGAATGCGGGCATGAAGGATCTTCGCTCCCTGCTGATCGACTGCCGCATCGAACTGCGCAAGCAGGCGCGCGATTTCCAGAAGTCCGAGCTCTGCGAACGGCTCGACCTGGCCATCCAGGCCCAGTCCACCGCCAACGCCACTGCCGCGCTGGCCGAGGCCGCGGGTGACGCCGGCCCTGCGCCTCCCGCGGGCAAGACCCAGACCGTCAGCCAGGTCGCGCTGGCCTGGCAGACCGCGGCGCGCGACCTCAAGTTCAGCGATCCGGCCATCTACACGCGCCTGGGCGAGAAGGTCATGCGGCTGCTCGAGGCCAAGACCCTGGTCGACCCGGCCACCGAAATCCTGCAGCTGGAGGCGAAACTGGCCGAACTGCAGGCGCAGCTCAAGGCCAGCGAACAGGCGCAGAAGGCGCTGGCGGTGGAGCACGACACCCTGGTTGGCGCGATCGCCAAGGCCGTGCCCAAGCTCAAGGACGGCGGCGACCGCCTGGCGGTGGCGCTGGCGCGCCTGGCCTGGCTGCGCGGCGAAGCCGACAAGGCCGGCACCGGCGCCCCCGCGGCGGCCGCCAGGCGCGCGCCCGAACCGCAGGACACCGTGCCCACGCCCGAACTGCTGGGTGCCGTGGCCGCGGGTGTCGCGACGCTCACCAAGGAACAGCGCGAATGGTGCATCGGTGAGGCGATGGTGCTCACCGGGTTCCAGTACACGCCGGTCGAGCTGCTCGAGAAGGGCGACGCCCACGTCGCGCGCCTGATCGTCGACGCCCGCAAGGGCTGAGGCCGCGCAGTGGCCGAGGCCTGTCCCTGCGGACGCGGTGACTATGCGCGCTGCTGCGGCCCGCTGCACGCCGGCGCCGCCGCGGCCGACGCCGAGGCGCTGATGCGATCGCGCTACAGCGCTTATGCCCTGCACCTGGCCGACTACCTGCTGGCCACCTGGCATCTGTCCAACCGCCCGGCCACGTTGGCGTTCGACGCGCAGCCGCCGCTGCGCTGGTTGGGCCTGGACGTGAAGCGCCACCGCGCCGAAGGCGAACGCGCCACCGTGGAATTCGTCGCGCGATTCCGCCAGGGCGGCGGCCGTGCCGGCCGCCTTCACGAAACCAGCCGCTTCGTGCGCGAGGATGGCCGCTGGCTCTACGTCGACGGCGACGTGTCCGGGGACTGAGCGCCTGCGCGGCCAGCTTGCGCCCGCCCTTTGAATTGCCTAGCGTTGCCCCGAGCCAGAAACCTGAGGTCGCCATGCACATTGCCTGCCTTCCACTGTTGGTCCTGGCCACCGCGCTCGTGCCGTCGGCCGCATGGGCGAAGAACGGAGGGGCCAGGGTCGTGGGCGGCAACGGGCTGGAAGCCTTCGGCGGCGTGTTCAACATTGCGCCCAACCCGGACCTCGCCATGGAGGGTCCGGGGCGGGACATCGGCCGCGACATCGCTTCCCATTGGGTGACCTATCGCTGGGCCGCGCCCGCCAGGTCGCCGGCGGCCTGCGAGGTCAAGCTGGACCGGCTCGATCACTTCGGCTTCCATGCCGTCATGCCCACGCAAGCGGCCGTCGAGGAAGAAACGGCGGCGCACCACAGGAAGGTTTCCCAGTCGCCGCCGCAGCCATGGCTATCGGTCACCATGGCGACTCGTCCCTGGGGTCGCCTGAACATCCGGGAACTGGCCAGCCTCCGGGACGACGGGCATGAGGTGCTGTCCCTGACATCGGTGTACGTCGAGGGCCCTTACACCTACACGATCGAATTCTTCTGCAACGAAGGCTCGCTGGCCGAGCAGCGGGCCCTGGTCGCGGCGATCGATGCGCGCAACTTCACCCAATCCTAGTCGCCGATGATGTCGGCCACGCAGCTGGCGGCCGTGGGCCTGGCGTTGGCGCTTGCGTTGGCGCCGTCGCTGCCCGCCGTCGCCGCCGAGGACCCGGCGCCGACGTCGCCACCGGTCACCCTCGACACCATCGTCGTCAGCGGCGTGCAGCCCGGTCCCGGGATGTGGAAGGTCTCGCGCGATGGCCGCGTGCTGTGGGTGCTGGGCACGCTGGCACCGCTGCCCAAGCGCATGGAATGGAACTCGCTGGACGTCGAGCGGCGCGTCGCCGCCGCCGGCGTGCTGCTGATGCCGCCGACGGTGCGCGTGGATGCCGAGGGCGCCGCGCTGGGCGGCCTGTTCCTGGTGCCGTCGCTGATGAAGGCGCGCAACAATCCCGAAGGCGAACTGCTCGAGGATGTGCTGGCCGCCGCCGATTTCGCGCGCTGGCAGCGGCTCAAGGCGCTGTATCTCGGCCGCGACCGCGGCATCGAGAAGCGTCGCCCGATCCTGGCCGCGATGGAACTTCGCGAAAAGGCCTTCGACCGCGCCGACCTGTCCTGGCGCGACGTGGTCGGCCGCGCCGTGCGCCGCGCCGCCAAGCGCGCCGACGTGCCGGTGGAGCAGCCGGAGGTGAGCCTGGTGATCGAGGACGCCAAGGCCGCGGTCAAGGAATTCCGGCGCAGCGGGCTCGACGACCTGGCCTGCTTCCGCACCACGCTCGACCAGGTCGAGAACGATCTCGACACGCTCGCCCTGCGCGCCAATGCCTGGGCCATCGGTGACCTGGCCACGCTGGAAGCCCTGCCCTACGCCGACAACGCCAAGGCCTGCACCGACGCCCTGCTGGGCAGCGGGCTGGCGAGAAGCAGCGGTTTCAGCGAATTGCCGGCGCGGGTCGAGGCGGCCTGGCTGGCCGCGGCGGAAAAGGCACTGGCCACGCACGCCGAAAGCGTCGCGGTGCTGCCGATGGCGCGGGTGGTGGGCGAGCGCGGGTACCTCAAGGCGCTGGCTGCGAAGGGCTACGTGGTGGAGGCCCCGTCGGACTAGTGACGCCGCCGCGGCGAACCGCGGCGGCGTTCCGGGCGATGGCTCAGAAGCGGTAGCTCAGGCCGATGCGGAAGGAATCGAACTCCAGCGACTGGCGGAAGGTCTCGATGTAGGCCGGGGTCACGAAGCTGCTGCCCGCCTGGTAGACGGTGTCGTAGCTGAAGTCATCGGCGTCGGTGCGGATGTACTCGGCGCGCAGCGACCACTGGTTGCCGAAGTCGAACTCGTAGCCGGCGCCAATCTCGGTGGCGTCCAGCGTTTCGCTGGCCACGCCGCGCTTGAGGTAGTTGCCGTTGCTCGCGACCGAGGCCGACGCATCGGCGTCCACGCGCGCCACGCCGCCGGTCAGGTAGAACAGGTGCCGGCCGCTGGCATAGCCGAGGCGGGCGCGGAGCGACAGCTTCGAGTCGACGTCGATCGAATTGCCGAAGTTATAGGTCAGCGACGGGAAGGTGGTGGTGGGCTGCGGGCCGGTGGAGCGGCTTTCCTCGAAGTGCAGCTGGCTGTGGTCGAGTTCGGCGCCCAGGACGAAGCCGTTGGCGAACTGGTGCAGCACGCCGAACTGCAGGCCATAGGTGCTGTCGCTCGGGTCGAAGCTCGTGGACCAGTCGTTGGTGACCTCGTCCCGCAGGGCCTGCGATTCGGCCGACCACTGGCCGCCGAGGGAGACGCGCGCATCCGCGTCGCCGCTGGCTTGGCCGGCGTGGATGCCGACGTACCAGCCGCTCCAGTCGCCATTGGCGGCGAGGGCGGACGTACTCAGCAGGCAGGACGCGGCGAGGATCAGGAGGCGGTGTTTCATGGGGGTGTCCTTTGGTGGGTCGGGGCAAGGCGCCGCCCCGTCTTGGGGAGCGCTGATCCAAAGAACGTAAAGCGGCGTGAAGAGGTGCCAGCCGGCGGGTCGCGTCGGCAGGCCGCCGAGGACGTGGAGGCCGGCCAGGGGGGGCTGAAACCGGAGATGGCGCGCCCGACATGATTCGAACCTGCCTTCGGAGGGCGCGAAATCTCAGCAGCGATAAAGGGTTGTGAGCCGCCTGTATCTGTTTGGAGCGCTCTGTCCGGACTTTCGCGCGCAGTCAACGCAACTCGCAGCGAGGTCGATTTACGCTAAATCGTCCCTTTCCGATGGTCCTTTCATGGCACGTTGGCGGGAGTAGCGGCCTGCTTTTCCGCGGGTTCCGCGGCTGCTGTGCCGAGCCATGTCGGCTGCAAAAATAATAGTTGAAGCTAATATCATCTGCGTATATCTTATGGCTAATATAAGACTCGTATTAGCGAGGCGAATACCATGAGCCAGCCAAGAATCGAACACCTCGTGCAGGCGCCCGACATGATCGGCGCGCTGCTGGCAGCCGCGCGAAAGCAGGCCGGAATGACCCAGGGCCAGATAGGCAAACAGTTGGGAATCACCCAGGGCCGTGTCAGCCAGATCGAGAGGCGGGCATCCAAGGTAACGGTGGCGATGGTTCTGCAGTACGCGAACCTGGTCGGGATGGAGTTCGTACTACGGCCGAGGCGGACGCCGGAGTCGTCATGGTGACGCCGGTCCGCCCGGGCAGGAAGGCGAAGCCTGCCAAAGCGCTGATGGTCTGGATGAATGGCGAGGAGGTAGGGCTGTGGCAGATCACACCGGCGGGCTCCCATCAGTTCACCTATTCGACGTCCTGGCAGGCCTCGCCCCAGTTCCGTCCGATCTCGCTGTCTATCCCGGCAACCGGCAGGCCCGTGGTGGGCGAGGCAGTGGTCCGCTACTTCGAGAATCTGCTGCCTGACCGGGACGAATTCCGTCGGGCGATGCGTGACAACGCGCGTCTCGCCAGCACATCTGAGTTCGACTTGCTGGCCCACTATGGCCGTGACTGTGTCGGCGCGGTCACTCTTCTCCCGCAAGGGGAAGTCCCGGAGCCCGTCACCGCGATGCGGATGGAGGCTCTCTCGGATGCAGACGTGGCAGCCGTGCTGCGCGGCGCGACGCTTGCGCCAAGCGTTGGCGGCGAACTGCGCCTCTCGTTGGCCGGCGCGCAGTCCAAGACGGCGCTCACCTTCTGGAATGGCCGTTGGAACCGGCCATTGGGCGTCACACCGACAACCCATATCCTGAAGCTGCCGATGGGCATGGTGGGAGATCCACCTGTCCCGTTCCACCATTCAGTGGACAATGAACACCTGTGTTCGGTCCTGATGGGTCAGTTGGGGTTTGAAATAGCGCCGACACAGATCGCATGCTTCGAGGACCAGCGGGTCCTGGCGGTCGAACGCTTCGATCGCGCCATGGCGCCGGGTGGATACCTGCTTCGCCTGCCGCAAGAGGACATGTGCCAGGCGCTGGGCGCGCCTCGCGCGGCCAAGTATGAGCACCGGGACGGCGGGCCGGGGATCCAACGGATCGACGAGCTGCTGAGATTCAGTCGTGACGCCCAGCGGGATCGAGCGACCTTCTTGCGCGCGAACATCGTGTTCTGGCTGTTGGCGGCGACGGACGGCCATGCCAAGAATTTCAGCCTCCGGCTGGAGCCGGGAGGCGGCTACCGCTTGGCACCCTTGTACGATGTGATGACAACCTACCCCGTGATAGGCGGCAAGGCGGGGACGTTTGATCGCCATAAGCTGCATATGGCGATGGCGCCCCCGGGGACCAAGAACAGGCACTTCGCCCACAAAGAGATACGCCTGCGGCATTGGCAGGATTCTGCCCGCGCGTTGGGATTGGATTTCAACCCGGCGGCGATGCTGGACGAGCTGGCAGGCAATGTGGACCATATCGCTGCCGCGACGGAAGCGATGATGCCGCGGGGGATCGACGATCACACGGTCAGCAGGACGTTGGACCTGTTCGTGAGGGCAACAAAGCGAGCGGCAACCGGGGCGGCAATCCTTGTGCCGGGTTAGGCCAGCCGGTACCAAAAGCCACGCCCACTCAGCGGCTCGATACGCTCGAGCTCAATCCGGATCTGGAGGATTTGCGTTGGCATGGCGGCCTTTACTCAACGCGGCCGGGTTGCCAGGAAGAATTTGGCACAGCCAGGGCACAGATTGGTCACAGGGGTCTTGGCGCGCCTGGAGGGATTTGAACCCCCGACCAATGGCTTCGGAAGGCGTGAAATCCCAGTGACGGCAAAGGATTACAGACCATCTCCTTTCGCTCGAAGCGATCTGGCCGGCTTCTGCACGCGCCATGCCCGACCTGCAAGGAGTTCGCTTGAGGCCATTTGGCGCCTCGCCCCAAAGCTCTCCGCGGCACGGTCAATGGAGTGGAGGCTACCTCCCGGGGCGTACAGCGAGCGTTACAAAATCGCACACATAGTTGACTTTGATTGCCGAATTGGAACAATCTTTCGGCATGGATCCCCACGCCAAAGCCAAGCACCTGCTCGAAGCTCAGGGCAGTGCCCGGGCCCGCGACCTCCGGGCCGCCGGGCTGGAGGGCGCCCAGATCGCGCGCCTGGTGCAACGGGGTGAGCTGGTCAGGCTGGCGCGTGGCGTCTACTCGCTGCCCGGTCGGGCGCCGTCGGCGGACGAGGGGCTGCAGATCGTCGCGCGCCGCGTGCCCGACGGATTCTTCTGCCTCCTGACGGCGCTGCGCTTCCACGGGCTCACGACACAGGCACCGCACTCGGTCTGGCTGGGTATTGCCGCCGGCCGGCACGCGCCCAGGCTGGACTGGCCTTCGCTGCGGGTCGTTCGGTATTCGGGTGCCGGCCTCTCGGCCGGGATCGAAACCCATGACCGCGACGGCGTGCCGCTTCGGGTTACCGGGGTCGCACGGACCGTCGTGGATTGTTTCAAGTTCCGCAACAGGATTGGCCTAGACGTGGCGCTGGAGGCGCTGTCCCAGGTGCGCCGCGAGCGTCGGGCGAGCAACGACGAACTCTGGCGGCTGGCGAGCCAGCTTCGGATGGCGAACGTGATGCGTCCCTATCTGGAATCGGTGGCATGAGTGCGTCCTCGCCAGCCCGCGTCGATTCGATCCGCCAGCGGCTGCTGAACCATGCGAAGACGTCGGGCGAGGAGTTCCAGCTCACGCTCGATCGATACGCCGTCGAGCGTCTCCTGTATCGGCTCTCGATCTCGCGCCACCGGGATGACTTCCTGCTCAAGGGCGCCATGCTTTTCCGGCACTGGTTCGACCAGGAGCACAGGCCGACGCGCGACGCGGACTTCCTGGGCTTTGGCGCGGCGGATCCGGCGCGGATCGAAGCCATCGTCCGCGAACTCTGCGAACTTGAGGTCGACGACGGCCTGGCCTTCGACCTCGCGGGCCTGCGCGTCAGCGAGATCCGGGAAACGGCGCGCTACGACGGCCTGCGCGTGAGCCTGCGTGCCCGACTAGGGACGGCGGAATGCCTGGTCCAGTGGGATATCGGGTTCGGGGATGCCGTGACGCCTGGGCCCGAGGACGCCGAGCTGCCGACCCTGCTCGATGACCTGCCTGCGCCCTCGCTGCGCATCTATCCGCGCGAAACCGTCTTCGCCGAGAAGCTTGAGGCGATCGTCGTGCTGGGCATGGCCAACAGCCGAATGAAGGATTACTTCGATCTGCTCAGCCTGGCCCGGGAGGGCCGGCTCGATCCGACGGTGCTTCGAAACGCCGTGTCCGCCACGTTCGCGCGGCGGGACACCCCAATGCCTGGTTCCATGCCGGTGGGGCTGACGGAGGTTTTCGCCTCGGACAACGCCAAGCAAAGGCAATGGCGGGCCTTCCTCGAAAGGGGTCGGCTGGAGGCGCCTGGGCTTGCAGAGGTTGTGGCCGAGCTGGCTGGCGTCGTGGCTCCGCTTCTGGAGACGCCGCAGGCCCCCCGATAGCCGGGGCCGGCCGTCAACACCGGGATGCCAGGTACGCCAGCAGTCGTTTGAGCCGCGGCGCCGGGTTCGCGAACTTCACCTGCTGCTCGTCGAAGGCCTCGGGGTCGAACTTGCCGCGCTGGCCCTTCTGGCTGCTGGCCCAGACGTGGGACGACTTGTGCTCCGGGTCTTCGGGATCCGCCAGGGTTTCGAGCAGGCTCTCGTAGCCGCCCGGGCCACCGCAGTCGTCGGGCGGTGCCGAGCGCTCGCCGGCGGTGCAGCGCGGGTACTTCTTGCCGGGCGCCGCCTCGAGGATCTCCTCAAGCACGACCGTGTGCTCCCAGCCGTCGCCGAAGTCGTATTCGTACTCGAGCCGCGGGTTGGCGCGGGTCAGGACGTCGGCCACGCGGTGCTCCCAGCCGGGCAAGGGTGGGTTGTCGTCGAAGTCGTCCAGCGGCATGCCGAAGCGGGGAGTGCCGTCACGCTGCCCCCAGGGCCGGAACTCGTGCAGGTGGGTGTCGGTCCAGGCGAAGGCGCTCTGGATGGCGACGTGCAGGTCCCAGAAGGTGTAGTCGCCCGGCACCTGCAGGCGGCGCCAGATCAGCGGCTCGATCTCCTGGAGCTCGACCCGGATCTGGAGGATGGGCTGGGGCATGGCGCGCCTTTACTCAATCCGGGCAGGGGGCCCGATCAGGTCTTGTCCCAGATCTGTCCCAGATTTGTCACAGGGGGTTTGGCGCGCCTGGAGGGATTCGAACCCCCGACCAATGGCTTCGGAAGGCGCAATCTAACGGATGCTTAGTGTGATTTCAGTCAGTGACAGTTGGCGCTAATAGGTGCCATAGGCATTGATATCATTGGATTTTAAATCAAAAAAGATTCAACTTAAAAGCGACTATCGCCCAATAAAACCGATTGAGACCGTAAGCAATCTCGGGTATTTTCTGGCCCATGCCAGCCAACCCCGACGAGTAAAAGCCCTGCATGAGCGACCGCGGGGCAGCGGCTGCGAAACCCACGGATCGGCGCTGGGCAGACGCCTGTCTAGGCTCAGTATCCGTTTTTCACCGCCGATGGGAAGGGGCGCTGGCAAGCGTCTACTTGCATCTCGCCGACAGGCCCCCGCAAGGGATCCAGGCTTTCCGCAGGACCCTCGGGTTCGTGGCGCGGAACCGCGCGCAGTGGGTGGTGCTCGCCGCAGGTCGAAAGGACTGGAGCGACATTGCCACCAAAGGCAAGACTGAGGCATACCCCCTCGCCACGGCCCTCTTCAGCCTTCCGCCAATCGGTGGGATTGCCCTCCAGCGGACCCTGGCATGGCTCCTGATCGAGCTCCGCTTGACCGGCTGGTCGGACAAGGAGCTCGGACCGTGCTGCAGCTGGCTTCGTGGCCTGTCGGACGGAAAGGGCAACAAGCTCCTCGAAACCGTCGGCGATTGCGAAGGATTGAAGGCGCTCCAGGAGCGAATCGCATACCTTCGGACCCTCTCCCCCGACCCCGGGGTCATCACCGGGCACGGAGAGTTCGACCTCGCTTGGACGAAGTGGCTAGCAGCCGCGGTCGCGAGGTTACTCAGGCCTCTGGAGATTGCCGCCGACGAGGACGAAGCGCGGCCCCGCCCGCTCGACGGCCCGGGCACCGAGCCTCCCGACCCTCTCCTCGCGGATCCCTCCGAGCCGGATCCTGTCCCCGCGTGGGACTTGGATGCGGTTGACGAGGCCAGGGAATGCGACGGCTTAAGGAACCGACTTGCGGCTGCCATCGGCAAGGAGCTCCATCGGCGATCCAGCCCGGAGTTACTGAGAGATCCCGACAATATCCTCCCGCGACCGGTGGCGCGCCAGGCCTGGGTACGCACGATAGGCCTAATCCAGGCCGGACTGGATGCCAACGACCTGACGCTGGCGGAACAGGGGCTCGATCATCTCCTGGGCATTGAGGTCGGCCTGAGCAGGGTCGAGGCACAGGCCACGGCGTTTGGCGCTGGCGAAGCCGTTGCCGGGCCCATCATCGACCTCCATGTCGGTGCCCTGAGGCGCCCGGAGTCGAGGCCCAGGGGCGCGTATTCACCCAAATCGGAAGCCCTCCAGTTCTGGCAGCCGTCGGGTGGCGACATTCTCTTTCCCATATCCCCGATTGCGATTGGTCTTCTTCACCGGCTACTGGCCCTTAGGGCCAAGAAAGACTCGCACCATCACGCGGGGCTGCTTCTGACCGAGGAGGTCTCGCCAAAGGACCGCAAGGCCTGGTTGGCGGCCACGGAAGTGCGCCGGACCCTGGATGTATTCGAGCCGACCCGGTCTGCCACTCGCACGGCTTATCGCATGCGGCTGGCAGCGGAGTTCGCCGGGACGCTCGGCCAAGATGCCGCCCAGATCGCGTTCGGGGACACGTTCGGAGCGAGCCCGGCCCCGACCTACTATGGCGCCTTCCCTGCTGAGGACCTTGCCTACCAGGCGGCCTTGGCCAACGTGGGGCTTGAGAATCCGAGTTCCGCCACCGAGGCGAACGATGTCGAGAAGCCCAAAGGTCGGGATGTCGGCGCCCTGCTGACCCCGGCCCTGCGAGCTGAGTGCGCCCACATGGTTGGTTCACGGGTCCGTCCTCATCGCGACGCTTTCGAGGCGGCGTGGGCAGAGGTTGGTGTTTCCAGCGAGCCGCGTCGCGGGCGCCCCAAGTTGATGAGGACCGCGGATGACTGGCGGCGGCAGCGAGATTGCCTCGCGCTGCACCTGATGCTGGCGACAGGTCACCGGCCATTCTTGGCGCTGGGGGAGATCCACCTAGCCGACTTCCTGCCGACCAAGGCCTTGGCGCTGATCCGCGACAAGCGGTCGGATCCTGCGCGGCTTACCCGCCTGGTCGGGACAGGCTGGAGATTTGTCGGAGCCCTCGAGTCCTTCGTGGGCGACTTGCGTCGGCTCGCACAGGATTCGCGGACTGAAGTTGCGGCACGGGAGCTGGCTCGCAAGATCCTTCGAGGAACGGCGCCTGTCTTCAGCCTCCCAGCTCCCGATGCATCGATCGAGGCCCTGGATGTCGGCCAGCTCTTGGCTCGACTGCCCGCGGCATGGGCGGAGAGGCCCAATCTCCATCGCCATGCCCTCGACCAAGCCCTCATTCTGGCCAAGGTGGATCCCGAGCATCGCTACTTCCAGATGGGTTGGATGGAAGGCGAAGTCCACGCCGTGTCCGACATGGCGCCCTATCCGCCGGTTGTCTTGGGCGAGATCCTCGCTGGGCCGATTGACGGATGGCTGGAGTCGGTGGGCTGGCTCGCAGGTCACCAGCCCAAGGACCCAGGCCGCATCCTCGCGGATATTCCACTACGAGATTTTAACCAAGCCGCGCAGGCGCATCGTTCGCACTTCGAGCGGCGAATCCATGAGCTCAAGCGCGCCCTGAACGAGCGGCGCCGGGAAACCACCCCAGTCGTCCAACGCGAACTGATAAGGGGTCTGGGGCTTCTGCCAACCGCTGCCGTGCTCGTGCCCTACCTATCCAAAGGTGACCACGGGGAGCTTCATCTTCGGCTCAAGGATACGGACGCCAAGCGACCACGCATCACGCCGGACATGGTCGAGGCTGTCCTGGCTCCGCTGCGGGCGAGGAGATACGAGCCCATCCACGCCTACTTGGGGGCGCGGATACTAAGCGTAGCGCTCCTATCGGCTGTCAGGCGCGGCCAGTGCTTCGCCTATCTACCCCCGATTCACCACCCCTCGTTCAAATCGGTTCCGAGTCCCTTCGTCCCCGGCGTCGGCCTCGCCTCGGCCGTTGCAGACGAACTCCGCGCGGCCCTGGTGGCAGGAGCATCGGGCACGGAGGCGCCGAGAGATTGGGCGACCTGGAAGGCACATCTCGGCATCTGGGCAATCCTTGCCCATACGCCCTATCGCAGCCTCAAAGAGGCTCGCCAAATTGCCCTGGGCCTTGAAGACGCCAAGCACAGCCAAGCGAACGGATGGCTGATGCGTGTTCCAGTCGGCGAAGGCCACATACCCATCACTGGCCAGGCAGCGCAATTGCTCCACCGGCTGCGACAGGCGTCGGACTGGCCGGAAATGGTCGAGAAGGTGTGCGGCGAGAGATCGGCCGAACTCGGGCGGTTCCTGAGGGAGTTCCTGCCCGCGCGTGCGCCGAAGGGCAACTCCGAAACCGAACTGCGCGATTGGATGATCGCGACCCTGCGCACGGCCGGTGCCGCCGAGCTGACTGGGCCGGAACGGCTGGTCATGAACCAGGTGGTCCGGCCCGCCAGTGTCCGGGCCGAACGCGCGGCTGGCGCAGAGGATGGCGTTTCAATTCCCGGGCAGGGAGAGCCTGACGGCTCGGCGGACGCATCCGCCGAAACAGAACGAAAGACCAGTCGACGTCGCAAATGCCCGGAGCCCAATGGCGACCAGAAAGTGCGCATGCTGATGAGGTGTTTCCACGCTGAGTATCAGGGCGAGATTGCAGGCGCGCCGGCCTCGCCGCCCACGAGTCGAATCAAGCAGCTTCTCCCCGAGGTGAAGACGCTACTTCGAGAGCTAGGCGAGACACCAACCCTGCCGAGAATGACCCTCGCCTATGTGAAGCACCTGATGGTCACGGGCGGGCCTAAGTCGAAAGGCGGAATGAAGCTTCGATCCATCTACCGGATCTACTACTGTATCGCCCCGTCGCTGGCGGCGGTGCCCGCCACGGTCGACCTTCGGGAGGTCGACGGCGAGACGATCACTAATGCAATTTTGGCGTCAATCGTCCTGTCCAGGAACAAGAACAAGCCGGAAATCCTCGATGAGGTCGAGCGATTCCTTGGGTTCGTGAAGAATGAGCATGACATTGCCGCGCCGAACTGGGATCTGGCCTACCTGCACGCGGGGGAGGCCATCCGCGGCCAAGATCCAGCCATCGTTCCTGACGTCGAGATCAATGACATCCTTGGCGTGCTGGCGACGAACCTCTCGCCGGGGGCGATGCATGGTCTCGACCCCATTGAGCGACGGGCGCGCGAGCTGTCCTTTGGATCAGCCCTGCTGCTCGAGGCATCCAACAGCCGACCGCAGTCCATCTATGGACTCACTCTGGCCGACATCCACGTGGGCCCGGGCGGGGATTACATCCAGCTGCGAACTGCGGGCAAGTACTCAGAGATCAAGACGCGAACTTCAGCCGGATTCGTTCCGCTCGATGGCGAGGTTTGGCAGGACCATAGGGCTTGGTTCGTGGGATGGATCCAGGGGCTGCGCCGCGCTTGGCAAGAAGAGGACTGGCTCGATGTACCGCTCTTCACGAAGCTTGATGAACCTGTGGGCGAACGATTCCCCAGGCGGATCTTCCTTGATCGACTGGGTGAGCTGGTTCGGTGGCGGACGCGGCAACCGCGCGGACGACCCTACTGGCTCCGAAAGCGGGGCGTCCGGAACCGCCACGTAGAAGTTCGCCGAAACAAGAGCCCGAAGGCCCGGGATATCTACCGCGTCCTGAAAGTCTGCGGGCACGCGACCATCGCGACGCCGATCGCGTCCTACCTGGGGGATCCCGCGGCATGGATGGACCTGGAAAGGTCCGTAAAGACGGCCGCGGAACGGAGCACGGCCTCCGTGCTCTCAGGACTGCCCGCAGCCACGCTGGACCAGCGTTGGCAGCGGTGGCGCAATGCTGAAAACGCAAGCGACGGGCCGGACGAGAAAGCGCGACTGGCTCTGGCACTGCACATGCCCGATCCCGACTGGCCTGATGTGGAACTTCCCGATCCGCCCGCGTACCAATCCGTCCTGACCTGCTTCTCGCTACGGGCAGTGGAGAGCGTGATGAACGCGTTGGCCAGGGGTTTCCCGCCTGAGGACGTAGTAGACGTCGTCGACGTGGACGCGGCGACCGTCAAAGCCATCGCTGCTCGATGCAATGAGCTGACGCGTCGTGCCGGGCTGCCGCTGTCCGAGGACGCGCTCTGCAGGCCCAGAAAGACACCGGTATACGTTGAGCTAATGGCGCGGTTGGCCCGCAGGCCCCAGGGTGCGGGCGTCTTGGCGCAGGAGTGGGTCAACTGCGCGCGCATCAAGGTGCCTCGGGGATCGGTGGCACTGATTGAACCGGCGGCTGTTGCGCGACTGCACGCGTTGGCTGAAATGACCGGATGTGAGCTTGTAAGCAGATCGACCGATGCCGGAGATGTCGGGTACCACCTAGCCAAGAGGGGCAAGGGTGTCTACGGCAGCGAACCGGCGCTGGAATGGGTCTTGGCCGTGGTCTGGGTTGCAACGGGATTGGCGGCTTGTCGCGATCTGAGGCTGCTGTGTTGAACGGTCGAGCCTCTCGGGCGTTCGCGATGAAGCCAAGACGCGAAGTGCCCGGCCACGCAAAGGAAACGATCAGCTCACTTCCTGGTCAACTGTTGCGCCAGTGGTGTCGCTGGAGCTAATCCCCCACATTTTGGGGGAGGTTAGGCCCACCAAACTCTGTGCTCGTGAGATTGAATAGGTGTCGGCCAAGCTTCCCGGTCGGCATTTCGCCGGCGTCTTGGCTCAAGGATGAGCTGCCATGCCGAACACCGATTGCCCCGAGCCCAATAGCAGTCACGTCCCGGGCGACCAAGTCGATCAGACCGAGCAGGATGCGGCAGTTGAACCGCCCTACTCCTTCGTTGTCCATCACCCGCATCTTGAGCGGGAGAGTCGAG
The DNA here is from genome assembly GCF_022842045.1 of Arenimonas sp. Classification (GTDB taxonomy): domain Bacteria; phylum Pseudomonadota; class Gammaproteobacteria; order Xanthomonadales; family Xanthomonadaceae; genus Arenimonas. The sequence continues at coordinate 10,216 of NZ_JALHQI010000032.1, read as the reverse complement.
GTCGACTAGGCACCGATGAGGGGCTCCTGCGGAGCACCGGCAAAGCCGTCAGCGGCCTCGCCGCTGAAAGGGCAGGGCCGACACTTACAGGGGGCGTGTTCTCGACAGATGGTAGCTACGAGCAGGACCTGTACTGGAAGGATGAACCGCAGGGAACGCTGCTTGAAGGTGAAGATGCCCTGAGCGTGTTGATCAGCACTTTGTTGGAGAACCGGCGTCAACTTGAGGCGAACGCCAGACTAGATGAGCCGTTGAGCCATCGCGCCCTGCATATTCCCGACGCGCGAATCGCCTTGTTGTGGCATCTGGCGCACCTTCGAGAGGTTGGCGCTCGAGCGACGATTCGCCGGCTCATCGATGGCGCGGAGGACGAGGTGCCCATGCCGAGCCTGAATGATCTGGAAGCACTGCCCAAGTTGGCGAAAGCCCCAAATCAGGTGATTGGCCAGCTGACAGGCGTCGGCATCGAGAGCCAGACGTCTTGTAGGGTGGAAATCACCAAGGGCAAGCCGATGATCGTTGAAGGCATGACATTGGCCGCAGCCACCAAGCTGATGTTGGCAGGCTGTAGCGTTACCGGAACGAAGGTCGAAGAAGGGGGGGTCGTCTATCTCAGAGATGCAAAGTTCGACATTGATGTGCAGGGAAACCTTGATGTCTAGACCAAGAAAGACAAGATCCAATATCGATCAATCAAAAGCGGGCGCTAGTCACCTTTGACCTTCGCGCTGGCAAGCACTGACCGGCGATTATGTTGTTGGCTTAGTGATCCCGCTTGGACGGCGGCGACCTCTACCTCTTGGGGCGGCTGACATCGGACTCCGGCCAGCAGCGGAATCTGCACCATACCGAAGTACGTCTAACCCAAGCCGAGCAGAATTGGTCGGCCTGATGTGATGGTTAGTCATTCTTCAGAGAGTAGATCGCTGCCAGCTCTTCAACGGAAATCGACGTACTCCGTCTATGGATCATTGCATGACAATTGGGACAGAGGGGCACTAGGTCACGTATTGGATCCACCTCATACACGCCGTCGCTCTTTGATATGTCGGTCCTGTGGTGCACATGAATATATCCGTCGCCAAGCTCTCCGTAGGTCTTTCTGAAATCGAAGCTGCACACGAAGCACCTGCATCCGTACTGATCAATATATTTCGGGCGTGCGACGGGATTGCGCTCAATCGCGGTTGATAAAATTGAGTATCGCAGCCCTTCTTTGTAAATCGCGTCCTTGGCCGTGGCTGGCTCTGAACATTCGGCGAGCGTCCAGCGCACATTCTGACCATGGGAAACTTTGAAGCCAGATCTATTCCATAGGTCGTCGGGGTTTAAGTCAGTAAGACACGCTGGCCGTTGGTGTGCGTAACCCAAAACCTGTCCCAATCCTTCCTCGTAAATATAGGGGCCTGTTACCTCAAGGACGCAGACGCGCCTGCTCCTGGCGTTGAGAATGACTAGGTCGCCAAGTTTCATGTTCTGGTAGAGATTCCAAAGGCTTGGTCCTCCCAAATGAGCGTTATCGAGCTCTGGATAACTATCCGATATTAGCGCTGTGATACCTGACGGTCCTTGGATATCCAGCTGGCGCAGGTCTCCAATCGCGGTCCAGCCGATTGCAATGCGACTACGATCCTTCATCTCTTCAATTGCGCGATACGGATCATCATGGTGCGCAATCAATCGCCAGATTCCCATGTCCACTCCAGACAATGCTTTGCGACGGTAAGTGCGGATGCTACCAAGCTACAAATTCTGTTGGGTTGCCGACTTTCAGCACTATTGACCTGCCCCCAATCTTAGGGCCAGCGGCTATTTCGTAGAGTCCTGATTGGCGAGGTTATCGCTCGGGGTGGGTTTTGCGAATCCTTGGTCCCGGATCGTGGCTGCAAATGCTGCTGGCGTTAGATTGCCGATCGCGCTGTGCGGCCGGACCTGGTTGTAGTCCCGCCGCCATGCCGCGATAACCGCCCGAGCGTGCTCGAGCGAGGTGAACCAGTTCTCGTTGAGGCACTCGTCCCGGAACTTGCCGTTGAAGCTCTCGATGTAGGCGTTCTGCGTTGGCTTTCCTGGCTGGATCAGCACCAGCTTTACGCCGTTGGCTTGCGCCCACTGGTCGAGCGCCCGGCCGGTGAACTCAGGCCCCTGGTCGGTGCGAATCGCTGCCGGGTAGCCGCGGAAGCGGCAGACCGCTTCCAGCAAGTCCGCCACGCCCTGGCCGTTGATTCGCCGGGCCGCCGCGATTTCCACGGCTTCCTTCGTGCAGTCGTCGACCACCGTCAGGCACTTGAGCGGCTTGCCGTCTGCCAGCGCATCAAAGACAAAATCCATGGACCAGCTCTGGTTGGGGCTGGAAGGAAGTACCAGCGGACGGCGCTCCACGGCCACGCGCTCGCGCTTGCGCCGGCGGCGGACGGCCAACCCGGCCTCCCGATACCGCCGGTGGATCCGCTTGTGGTTCACCTCGACGCCCTCGCGTTCGATCAGGATGTGCAGCCGGCGGTAGCCAAACCGGCGCCGTTCGCCGGCCAGCTCAACCAGCCGGGCTTTCAGCCCATCGTCCTGTTTCTGCGTTTCGTAGTGCAGCACGCTGCGCGCCAGGCCCAGCAACTGGCAGGCCCGGCGTTCGGAGATCGGGGTTTTGGCCCGCATGACTGCCACGGCGGCGCGTTTGGCCTGCGGGCTTACGATTTTCCCGCACAACGACCTTCAGGGCTTCCTTGTCCAGGATCGCTTCGGCCAGGAGCTTCTTGAGCTTGGCGTTCTCCGCCTCCAGCGCCCGCAGGCGCTTGGCGTCCGGCACGTCCATCCCGCCGAACTTCTGGCGCCAGATGTAAAAGGACGCATCGCTGAAGCCGTGCTTGCGGCACAGCTCCTTGACCGGGGTGCCCGCGGCCGCCTGCTTCAGGAAGCCAATGATCTGCTCGTCGGTGTATCGCTTTTTCATGTCCGTCTTCCTCTTGGGGACGGACTCTACTTAAATCAGCCTGGACCGGAAAATGGGGGGCAGGTCAAACCGATGCCTCCGCGGCTTGCGTCGGATCTTTTGTCGGCGCTTGGGCAGGTTGAACAAAGACATGGCGGGCGAAGGTAGGATTGAGCCGCAGCAGACGCAGTTTCCGCTCGGGAAAAAGACTTGTGAGAATTATTCTCGGACGCGACGCCTTGATCCCGTTTTACCAGCGAAAAGCGCTGTGTTCTGGGTGTTTGGGTTCCTGATTTCGCTTTGATTTTGCGGTCGTCGTTGAATTTGTCCGCTTTTACTATCCTCGATATTGGACGATCCTTTATTTCTCTGCGAATAAGTGTGTCTAGTTAGCGGGAATTAGCCAATGTGGCGCGAATTGTCCGCGAACGCGCGCACTAATTTCCCAGTCGAATCACTAACATGCCACCGGCAAGATTGGACTAGGCGCGACCGACTACTTACTCGGTTGTTGCGTAACGTGCCCGATCGAATTCAAGAGCCGTATGTCGACCCAAGGGAATGTATGAGAAACGCGATCCTTCTCGCGGCGCTTGTCTGCGCCGGCCACGCCTCCGCGCAAAGCCTCCCGGGCGATAACGACGAAATTGGGGACGACGTGCGGACGCAGACGGAGGGTGTGGAGCCTTTCTTGGAGTACAAGAAGCGGGTCGAGACGGCCCAAAGCATCTCGCCGCTAGACAATGGGCTGTTCGGCGAAAGCGTCAGCCTCTACAACGGAAGCACGTCGTTCAAAGTGGTCGATATCGACCTGCCTGGTAACAACGGTTTGCCGGTGCGGCTGGCGCGTGAGTTCACCGTAGACATCCAGCCTCAAGGTACCGGGCCAGCCTATGACACCCTCCTGCGAGGGCTCGGCAATTGGCAGGTGGACGTTCCGCACATGTCTGCTACCTATGCGGCCAGCTCGGGCTGGCCTGACAATCGATGCAGTGGGGGCAGCGTGCCCAGCACCACCGCGGGCGCCGGATACTTCTATAGAGCGGAGTACTGGAACGGTATTTCGATCCATCTCCCAGGACGCGGCAGTACGAAAGCCCTTGGAGTGACAAGCTCGGCCCCCGCGCCAACAACAGGCGCCGCGTACCGAATGACAACGACGGAGCGAGACTTCCTCGATTGTATTCCCATGAGCAGCGGTCTCCCCGGCGACGGATTTCGACTCACCACGACGTCTGGCACAAGGTACTACTTCGACGTGGGAGTGGTCAGGACCGCGTCTCGCCTCGACAAGGGCTACATAAAGACCAGCAAGTGGTTTGAAGGTGAGGCCGAGTTGCCGGTCTACCTTCCCCGAAACCATTACTACCTTCTGGCGAGCAAGGTGGAAGACGAGTTCGGAAACACGGTACATTTCCAGTACAACGCTGCCGGTCATCCGACCAGGATCTGGTCCAACGATGGCCGCGAGATTCAGCTGAACTATTCAGAAGGACGACTGGTTTCGGCAGTGGCGGACGGAAGGCTCTGGCAGTACCAGTACAGCCCGAACGCCCACTTAGACCCCAACCCGAATCTTGCAGCCGTGATCCTGCCGGACCTCAGCAGGTGGGAGTACACCTATACCGGAAATTTGAAGCCCCTCACGCCTCTCACGTCAGACAGCCTTTCTGCGCCCTGGTGCGCAGGGCTGACGGTCGGCATAGAACAGGACTTCACCCTTGAGGCAAAGCACCCGAGCGGCGCGACGGGCGTCTTTAGTTTCACCAATCTTCGACACTACAGGAGCGGCGTTCACGCCACTGAGTGTGTGCAGGGCGGCCCACCTCTCACGCCGACCTATGCATTGCTGACGCCGTACTATTTCGATGTCATGAGCCTCATGAGTAAGGCGGTGAGCGGGCCGGGGCTTTCTGCGAGCAGTTGGATCTATGACTACGGTGATGCGTCGGAGTTCCTGTGGGGTACGCCGAGCCAGCAGCCTGTCTATCCTTGCACCAGTTGCACTGTCGACAAGTTCGTCGTTGTTACCAATCCGGATGGCACCAAGCGACGGCATCGCTTCGGAAAGATGTACCGCTTCAACGAGGCTCGCACGCTGGGAACCGAGATCCTTGATGCATCAGGCGCCGTGATCAGTGCCGAAGCAAGCGTGTACCTCTCGGAGCCTGAGGCAACCAGCCAGCTGTTCCATGGCTCGTACGGCAGCGTTCTCGGCGGAATCTCAGATCCCATGGGCGCGCTCGTGCGCCCGGTCGTTTCGCGGACCATCACTCAGCAGGCCCGCAACTTCATTTGGCGTGTCGACACCAACTGTGGCCCTAGCGGGACCGCGTACTGCTTCGATCACCTGGCCCGACCCACCAAGGTGGTGCGCTCCAGCACGCAGCCGTGACCCTTGCCAGGACCTGACGACATGACCACCAAGCGCAAAGAACTGATCTGGCCGCTGCTCACCGCGTTGGCCTCGGCCCTGGTGCTGCCCTGCGCCGCGCTCGCGCAGACCTATACCCAGACCGAAACCATCACCTACCACGACAACACCACGCTCTGGAAACTGGGCCAGGTGGCCCAGCGCACGGTGGATGGCAAAGTGGTTTCCTCCCGCACCTATCACCCGACCTACGCCCTGCCCTTGACCTTCTCGTCCTTCGGCAAGCTGCGCCAGACGGTTGGCTACGATCTCACCTCGTCGCTGGCTTCGGGCCAGCGCGGCACCATCGCCACCAGTAGCGACGGCAATGGCAACACGACGGTTATCTCGCAGTGGAAGCGCGGCATCCCGCAGTCGATCGGCTTCGCGGACGGAACCTCGCAGTCCGCGGTGGTGGACCTGCGCGGCTGGCTGACCTCGGTCACCGACCAGAACGGCTTCACCACTAGCTACAGCTACGATGCCATAGGGCGCATTGCCGCGGTCACGCATCCGACAGGCGACCAAGTAGCATGGAACGCCACGACCCAGGTGTTCGAGCAGGTCAACACCGCCGAGTACGGCATCCCCGCCGGCCACTGGCGCCAGACCATCACCACAGGCAATCGCATCAAGGTCGTCTACTTCGACGCCATGTGGCAGCCGCTGGTGACGCGCGAGCACGACAACGCCGACTTCACGTCCACGGTCCGCTACCAGCGCTTCGCCTACGACTACGAGGGCCGCACGACGTTTGCGTCCTACCCGGGCACTACGTCCTCGCTCAGCACCGGCCAGTGGACCGAATACGACGTGCTGGGGCGGCCGGTCGCCAAGTCGCAGGACAGCGAACAGGGTCTGCTCACGACGACGATGGCCTACCTGCCGGGATTCCAGACGGAGGTCACCGATCCTCTGTTCAACAAGACCACCACGACAGATTATTTGACCTACGATCAGCCGACGACGGACTGGCCGCTAAAGATCAGCCATCCAGAGGGTGCCTTCACGCACATCACCCGCGATGCGCTGGGCAAGCCCACGCGCCTTCGGCGCAGCAACAGCGCTTCGCCCACCGGCGGCACCCTGGGGGTGAACCGGGACTACACTTACAACAACCACGAGGAGCTTTGCCGGGTCGTCGAGCCCGAGACCGGCGCCACCCTGATGGGCTACGACGCCGCCGGCAACCTGACCTGGAGCGCGGCCGGCCTGCCGGCCGGCCAGGCCTGCGAGGCCAACGGCACCACGGCGAACGTGCTTGCCCGCCGCGCAACGCGCCAGTACGACGCGCGCAACCGCCTGGTCACGCTCAGCTTCCCGGACAGCAACGGCAACCAGGCCTGGACCTACACGCCGGACGGCCTGCCGGCGACGATCACCACGCTCAACGACGGCGGGTCGATCACGGTTCGCAACACCTACAGCTACAACAAGCGCCGGATGATGAAGGCGGAAACCTCCGGCCAGCTGGGCTGGTACGACTGGACGATCGGATACACCTACAACGCCAACGGCGACCTGGCATCGCAGAGCTATCCCACCGGCCTGGTCGTCAACTACGCACCCAACGCGCTGGGCCAGGCGACCCAGGCCGGCAGCTACGCCACCGGCGTGCAGTACCACCCGAACGGGGCGATCAAGCAGTTCACCTACGGCAACGGCCTGGTCCACACGATGGCCCAGAACGCGCGGCAGCTGCCGGCCCGCAGCACGGACACCGGCGGCGCGCTGGACCACGAGTACGGCTACGACAGGAACGGCAACGTCCTGTCCACGATCGACCACAACGACGGAACCCGCAGCCGCTGGATGGTCTACGACGGCCTGGATCGCCTGACCGACGCAGGCTCGGTAGTGTTCGGCGGCGACCACTGGCACCGCTTCACCTACGACCAGCTCGACAACCTGCGCTCGTGGAAGCTAGCCGGCGTGAAGGAATTCGGCAACTACGAGTACGACGTCAACAGCAACCGCCTCACGGCCATCAAGACGACCAGCGGCAACCCGCTGCATGGCTTCGCCTACGACCCGCAGGGAAACCGGATCAGCAAGGACAGCAGCACCAACTACAGCTTCGACCTGGGCAACCGCCTGCGTGGCGTGACCTGGCCCGGCGCTGTCGAGAGCTATCGATACGACGGCCATGGCCGCCGAGTGATGGTCTACAAGTCAGACGGTTCGATGACCCTTTGGATGTACACGAGCAGCGGGCAGCCGCTCTTCCACTCGAAGATCCAGGGCAGCCAGACGACCCACGATAACGTCTATCTTGGTGGCAGCCTAGTCGCCAGCATCGACCACGATTGGCCCAGCAACGCCAACACCGTCGTGAAATACCAGCACACCGACGCGCAGGGCAGCCCGGTGGCGGAGAGCAACCCGGCCGGCGTGGTGACCAATCGGATCAACTACGATCCTTACGGCGGCCCGATCAATGGCAGCGTTGACGGAATCGGCTACACCGGTCACGTCATGGACGCCAGCACCGGGCTGACGTACATGCAGCAGCGCTATTATGAACCGGAGATAGGCATGTTTCTGTCTGTAGATCCGGTGACGGCTGACCCCGTATCTGCCGCGAACTTCCATCGTTTTTGGTATGGCAACAACAATCCGTATCGGTTTACCGATCCAGATGGACGCCAGGCTGTGGACGATTTTGGTTACCCCAACAACTGCGGACCGACTTGCGTGTTTGCCCCGGTGGGAAAGAATGGCGAGAGAAGTTGGGTTCCGCGTGACATGGCACCGGACATTATCATGTTTCGAAATAGTATGAAGGTTCGAAACATGGGCGATGACTCTCTCGAGGACTACACCACGGTCAACAGAAAAGATGCGGTTGACACGGCAGACTGGTTCGGAAATGCCGCGGGTGTTTTGTCCGTGGGTCTGAAAGCCATCCCTGCGCCCCCAGCACAGGCCGCCTCCGCTGGGCTCGCATTTGTATCGGTAGGCCTCAAGTCCGTGGCGTATGGCATCGAGCCTAGCGCGGGAAGAGAGAAGAGCCTTGCTATAGACGTAGCGCTACTTGGAGCTGGTGCCTTTACGAGAGGCTTAGGTTCCGCCGAGGATGTAGTGGACGGTATTGAGAGAGCGCGCGTTGTTGTTGACGCGATAAATGCACCGAGTGATGAGGCCAATCAGGATCGAGACGATTGAGATGAAAGAAAGAGTCTCCGAGAAAAAATTCAAGAAAGGCGCAGGATTCTATGCCTACGGCATGTTCGGATTGGTGACTTTTGTGCCGCCGGCGCTGGCAATCCATGGCGTTTGGTTGGGTGGCACGGTGTACGCATTTAGCTATGTTGCATATTTGCTGCTTGGGGGCGACAGGTTCACAGCGCTCCGATGTACGTTCTGGCTAGTTTTGTCAGCGACACTGTATGTGGTGGCTTTAATAAACCATCTGATGGGGTACGGATTTCGCGGATTTATTGAGGTTCTCTTCGTTGTGTTCGCGATTTTGCTGATGGTTTCTACACTGCGCGTTTTGCGAAAAGCCTACCTCGATGGCGAGTTCGATCCATAGCCACATGCGAGGCAGATATTGCCGTGTAGCTCCCAGCGCTTGGTGGAAGCCACTCAGCTGCGCCGCTGGTCCAGAATGTTGTAAAGAGGTATGCGCGGCAATCGATTGAGAGCAAGAGGGTCGCAAAGGGCTGGTCCGTCTTCGGAGAACTATCGAACTACCAGTTCATCATTGGATGCGCCGATATTTTCGAAGAGTGATGGCCTGGCGGCAGCGTGTAGGTCCAGTTCACTGTTCGGGAAGCGCAAGGTTTGCGTACGCGGGCTATGTCTTGCGTGACGACGGTTCAACGAACCGATCAGGACTCCGCTTGTCCCGCTGCCGCTAGGAGCGTATCGGTTAGTCCGAGCAGTTGCCGCTTCAGTGTTGCTAACTCGACCAACTTGGTGGCCCCGTCGCCTTCGGAGGAAATGTGGATCGGGTCCTGGGGTGGGTAGTCGTAATCGCGCTTGCGCAAGGAGTCGCATATACCGCGCAGGCGCAGACGAACGTGCGTTTCATACACGCCGACGCGCTGTTCAGCGTGGTTGCGATATCAGATGCGATTCGCGCTGTGGTGCAGTGGCGCGAGCATGAACCTTTTGGGCAGCAGATAATGGCGTTGGAGGACGGCTCTGGGTATGCCGGGCACGTCCAAGATGCTTCATCGGGGCTGACCTATATGCAGCAGCGCTATTAAGATCCTGCTATCGGGAGGTTCTTGTCGGTTGATCCAGTAACCACCGACTCGAACACTGGGGCGAGCTTCAATCGTTACTGGTACGCCAACAACAACCCGTACAAGTTAACTGATCCGGACGGCCGGGTAGCGGTATGCGCCATTCCCTTGGATCCAATGCAGGCTTGCATGGCGGTCGCGGCGAAGGTCGTCAACGTGGTAGGGCTGATTGCGACGGCAGCTTACGCGTCATACAAGGGAAATCCGCTTCTAAATGAGAACGCGGAGGCCCAAAGTGATCAGCCTTCCGAAGGAGAAACGAGTCCTTGTGATGGCCCTGGTGACGCGCCTGTGATTGTTGTGGATCCAGAAGGGAACGCGATACCTGTTGAGACTGGTGAGCAGATCCGATCTTCGCCGGATGGCGAGTATCAGCAGGTCGAAGGTAGCTCTGGTGAGCCCACGGGAACGAGGTTGGGTAGAGGCGGCCACTAGGTGATCTGGAAGCGCATAGCGATCAACAAGTCAGAGCCCTGCAGGCACTGGGTCAAGCTGCTTTAGATAATGACGGGTTCTACCCCGATTCTACGGACACTTTCACTAAGATCCATACTGGGTCAAAGGAGTGTCCATGTCCAAGCGCAAGCGTTACAGCCCTGAGTACAAGCACGAGCTGGTCGAACTGGT
>NZ_JALHQI010000031.1 GCF_022842045.1 Arenimonas sp. | reverse complement strand
GCGCGGCGGCACCGGGCTGGACGTCGCGGCCCTCGCCGCCGCGCCGCACGGCCTTGACCTCGGCCCGCTGCGCCCGTCCCTGCTGGCGCGCCTGCAAACGGAAAGCGGCGCCATCGAATGCGCGCCGCCGCTGCTGATGGACGCACTCGCCGGCCTCGCCGCGGCGCCGGCCGATGCCGACGCGCTGCGGCTGGTCGGTCGCCGCCACGTGCGCAGCAACAATTCCTGGATGCACAACGCGCCGCGGCTGGTGAAGGGCAAGCCGCGGCACCAGCTGCTGATGCATCCCGACGACCTGGCAAGCCGCGGGATCGCCGACGGCGCGCGGGTGCGCGTGAGTTCGGCGGTGGGCAGCATCGTGACCGACGCCGCGGCCAGCGACGACCTGATGCCGGGCGTCGCCTGCCTGCCGCACGGCTTCGGCCACGACCGCCCGGGCACGCGCATCACGCGCGCCGAAGCCTTGGCCGGTGCGAGCTACAACGACCTGAGCGATCCGGCGGCGCTGGATGGTCCCAGCGGCAACGCCGCGCTCAATGGCCTCGCGGTGATGGTGGCGCCGGCCTGAGGCCGGCGGCGGTCAGGAGCCGCCGTGCCGCAGCCAGCGTTCGGCGACCGTGGCGTTGCCGAACACGCGGCCGTTGGCACCGCGCTCGATCGCGAGGATCTCGCCGTGTTCCATCGCGGCCAGGATGTCGATGCGGCCCACCACGAACGCCACCTGGATCTTGTCCAGGCCCATCTCGATCAGCGCGTCCACCATGAAGGGCACCTCGTGCTCGCCCTCGCGCTCGCCCAGTGCCTCGACCACCATCAGTTTGCGCGCCTTCCGCAGGCGCACCTGCTCGGCGACGAGGGTCCAGTAGGCGATGGAGATGTCGCGGTTGTCGCGGGGCCCGGAGACGCGGGCGTAGAGGTAGCCGGGGCGATCCTCGAAGACGAGGTGGATGTCGGGAGGCAGGGAGATCACGTGGACTTTCTGGCGCGGGGGGACGCGCATTCTAGCGCAACGCGTAACATTGTTTCATCGCCGGCATGCGCTATCGTGCCGCCAACCCCTTGCCGGAAAGTGGCATGACCCCGACGCGTCGTTCGTGGATGGCCTCGATTTCAGCCGCGCTCGGCCTGCTGAGCCTGGTGGCGGTCGCCTGCTTCCACTTTCCGGAATGGCTCACCAGCCGCGATTTCCGCGCGGTCTACAGCGAACACTTCGCGCGCCGCCTTCTGCTGGCGGGATTGGTCGCTGCCTTCGTGCTCGGAACGCTGGCGATCCTGCGCGGGCGTGACCGGCGCGTCGCGCTCACCGGCGTGGGTAGCGCGACGCTGGCGGTCCTGTTCGGAGGCGCGGACATCCAGCTCGACGCCATCGGGCAGACGCCGTGGTCGCTGGGGCTGGACTGGTTCGTGGTGTCGCTGCTCTTCTCCGCGCTGGTGTTCATCCCGCTGGAAAAAGCCTTGGGCAGGATCCCGCAGTCACCGCTGCGTCCGGAGTGGCGCACCGATATCGGCTACTTCTTCCTCAGCCACGTGCTGGTGCAGTTCATCCTGATCGTGGTCACCACCTGGACCAGCACGGTGGCGGCGCTGGCGGCGTTCCCGCCGCTGCAGGCCGCGATCCAGTGGCTGCCGACCTGGGCGCAGTTCCTGCTGGCGGTGCTGGTGGCCGACCTGGCCCAGGCCAGCCTGCACCGCGCCTACCATCGCGTGCCTTTCCTCTGGCGATTCCATGCCGTGCACCACAGCAGCGTGCACATGGACTGGCTGGCGGGATCGCGCATGCACCTGCTGGAGATCCTGCTCACCCGCGGCTTCGTGCTGCTGCCGCTGGTGGTGCTGGGCTTCGCGCCTGGCGCGATCAACGCCTACGTCATCCTGGTCGGGCTACAGGCGGTGCTGGCGCACGCGAACCTAGGCCTGCGCTTCGGCTGGCTCGAGCAGGTGCTGGTGCTGCCGCGCTACCACCACTGGCACCACGCGCGACGCGCGGACTTCGTGGATGCGAACTACGCCATCCACCTGCCGCTGGTGGACCGGCTGATGGGCACGCACCGGCTGCCGGCGGACGGCAGCTGGCCGGAATCGTACGGAATACTGGATCCGGCTGAAGTGCCGCGCGGGCTATGGCGACAGCACCTCGCGCCGTTCCTGCCGCGCAAAGTCGCGCGCAGCCAGGAATGAGGGTGCGTCCGGGGGTGTCATCCGCGCGTCGGTAGTGCAGTGGCCAATCCGGCGACGAAGCGCCGGACCCGGGAGCGTGGCTCAGCCCGTCGCCAGGTTGCGGTGGTCCACCATGATGCAGCGATCCTGCACCACGTCGATGCCGGCCGCCAGCAGCGCCTCGGCGAAGGCATCATCGCGGATGCCCGACTGCAGCCAGACCGCCGACGGGCGCTTGGCGAGGAGGTCGTCGAGGTGCGCGGCCAGGTCGCTGGGCTTGCGGAACACATTGACCAGGTCGACGTCGCCCGGGACGTCCACCAGGCGCCGGAACACCGGGCGCCGCAGGATGCTCTCGACCTCCGGGTAGTACACCGGCACCGGCACCACGTCGTAGCCGGCGCGTTCGAGATAGCGCGGCACTTCGATCGCGGGCTGGCCGCGCTGGGCCTCGGTCTTGATCCCCAGCACGGCGATGCGCCGGACCCGGGACAGCAGCGCCCGCAGGTCCGGGTCTTTCGTGATCAGCTGGCCGCGGGCGCCCATGGGGATCAGTGGTGGTGGCCGCCGGCGCCGTGCACGTGGCCGTGCAGGACTTCCTCGACGCTGGCCTCGCGCACGTCGGTCACTTCGATCGCGAAGTGCAGGTTCTGGCCGGCGAGCGGATGGTTGCCGTCCACGGTGACCATGCCGTCCTCGATCTTGGCGATGACGACGGAGATGGCGCCCTGCGGGGTCTGGGCCTGGAACTGCATGCCCACCGCGAGCTCGTCGACGCCCTGGAAGGCCTCGCGCGGCACGACCTGGACCAGCATCTCGTTCGGGGTGCCGTAGCCTTCCTCGGGCGTCACCACCACGTCGAACTTGTCGCCCGCCTGGCGACCTTCCATCGCCTTCTCCAGGCCCGGCACGATGCCGCCGACGCCGTGCAGGTAGGCCAGCGGCTCGCCGCCGCTGGAGGAATCGAGCACCGCGCCCGCGTCGTTGGTGAGGGTGTAGTGGAACGTGGCGACGGTGCGCTCGGCGATCTGCATGGGAATCCTTGGGAATTGCGCCGGCACCGGCATCGCCGGGCGGCTGGGAGAGGGCGCATAGGCTAGGCGAACCGCCCCGCCCAAGCAAATCCCGGCAAATAAACCAGGCTCATTTGATTCAAATGAACCTGGTTTATTTGGGGAATGAAAAAGCCCCGGCCGTTGCGGGCCGGGGCTTGTTCTTGCGCTGCCTGGCGGCAGGCAGCCGGATTACATCGGCTGCACTTCGTCCGCCTGCATGCCCTTCTGGCCCTTCACGACCTTGAAGGAGACCTTCTGGCCTTCCTGCAGGGACTTGAAGCCGGTGCCCTGGATGGAACGGAAGTGGACAAACACGTCCTCGCCGCTTTCCGGGGTGATGAAGCCAAAGCCCTTGGCGTCGTTGAACCACTTCACGGTTCCAGTCTGACGATCCGACATATCTCTAATCCTTAAATAACAGTTGTTGGGTAACCACGATTTACCGTGATACCGGCAACCGCAGTGGTCCCACCCTACTCGCTTATGGGCCGGAAAGCTATTGGCGTACAATCGGCGGTCCTTTTGGCCACCCCCGCCCCGCCGAGCCCCCTGCATGTCCGCCTTCGCCACCGAGCGCGTGCTCACCGTACGGCACTGGAACGACGCCTACTTCAGCTTCACCACCACCCGGGACGACGGGCTGCGGTTCGAGAACGGCCAGTTCGTGATGATCGGGCTGGAGGTGGCCGGCCGGCCCCTGATGCGCGCCTACTCCATCGCCAGCGCCAACTGGGAGGAGCACCTGGAGTTCTTCAGCATCAAGGTGCCCGACGGCGCCCTGACCTCCCGGCTGCAGCACCTCCAGCCCGGCGACGACGTGCTGGTAAGCCGCAAGCCCACCGGCACCCTGCTGATCAGCGACCTGCACCCGGGGCGCAATCTTTACCTGCTGGCGACCGGCACGGGCCTGGCGCCCTTCCTGGGCGTGGTGAAGGACCCCGAGACCTACGAGCGCTTCGACAAGGTGATCCTTACCCACGGCGTCCGCGGCGTCGAGGACCTGGCCTACCACGACTACATCGTCAATGAACTGCCCCGGCACGAGCACCTGGGCGAGATCATCGGTCGCCAGCTGCTGTACTACCCGGCCGTGAGCCGCGAGCCGTTCCGGCATTCCGGCCGGCTGACCACCCTGATGGAAAGCGGCCGCCTGCAGGCCGACCTCGGCCTGGAACCGCTCGACGCCGCCCGCGACCGCGCCATGATCTGCGGCAGCCCGCAGATGCTGGCCGACTTCCGCGCCCTGCTCGACGCCCGCGGCTTCAGCGTCGCGCCGCGCATCGGCACGCCCGGCGAGTACGTATTCGAGCGCGCCTTCGTCGAGAAGTAAGCCGGCTGGCGGGGCCCGCGCGCCCTCGCCTATGCTCGGGTCATCCCGATGGAGACGCCGATGCGCCCGACCCTTCGCGCCACCCTGCTCGCGCTGCTTGCCCTGTTGCTGGCCGGCTGCCTGTCACCCGGCGCCACCCGCGACACCATTGCGACCCAGCTGGTGCCCGCGCCGGCTGGCGGCGGCGACAAGGTGCTGGTGGTGGTGCTGCCCGGCCGCGGCGACGACCTGCAGGGCCTGGTGGACAGCGGCATCGCGCCGGCGATCCAGGCCGCCTGGCCCGGGGCCGACGTGCTGCTGGCCGAAGTCACCATGGCCTACTACTACGAAGGCCGGATGCCCGAGCGCCTGCACGACGAGGTGATCGCGCCCGCCCGCGCCCGCGGCTACGCCGGCGTCTGGCTGGCGGGCGCCTCGATGGGCGGCATGGGCACCCTGCTCTACGAGCGCAGCCGGCCCGGCGAGCTCGACGGCCTGGTGCTGCTGGCGCCGTACCTCGGCGACCGCGGCCTGCTCAGGGAAATCGGCGAGGCCGGACTCGCCGCCTGGCAACCGGGCCCGGAGCCGGCCGGCATCGACCGCAAGACCTACCAGCGCGAGGTCTGGCGCAATGTGCAGCGCTGGCCGGCCAGCGGCCGCAGCCAGGACGTCTGGCTGGCCTACGGCGAAGACGACCGGCTGGCGAAGGCCATCGGCGTGCTGTCCCCCGCCTTGCCCGGCAACCAGGTGCTGGCGCGGCCAGGCGGCCACGCCTGGGTGGTGTGGAGCCCGGCCGCAGGCGAGGTTTTCGCCCGCATCCGCGCAAGCCGCGCGGGGCGCTGAGCCGCCGCGCGCGGAACCGGTCTCAGCCCAGCAGCTTGGCGATGTCCTTGCCGATCTTCTCGGGCGTGTCGGTCGGGGCGTAGCGCTTGACCACCTTGCCGTCCTTGTCGACCAGGAACTTGGTGAAGTTCCACTTGATCGCCTCCAGCCCCAGCAGCCCCGACTTCTCGGACTTCAACCACTGGTAGAGCGGATGCGCCTTGGCGCCATTGACCTCGATCTTGGCGAACATCGGGAAGCTCACGTCATAGGTGAGCGAGCAGAAGTTCTTGATTTCCTCGGCGTCGCCCGGCTCCTGGTGGCCGAACTGGTCGCAGGGGAAGCCCAGCACCACCAGGCCCTTGCCGGCGTAGTCGCGCGAGAGCTTCTCCAGCCCGGCGTACTGCGGCGTGAAGCCGCACTTCGAGGCCGTGTTGACGATCAGCATGGCCTGGCCGCGGAAGTCGGCGAGCGACTGCTCCTTGCCGTCGAGGGTGGTGGCGGAAAAATCGTAGACGGTGGTCATGGCGGGCTCCGGTGGGTGCCAACAGCGTAACGCAAGCCCCGCGCCGCCGGAGCCCGCTTCACGCCACCTTTACGAACGCGGCTACGGCCGCCCGTCCCCTGCCTTTCGTCATGCGTGGCCGGGCGACGGCATGCGTTAGGCTTCGGGGGTTCATCCGAACCCTGCTCCCAAGACCCCTGCAAGGACGTGCCATGACCCAGAAGCTCTCCCTCGCCCTCGCCATCGCGCTCAGCCTCGCGGTGCCGGGCGCCACCTTCGCCGACGACCATGCGACCCAGGCCGCGGAACCCGTATCGGCCAACCCGTTCTTCACCGTCAGCACCCTGCCCTACCAGCTGCCGCCCTTCGACCAGATCCAGGACGCGCACTACGCGCCGGCCTTCGAGAAGGGCATGGCCGACCAGCGCGCCGAGGTCGACGCGATTGCCAACAACCCCGCCGCGCCCACCTTCGAGAACACCATCGTCGCGATGGAGAAGACCGGCAGCGTGCTCAACCGCACCGCGGCCGTCTTCTTCAACCTCGCCGGCGCCAACACCAACCCGGCCATGCAGAAGGTGCAGGCCGAGATGGCGCCGAAGCTGGCCGCGCACCAGGACGCCATCCTGCTCGATGGCAAGCTCTTCGCCCGCGTGAAGTCGCTGCATGACCAGCGCGCCAGCCTCGGCCTGGACGCCGAGTCGCTGCGCCTGCTCGAGCGCTACCACACCGATTTCGTGCGCGCCGGCGCCAATCTCTCGGAAGCCGACAAGACCAAGCTCAAGGCGATGAACGCCGAGCTGGCGACGCTGGCCACCACCTTCAGCCAGAACGTGCTCAAGGAAGTGCAAGCGTCGGGCGTGCTGGTGTCCGACGTGAAGGAGCTCGACGGCCTGTCCGCCGACGCCATCACCGCCGCCGCCGAGGCGGCCAAGGCCGCCGGCAAGGAAGGCCAGTACCTGATCGCGCTGATGAACACCTCGGGCCAGCCGCCGCTGTCCTCGCTCACCAACCGCGCGCTGCGCAAGAAGATCATGGACGCCTCGCTGACCCGCGGCAGCCGCGGCGGTGAGTTCGACAACCGCGCCATCGTCGCCCGCGTGGCCAAGCTGCGCGCCGAGCGCGCGGCGCTGCTGGGCTACGCCAACCACGCCACCTACGTGCTCGAGGACGAGACCGCCGGCACCGTCGGCGCGGTGAACAAGCTGCTGTCCGACCTGGCCCCGGCCGCGGTCGCCAACGCCCGCAAGGAAGCGGCCGACATGCAGGCGATCATCGACGCCGAGAAGGGCGGCTTCGCGCTCGAAGCGGCGGACTGGGCGTTCTATGCCGAGAAGGTGCGCCAGGCCAAGTACGACTTCGACGAATCGCAGCTGCGCCCCTACTTCGAGATGACCTCGGTGCTCGAGAACGGCGTATTCCACGCCGCCGGCCAGCTCTACGGCCTGCAGTTCAAGAAGCGCACCGACCTGCCGACCTACCACCCGGACGTGGTGGTGTACGAGGTGTTCGAGGCCGACGGCAAGCCGCTGGGCCTTTTCCTGGGCGACTTCTACGCTCGCTCGAACAAGCGCGGCGGTGCGTGGATGAACGCCTACGTGCCGCAGAACGGCCTGACCGGCACGCTGCCGGTGGTCGCCAACCACCAGAACATCCCCAAGCCGGCCGCGGGCCAGCCGACGCTGATGACCTTCGACGAGGTCACCACGATGTTCCATGAGTTCGGCCATGCGCTGCACGGCCTGTTTTCGAACGTGAAGTACCCGCAGTTCGCCGGCACCTCGGTGCCGCGCGACTTCGTCGAGTACCCGTCGCAGGTCAACGAGATGTGGGCTACCTGGCCCTCGATCCTGGCCAACTACGCCAGGCACCACGAGACCGGCGAGCCGATCCCGCAGGCGCTGTTGGACAAGGTGCTGGCCACCGAGCAGTTCGGCCAGGGCCACGCCACCACCGAGTACCTGGCGGCGGCGATGCTCGACCAGAGCTGGCACCAGCTGGCGGCCAACGAAGTGCCCAGCGACACGCTGGCCTTCGAGGCGCAGGCGCTCAAGGCCGCGGGCCTGGACTACGCGCCGGTGCCGCCGCGTTACCGCAGCACCTACTTCTCGCACATCATGGGCGGCTACTCGGCGGGCTACTACGCCTACCTGTGGTCCGAGGTGCTGGACGCGGAGTCGGTGGAGTGGTTCAAGGAGAACGGTGGCCTCAAGCGCGAGAACGGCGACCACTTCCGCAAGACCCTGCTCTCGCGCGGCGGCAGCGTGGATGCCATGCAGCTGTTCCGCGACTTCCGCGGCCGCGACCCGCAGGTCGGCCCCCTGCTCAAGCGCCGCGGCCTCGAGGTGGCGCCGGCGTCGGCCAAGTAATTCCGGCCGACCGCCCCAACGCAAACGCCCGGCTTTCGCCGGGCGTTTGTTTTTGCAGCCGCCGCTGGCGCGGCGCGCAGCGCGCTTACGCGTTGCGGTTGCAGGCGCGGAGTTCCTTGTTCAGGACCTCGGCCTTGGAGACGTACTGCTTGGCCAGCACGCGCACGACGAAGCTGTGGTCCTTGTCCAGCACGACCTTCTGGAAGGTGGTCTGGAGCTGGCCTTCGACCTCGGCCATGCGGACGTAGCGGTCCGCGCCGGCTTCGGGCCACTGCTTGCGCAGGCCGGCATAGGCCTTGCTCAGCTCGCCCAGGGTGGTTTCGGTGCGCTTGGCCGGCTTCTTCTTGCCGGCGACCGGCTTCACTTCGCCGGAAAGTTCGGCCGCCAGGTCGGACTTGGCCTTGGCCATGCGGGCGAACAGCGTGCTCAGCTTCTTGTCTTTGACCTTTTGCGCCGCTTCCTCGTAGAACGCGGTCCCGTCTTCGCTGATTTCGATCAGGTCGGAAAGGTTGTTCGTGGTATCGGTCATGCGGCGCTCCTTGGCGTAAGGGTTGGGCAGCGCGGTCGTCCCGCCGCCCAAACCAGGCAGCGGAGGGTCCCGGAAGCCGGGACGAGGCGATCGCGAAGGGAAGCGAACGACGCTGGCAACGGCCCGTGGGGTGTTATCAGCCCGTGAATCATACGTTCCACGAGGTGAAAAATTGGTTATCCGGGCGGGCACGGATATTTCAAACGGTCGATTCAAGCCTTTATCTTGCTTTTAGCCGCACGTTGGGAGATTTTCAGCGCGAATAGCGCCATGACAGCATCGCGCCGTCCCGGTACGGCATGACCCCGTGGAACGGCCTGGGGTCGCCATCGAACACCAGGGGCAGGAAATGGCGGTCCCCTTCCCACAGCGGAAGCTCCGCCAGCGCCTCGATGGGCACCCAGGACAGGTCGCCCTCCTCGTTCCGGGGCGGCACCTCGCCGGTCCAGTCCTCCACCACGAACAGGAAGCCCAGCCAGTCCTCGCCCTGCTTGCCGAAGCCAGGCCAGCTGATGGTGCCGCGCAGCGTCATGGCCCCGCACTCGATGCCGGCCTCTTCGCGGATCTCGCGCCGCATGCCCGACATCACGTCCTCGTCGGCCTCGAGCTTGCCGCCCAGGCCGTTGAACTTGCCGAGGTGGTGGTCGCCGGGCCGCGCGTTGCGATGGACCATCAGCACCTTGCGGCGATCCGGCGACAGCACGTAGCCCAAGGTGGCGACGATCGGGGTGTAGGGCATGCGCAGCTCGTTCGGGACATCGCTCGGGAACGACAGCATCGTTCCTCGACCCACGCGCGGGCAAGCCGCCGACAGCGCCGCGCGGGCGGCGTGAGACAATCCGCGCATGTCCACGCCCGCCCTCCCCTTGGTCGCCGTCATCGGCGGCGGCCCTGCCGGTTTGATGGCTGCCGAAACCGCGCGCGCGGCCGGCTGCGCCGTGGATCTGTTCGAGGCCAAGGGCTCGGTCGGGCGCAAATTCCTGATCGCCGGCAAGGGCGGGATGAACCTCACCCACAGCGATCCGCTGCCGGTGTTCGCCGGGCGCTATCGCGAGCGCCGCGACGCGGTCGCCGCCTGGCTGGCGGACTTCGATGCCGACGCCTTGCGCGAGTGGGCGCGGGGCCTGGGCGTGGAAACCTTCGTCGGCAGTTCGGGGCGCGTGTTCCCCAGCGACCTCAAGGCCGCGCCGCTGCTGCGCGGCTGGGTGCGGCGACTGCGCGAACGGGGCGTGCGCTTCCACGTTTCGCATCGCTGGCTCGGCCCGTCTGCGGACGGCGTGCTGCGATTCGCCACCGCCGACGGGCCGCGCGAATGCCGCGCCGACGCCACCGTGCTGGCGCTGGGCGGCGCGAGCTGGCCGCAGCTGGGTTCCGATGGCGCCTGGGCCGGCCCGCTGGCGGCGGCGGGCGTGGACGTCGCGCCGCTCAAGCCCGCCAACTGCGGGTTCGACGTGGCCTGGACGCCCTACTTCCGGCAGCACTTCGCCGGTGCGCCGATAAAGCCGGTGCGCCTGGCCATCGACGACGGGCGCCTGCCTCCCGCCTGGCGCCAGGGTGAGTGCGTGGCCAGCGAACACGGCCTCGAAGGCAGCCTGGTGTACGCGCTGTCGGCCGCCCTGCGCGATCGCATCCAAGCGCAGGGCGAAGCCACGCTGCTGATGGATCTCGCGCCCGGGCGCGAGCGCGAACGACTCGAGGCCGAGCTGTCGCGCCCGCGCAAGGGACGCAGCCAGGGCGAGCACCTGCGCCGCAGCACCGGGCTCGATGGCGTCAAGGCGGCGCTGCTGCGCGAAGTGCTGGGCAAGGACGGCCTTGACGCGCCGGCGAGGGTGGCGACGGCGATCAAGGCCCTGCCGCTGCGACTGCAGCGCCCGCGCCCGATCGCCGAGGCCATCAGCAGTGCCGGCGGCATCCGCCTCGAGGACCTCGACGAGCACCTGATGCTGCGCCGCCATCCAGGCCTGTTCGCCGCGGGCGAGATGCTCGACTGGGAGGCGCCGACGGGCGGCTACTTGCTCACCGCCTGTTTCGCCTCCGGTCGCCGCGCCGGCGCCGGTGCCGCGGCGTGGGTCCATGCGCAGCGCTGAGCGGCGCGATGCGCC
Source organism: Arenimonas sp. (assembly GCF_022842045.1). Taxonomy (GTDB): domain Bacteria; phylum Pseudomonadota; class Gammaproteobacteria; order Xanthomonadales; family Xanthomonadaceae; genus Arenimonas. The sequence goes on along the minus strand of NZ_JALHQI010000031.1, from coordinate 25,181 downwards.
GGCCGTTCGAAGGTGCGGCAGCGAGCTGCGCGATGCGCCGGCGGCCTGCCGCCGCGGCGCCGGGCTTCAGGGCGCCGTCGGCTCGCTGAAGTCGTACAGCGTGACGTCGAACACCAGCATGCCGCGCGGCGTGCCCGGCGATGGCGGCTGCATGTCGTAGGCCAGGTGGCCCGGGATCCAGAAGCGCACCGTGTCGCCCCGCGACATCAGCTGCACCCCTTCCTGCCAGCCCTGGATCAGCTGGTCGAGCCGGAACAGCGCGCGCTGGTCGCGCGCCACCGAGCTGTCGAACAGGCGGCCGTCGGTCGTCCAGCCGCTGTAGTGGATCTCGATCTCGCTGCGCGGGCCCGGCTTGGCGCCGCCGTCGCCGCGCGCCAGCACCTTGTAGGCCAGGCCCGAAGCCGTGCGCAGCGCGTCCGCCGGCGGTGCCGCGACGTCGAGGGGTACCTGCACCGGGTTCTTCTCGCCCAGCACCGTCAGGTCGATCACGTGCAGCAGGTTGGGCATGCCCGGGTAGCCCGGCAGCAGGCGCTCGGGCTGGATCCACCAGCGGCGCGACTCGCCCACCGGCGTGCTCAGGATGGCGCGGGCCAGGCCCGGCTGCTCGGCGGCGAGCCGGCGCACGGTGGCCACCACCGGGCCGGATTCGCGCGAGCTGGCGCGGGTGACGCCATCCGAACTCCAGACGTCGGCGCGGTACTCGACCCACTCGCCCGAGAAGAATCGGTTGGCATCCGGCGCGGGCTTGAGCACGATGTAGCTCATGCCGCTGGCAGTCTCGACGGCCTGCTTCGGCGGCGCGTTCAGCGGCTGCGGCGGGCGGATCGGGTCAACGGCGAGGGCCAGGCCCGGGATGCAGAGCAGCAGGGCCAGCAGACGGGGGCGCAGGGACATCTTCGGGCTCCGGACAGGATGGGATGCGACGGCGCGGAGGGTAGCAGACGCGCGCCCGCTCACCACTCGGTGCGCGACGGCAGCAGGCCGCGCAGTTCAGCTTCAGTGAGGTTGCGCCAGCGGCCGGGCTTGAGTTCGGCCAGCTTGACGTTGGCGATGCGGATGCGGCGCAGCTGGGTGACACGGTAGCCGAAGGCGGCCGACATCAGCCGGATCTGCCGGTTCAGGCCCTGGGTGAGCACGATCGAGAAACCAAACTTGGCGATCCGGCGCGTGCGGCAAGGCAGGGTCATCTCGCCGTGGATGCGCACGCCCTTGGCCATGCCGCGCAGGAATTCCTCGGTGACCGGCTGGTTCACGCCCACCAGGTACTCCTTCTCCTTTTGGTTCTCGGCACGCAGGATCTCGTTGACGATGTCGCCATTGCTGGTGAGCAGGATCAGCCCCTCGGAATCCTTGTCCAGCCGGCCGATGGGGAAGATGCGCTGCTCGTGGCCAACGAAGTCGACGATGTTGCCCTTCACCGCCGCATCGGTGGTGCAGGTGATGCCGACCGGCTTGTTCAGCGCTATGTAGACATGGCGGCGCGCGCCCGGCTTCACGGCGCGCCTGGCCAGGACCTGGCCGTCGATCCGTACTTCGTCCCCCTCCTCGACCTGGGTGCCGATGCCGGCGGGCAGCCCGTTGACCGTCACGCGGCGCTCGGCCACCAGGCGGTCCGCCTCGCGCCGGGAGCAGTAGCCGGTGTCGCTGATGTGCTTGTTGACTCGCATGGTCGGGGCCGGCCGGGGTGCCGCAGGGCGTCAGAAGTGGCGCGCATCCTGTCACGCCGGGGCGGGCAAGTCACCGTGGCCTTGTGCGGCGCGGTGGCGCGCACCCCGATATCTGGGGTTCCGGGCCCGTAAAACGTGACCCAGCCCCCGGTCTCCGGCCGGCGCGGCGCGGTGGCATGGAACATGCAGAAGGTTCCCCTGCGCAATCCCCACCACACGGAGTCACGCCATGGGCATCGTCATCCCCTTCCCCACCCAGCAGGTCATGGACGAAGAGCTGGCCATCCAGCTCTGGGAGCTCGTCATGGCCGGCGAAATCGGCAGCCCGGAATACCGCCGACTCGACGCCGAGATCAGCCGCCGCAAGGCGCTGGCCGAGCCGCGTCGCCAGGCCTCCGGCGCCCGCCCCTGGCGCTGAGCGCCCCATGCACGCCGCGGTCCGCGGCACCCGCTGGAGCCGACGCGGCCACGCCGCGCCGCGCTCGCGCCGTCAGCCCAGTTTCCGGATCCGGAAGCTTCGGCCCTTGATCTTCCCCGCCCTGAGCTTGTCCAGGGCCTTGCTGGCCTGGCTGCGCTCGATCGCGACGTAGGTCCGGGTCGCGAACCCATCGATCTTGCCGATCGCCTCGGCCGGCAGCCCCGCGGCGCCGGTCAGCGCGCCGACCAGATCGCCCGGGCGCAGCTTGTCCTGGCGCCCCGCATCCACCACCAGGGTGGCCATCGCCGGCGGCGCCGGCTTGCCCGGCTTGCGCGAGAGGTCAATGCGCTCCCAGCGCACGGCCTGCCCCAGCTGCTCTTCGATGCCGATGACCCGGCGGCGCTCGTCCGAAGCCACCAGCGCCAGCGCCAGGCCTTCGCCGCCGGCGCGGCCGGTGCGGCCGATGCGGTGGGTGTGGGTGTCCACGTCGCTGGCCAGGCCGTGGCTGACGACCAGCGGCAGGTCCTTGATGTCCAGCCCGCGGGCGGCGACGTCGGTGGCCACCAGCACCTGCACGCTGCGGTTGCCGAAGCACACCAGCACCTCGTCGCGGTCGCGCTGCTCCAGGTCCCCGTGCAGGGCCAGCACCGAAAAGCCGCGCTGGGCCAGGTCGTCGGCCACCTGCTGCACGTCGCGGCGGGTGTTGCAGAACACCAGGGCCGATTCGGGCTTCTCATCGGCCAGCAGCAGGGCCAGGGCATCGGTCTTGCGCGGCGCCTCGACTTCATAGAAACGCTGCACGATCGCCGCGACGGCGCCATCGGCGACCGTGTGTTCCTCGGGCTCGCGCTGGAAGCGGCGGCCAAGGGCGCGGATCTCCTCCGGGAACGTGGCCGAGAACAGCAGGGTCTGCCGGTCCTTCGGCGCCTGCGACAGGATGCCGGCGATGGCGGGCTCGAAGCCCATGTCGAGCATGCGGTCGGCTTCGTCCAGCACGACCACGCGCAGCTGCCCGAGCACCAGCGCGCCTTCGTCGATCAGCTCCTGCAGGCGGCCGGGCGTACCCACCACCACGTGCGGCGGGTGCACCAGCGAGGCCAGGTGCGGCCGCAGCGGCACGCCGCCGCAGAAGACCGACACCTTGATGTTGGGCATGAAGCGCGCCAGCCGGCGGATCTCCTTGCCGACCTGGTCGGCCAGCTCGCGGGTCGGGCACATCACCAGTGCCTGCACCTGGCCGGCGTCGGGCTGCAGCTTCGACAGCAGGCCGAGGCCGAAGGCCGCGGTCTTGCCGCTGCCGGTGCGGGCCTGGGCGATCACGTCGCGGCCGGCGAGGATGGGCGGCAGGCTGGCGGCCTGCACGGGGGTCATCTGGCGGTACTCGAGTACCTCCAGGGCCTGCTGCAGCTCGGCCGGCAGCGGCTGGGTCGTGAATTCAGTCATGCCGCATTCTCGCACGGCCCCGGCCGAGCCCGGGCTCAGCCGCCCGGGTTGGACAGTTCGGCCAGGAAGTGCGATAGCACGCGGGGCTCCAGCAGCACCGTGAACAGCAGGCCGTAGGCGGCGCCGGCCAGGTGGGCACTGTGGTTGATGCGGTCGGCCTGGCGGTGGTTCATGTAGACCGAGTAGCCCGTGTAGAGCACCGCGAACAGGATCGCCGGCACCGGGACGAAATAGACGTAGATCGTTTCCCAGGGCCTGAGCAGGATGAAGGCGAACAGCACGGCCGACACCGCGCCCGACGCGCCCAGCGTGACGTAGTTGGGGTCGTCGCGGTGCTTGAGGTAGCTGGGCAGGGCCGACACCACCAGCGCCGAGAGGTAGAACCACAGGAACCCCATAGCCCCGAGGTACTGCGCGTAGAAGCCTTCCATCAGCCGCCCGAAGAAGAACAGCGTGATCATGTTCAGCAGCAGGTGCATGAAGTCGGCATGCACCACGCCATAGCCCAGGAAGCGGTGGTACTCGTGCCGGCGCGTCACGGCCGGCGGCCACAGCACCAGAGCGCCGCGCAGCGCCTCGTTGTTCAACCCCAGCCAGGACACCAGGCTGGTGGCGACGATGATCGCCAGCGTGATCGAGAACTCCATGGGCTTCCTTGTCCGGGCGCGCCGCTCAGCCGCCCATCGGCGTGCGCTTGCCGTCGGCGGCCACGATCTCGCAGTCGCGGGTCCAGGCCTTCTGCTGGCCGGTGCCGCCACTCATCCGGCCGGCGGCCTGTTCGCGGAACTCCTCCGCCAGGCCGGCGCGGCCTTCCTCGCCCAGGCGGCAGGCCATGTGCATGCCGCCCGGCATCGACTGCGTGTAGTCGCAGCGGCCTTCGGTTTCCCCGGTCACGGCGTGCGCGATCTCGAAGCCCTTCACGAACGGGTGCGGCTCGGTGCGGCTGGCCGGCGTGCAGGTTGCGACGGCGTCCGCGAAGGCGGCGGGATCCATCGCGACCGGCGGATCCCCGTCAGCGGCGGCAACCGGCAGCGAGAGCAGGAACAGGGCGAGCACAGAAGGCTTCATGGCGGAATCTCCGTGGCGGGGCGCCACCAGCTTATCGCATCAGTTCATAGGGGCCGCCCTTGGCCAGCGCGCGCTGGTAGGCGGGACGGGCGTGGATCTTCGCCAGGAACGCCGCCAGCTTCGGGCGCGACGCACCCAGCGCACCGCGGGCGGCCGCGGCTTCGATCGGGAAGCTGAGCTGGATGTCGGCCACGCTGAAGTCCGGGCCCGCGAACCACTCCGAGGACGCCAGCGCCTGCTCGAGGTAATCGAAGTGCAGCTTCAGCTGCGGCGACACGAAGGACGACATCACCTTGTCGGCGATGCCCCTGGCGATCGGCTTGGCGAAGAACGGCATCGGCGAACTGCGCACCTTCGAGAACACCAGGGTCATCAGCAGCGGCGGCATCAGCGAACCTTCCGCGTAGTGCAGCCAGTACGTGCAGGCGCGGCGCGCCGGGTCGCCGGGCGGCGGCAGCAGGCGGCCCTTGCCATGGGTGTCCGCCAGGTACTCGATGATCGCGCCGGATTCGGCAACCACCACGCCGCCGTCAGTGATCACCGGCGACTTGCCCAGTGGGTGCACTTTCTTCAGCGCGTCCGGCGCCAGCATCGTCTTCGGGTCGCGCGCATAGCGCTTGACCTCATAAGGCACGCCGAGCTCTTCAAGCAGCCACAGGACCCGCTGCGAACGGGAGTTCTCTAGGTGGTGGACCGTGACCATGCGCGCCATCCGATGCGGGGAAGGCCGCAGCATAGCCCGGCCGGTGACGATTCAGCCGTCGCCACGTAAGGTTCGCGCCATGCGCCCGACCCTGCCCCTGCTGCTCGCCTTCCTCGCCCTGCCCGTACCCGCGGCGGAGCCCACGCTCGACGCCTGCCTGGCCTCGCTGCGCCCGCAGGCGCTGGCACAGGGCCTCCGGGGCGACACCTGGGACACGCACACGGCCGGACTGGCGCGCGACCCCGGCGTGCTCGAGTCGCTCGACTACCAGCCCGAATTCCGCACGCCGATCTGGGACTACCTGGCCGGCCTGGTGGACGACCAGCGCGTGGCCGACGGCCAGGCGATGCTGGCCGAACACGCTGAGCTGCTGGCCCGCGTGCAGGACGCGCACGGCGTCGACCCGGCCACCGTGGTCGCGGTCTGGGGCGTGGAAAGCGACTACGGCCGCACCTTCGGCAAGAAGCCGCTGCTGGGCTCGCTGGCCACCCTGTCCTGCGAGGGTCGGCGGCAGGCGTTCTTCAAAGGCGAACTGTTCGCGACGCTCAAGCTGATCCAGGCCGGCGACCTGTCGGCCGAAGGCCTGGTGGGGTCGTGGGCCGGCGCCTTCGGGCACACTCAGTTCATGCCGTCCACGTATGCGCGCATCGCCGTCGACTTCGACGGCGACGGCCGCCGCGACCTGGTCGGCAGCATCCCTGATGCCCTGGCATCCACCGCGAACTACCTGCGTCGGTCGGGCTGGCAGCCTGGCCGGCCCTGGGGCCATGAGGTCCGCCTGCCCGAGGGCTTCGACGCCTCGGTGAATGGCCGTCAGTCGCGGCGTCCGCTGTCGCACTGGGTCGGCCGCGGCGTGGTCCGCGCCGACGGCGGCGCGCTGGCCGCCGCCGACACGCCGACCGCGCTGCTGCTGCCCGCGGGCCGCGAGGGCCCGGCCTTCCTGGTGTTCAAGAACTACGACGCGATCTTTTCCTACAACGCCGCCGAGAGTTACGCGCTGGCAATCGCACTGTTGGCCGACCGCCTGCGCGGCGGTGCCGGCCTGCAGGCGCGCTGGCCCACCGACGACCCCGGTCTGTCCCGGGCCGAGCGGCGCGAGCTGCAGTCACTGCTGGTCGCGCGCGGCCACGACATCGGCGAAGTGGACGGCATGATCGGGGCCAGGTCCCGGGCGGCGCTGGCCGTCGAGCAAACCCGCCTCGGCCGCGAACCCGACGGTCGCGCCGGCCAGGCGATCCTGGCCGCACTCCGGGCCGACGCCGGCCCGGCCGACTGAAGTCCACCGCCGCCTGGCCGCCGCCGCGCGACCCGGTCCGGCCCCCGATGGCCGCATGGCCTGTCCGCGCGTCGCCCTCGCCCCGCGCCCGGGTTTGGGCAACAATCGGCCCGACCCCCTCGGAGACCGGCCCATGAAGTGGCGCAGCGCAAGACGCAGCAGCAACGTCGATGATCGCCGCGGTCGCGGCGGCCTCGGCGGTGGTGGCCTCAAGCTCGGCCTTGGCGGCATCGCCGCGGTGTTCGTCATCGGGCTGCTGCTGGGCAAGAGCCCGATGGAAATGCTGGGCCTGATCGCCCAGGTCCAGCAGCAGGCACCGTCCGCGCCACAGGCCGGCGGCGTGCCGGCCGCGCCCACCGCCAACGACGAGGCCTCGCAGTTCGTCGCCAGCATCCTGGGCGAAACCGAGGACGTGTGGAGCGCCATCTTCGAAGCCCAGGGCCAGCGCTACCCGGCGCCGACGCTGGTGCTGTTCAGCGGGTCGGTGCAGTCGGCCTGCGGCGGCGCGACCGCGGCGGTCGGGCCGTTCTACTGCCCGGGCGACCAGCAGGTCTACATCGACCTGAGCTTCTTCGACCAGATGGAGAAGCGCCTCGGCGGCGGCGGTGATTTCGCCGAGGCCTACGTGATCGCGCACGAGGTCGGCCACCACATCCAGACGATCACCGGCATCTCGGCGCAGGTGAACGACATCCGCCGCCGCGGCGGCAACGTCGAAGGCGCCGAGGGCCCGCTGGTGCGTCAGGAGCTGCAGGCCGACTGCTACGCCGGCCTGTGGGCCCACCACGCGCAGAAGCGCCATGCCTGGCTGGAGCCCGGCGATCTCGAGGAGGCCATGGCCACCGCCTCGGCCATCGGCGACGACACGCTGCAGCGGCAGTCGCGGGGCCAGGTGGTGCCGGATTCGTTCACCCACGGCAGCGCCGAGCAGCGCATGCGCTGGTTCCGCATCGGCTTCGAGGGCGGCGACTACCGCCAGTGCGACACCTTCGCCGCCCGGCGGCTCTGAGCCTCAGTCGCCCCGGGCCGCGCCCGGGCCGCTCCAGGTGGCCAGCCGTGCGTCCTTGGCCAGCCACAGCTCGTTGATCCAGCCCTGGAAGCGCACGCGGTGCGCGCGGTCGGTCTCGTAATCGCCCTCGGACAAGCCCGCCGGCACCGGCCGCGCCTGCACGTGCACGCGCACCTCGCGCACCCGGTTGCAGAACAAATCCACCAGCGTCGGCCGCGCCGGCTCGTAGTGCAGGGTCACGTCCAGCACGGTGTCGATGGCTTCGCCCATTGCGCCGACCACGAAGGCCACGCCGCCGGCCTTGGGCTTGAGCAGGTGCGCGAACGGCGAGGCCTGGCGCGCGTGCTTGGCCGGCGTGAAGCGCGTGCCCTCCACGAAGTTCATGATCGACACCGGGATGTGCCGGAACTTCTCGCAGGCCTTGCGGGTCGCCGCCACGTCGCGGCCGGCCAGCTCCGGCCGCTTGGCCAGCTGCTGGCGTGAGTAGCGCTTCATGAACGGGAAATCCAGCGCCCACCAGGCCAGGCCCAGCAGCGGCACCCAGAACAGCTGGCTCTTGAGGAAGAAGCGAAGCAGCGGGATGCGCCGGTTGAAGGCCTTCTGCAGCACCGGGATGTCCACCCAGCTCTGGTGGTTGGCCAGCACCAGGTAGTGGCCACCGTAGCGCAGTCCGTCGATGCCCTCGACCACGAAGCGGGTCGTGGTGAACAGGTCGATCAGCGCACTGTTGACGCCGATCCAGCTCTCGGTGATCACCATCAGCGCCCGGTCCAGCGCCGGGCGCAGGGCGCGCACCGGCAGCAGCGCCTTCACCAACGCCACCACCAGCAGCACCGGGACGTGGACCAGGGTGCTGGCGCTGACCAGCGCGCCGGCGAAGAGGGCCTTGGCCCCGCGCAGCAAAGCCATCGCCGACCTCAGGCCTTGATCCGCGCGACCCAGTCGGCGTACGCGTGGATGATCTTGCCCAGGAACTTGGCGGTGGATTCGCTGGCCAGTTGGCCGTCCTCGCCGAAGAACTTGTCGGCACCGCCGAGGTAGGCCTCGGGCTGCTGCATCAGCGGCACGTCGAGGAAGACCAGCGACTGGCGCAGGTGGTGGTTGGCGCCGAAGCCGCCGATGGCGCCCGGCGAGACGCTGACCACGGCGCCCGGCTTGCCGCCGAAGACGCTCTTGCCATAGGGGCGGGAGCCGACGTCGAGCGCGTTCTTGAGTGCCGCCGGCACCGAGCGGTTGTACTCGGGGGTGACGAACAGCAGCGCGTCGGCGCGGGCCACGCGTTCGCGGAAGCGGGTCCACGCCGCGGGTGGCGCCTCGGTTTCCAGGTCCGGGTTGTACAGCGGGAGGTCGCCGATCGCGACCTGCGACAGGGAGATCGAGGGCGGCGCCAGGCCGGCCAGTGCGTCGGCCACGCGGCGGTTGAGCGAGTCGGCCCGCAGGCTGCCGACCAGCACGGCGACATCGAAGGCTTGGGACATGGGGGTTCCTTGGTGGGCGGGGAGCGACAGCCTAGCAAGCGCCCATGTTACGAAAACGGCTGCGCCCCGCGCAGCGCCGTCCGCTGCGGAAAGTGCTAGCCTTCCGCGCATCACCACGGCTCGGGGGGGCCACCGGTGTTCCTGGACCCGTTCGCCAGCGCCCTGATCGCCCTGCTTGCCTCCGCGGCGATGTCCGCGGGCCTCTACGCCGCGGCCGCGCGCCAACCCCACGAGCTCGCCGGCCCGCAGCGGATCTGGGCCCGGGCGATCCTGCTCGCGCCGCTGGGCTGGCTGCTGCTCGAATGGGCCGTCGACCACCCCGGCCTGGCTGTGCCGGGCAAGACCCTGATCGTCGCGTCCTTCATCGAGTACCTGCGCGCCCTGGTGGCGTCACGCGGCCGCATGCCGGATTCGCCCTGGTTCGCGGCGCCGGTGCTGCTGGTCGCGGTGGCCAGCGCGATCATGCTGTTCACCGATCCCGGCCAGCCGATGCGCACCTGCCTGCTGTCCTTCCTGTGCGCGGGCATCGCCGCCAGCACGGCGGTGGTCGCGCTGCGTCGCGGTTCGCGGCCGGCCGGCGGCAATGCCGGCATCGTCGGCGCGGCGTTCTCGCTGTGCGCCCTGGTGCTGGCGACGCGCGGCGTCCTGCTGTATATGCCCGAAGGCAGCGCCGGCCGCGCGTGGGTCGAGCAGCCCTGGGCCGAAACGATGCTGCTCGGCGGCGCGATGCTGGCGCCCGCGGTGGCCAGCCTGGGCTTCGTGCTGATGGGCAGCGAACGCCTGCTCGAGCGCCTGCAGGACATCGCCGATACCGACGGGCTCACCGGGCTGCTCAGCCGCACCGCCTTCCTGCAGCAGTCGCGCCTGTGCATCGCCCGCGACCCGGGCCAGGACTGCGCGCTGATGGTGCTCGACCTGGACCACTTCAAGCGCATCAACGACGAACATGGCCACGACGCCGGCGACCAGGCGCTGCGGCTGGTGGCCTCGGCGATGCGCGACCAGCTGCGTCCCCGCGACCTGCTGGGCCGGCACGGCGGCGAAGAGTTCACGGTGCTGCTGCCCGACACGCCGCTGGCGGTGGCGGAAGCCTCGGCGCGCCGCATCCATGCGGCGGTCGCGCGGATCGGCTTCCTTGCCGACGGCGCGGCCGTGCCGCTGCGGGTCTCGATCGGCGTCGCGGCGCTGGAGCCGGGTGAAGCCGACATCGACCGCCTGATCCGGCGCGCCGACCAGGCGATGTACGCGGCCAAGCGCGCCGGCCGCAACCAGGTGCGCATCGCCCCGCCCGGCTGAGTGCATCACCGTCGCTTGCTAGACTCGCGTCTCCCTTTGCCGGACACGGCCATGCGCAAGCTTCGCCCCCTGCTGACCCTGGGCATCGTCGCCCTCCTGCTGTGGTTCTGGCAGGGGCCCGGCGGCGCCGGGCGCATCGACGAACAGCTGGCCGGTAGCGGTGCCTTCGAGGCGTCGACCGAGCAATCGACCGCGCCGTCGACCTCCGAATCGCGAGCGGACGCGCGCTCCGCTTTCCCGGACGCGGGGCTGCCGCCGGAAGCCCTCGACACGCTCGCGCTCATCGCCCGCGGGGGGCCCTATCCGCATCGCCAGGACGGCACGGTGTTCAACAACTTCGAGCGCCGGCTGCCATCGCGGCCGCGCGGCTACTATCGCGAGTTCACGGTGCGCACGCCCGGCCTGTCGCACCGCGGCCCGCGCCGCATCGTCACCGGCGGCGAGCCGCCGGCGGAGTACTGGTACACCGACGACCACTACGCGTCTTTCCGCCGCATCGGGCCGCAGCCGTGAGCCTGCATCCGCTGCAGTCGCTGCTGGTGGAACCGGACCAGTCCGGCGCCTTCTACCTCACCGCCTCCGACCTCGGTCCGCTGCTGGATGCCGCCGACGGCCTGGGCTTCCGCTGCGTGTCGGTGGACCTGGCGGACTGCATGGACAAGGCCGCGCTGCTGCGCCGCATGGCCACGGCCTTCGCCTTCCCGCCCGGTTTCGGCCTGAACTGGGACTCACTGTCGGATGCCCTGTCGGACCTGTCCTGGCTGCCGGCCGAAGGCTACGTGCTCGGGCTGGAGTCGCCGGGCGCGCTGCGCGGGGACTGCCCGGAGGACTTCGCCACCCTGGTCGCGGTGCTGGAGGGCGTGTCGCTGGCCTGGCGCGATGCGGGCCGTCCGTTCTGGTCCTTCATCGCCCTGCCCGACGACGAGTTCGACGCAATGGCCCCCTGATCAGCGCGCGATCAGCAGGAAGGGCAGCGTCGCCACCGCCAGCATCAGCAGGATGCCGATGATCGCTCCCAGCGCCTGGCCCGGCCGGGCCCGGATGCCGGCCCACGTCCCCGCGGCGCGGCCCTCGCGTCGCGCGGCCTCGTTCTCCGCCCGCACGCGCTCGCCGCGCTCGGCCTGGTAGCGCGCCAGCAGCGACTGCGCCTCGGCCAGCCGCGCCGCATCCGGCAGCCAGAATCCGCCCGCCGATACGCCCCAGAAGCTGGGCGGGGTCTCGTAGAAGTCGACCCCGTGGGCATTGAGCAGGGCGCGGACCTCGTCGGCCTCGTCATCCGGGACGTTTCGCAAGTTGAGCAAGAGGGTGGCCATCGGGCGATGATAGCGCCCCCGACGCCACGAACCGGAGCCGCGCCACCCATGCCCGACGCCGCACGCGCCCCCTCGCGCCTTCGCATCGCCACGCTGGCCGTGCTCGCCCTGCTCGCCTTCGCGGGCAATTCGCTGCTGTGCCGGGCGGCGCTGGCGAACACCGACATCGACCCCGCCAGCTTCACCGCGATCCGCATCCTGTCGGGCGCGATGATGCTGGTGCTGCTGCTGGCCGTGCGGCCCGGGCCGCTGCCGGCGGCCGGCAGCTGGCGCTCGGCGGCGGCGCTGTTCACTTATGCCCTCGCCTTTTCCTTCGCCTACACCGAACTGAGCGCCGGCACGGGCGCGCTGCTGCTGTTCGGCGCCGTGCAGGCCACGATGCTGGTCGCCGGCCTGTTCATGGGCACGCGCTGGAGCGCCTGGCAGGCACTGGGCCTGGCGCTGGCGCTGGCCGGGCTGGTCGGGCTGCTGTGGCCCGGACTCACCGCACCGCCTGCCCGGTCCGCGGCGCTGATGCTCGGCGCCGGCGTGGCCTGGGGCATCTACACGCTGCGCGGGCGCGGCCTGCCCGATGCCCTGGCCGCCACCACCGGCAACTTCATGCGTGCCGCGCCGATGGCGGTCCTGGCGGCCGGCATCGCCTGGCCCTGGCTCAAGCCGGACCTCGATGGCGCCCTGCTCGCCCTTGCCTCCGGCGCACTGACCTCGGGCCTGGGCTACGCGCTCTGGTACGCCGCGCTGCGCGGGCTGTCGCCGCAGGCGGCGGGCAGCAGCCAGCTGAGTGTTCCGGTGATCACGGCGCTGGCCGGCGTGGTGCTGCTGGGTGAAAGCATCGACCTGCGGCTGGCGCTGGGCGCGCTGGCGGTGCTGGGCGGCATCGCGCTGACGCTGGACTGGCGCAAGGCCTGAGGCGCACACCCGCCGCGACGCCGCTTCGCAGGGCGGCGTTAAGGCGCCTGGAGTTCGCGCGCACTCTCGAATTCGCGGCGCCTTCCGCTGAGCGGGTCGAGGAACACCAGCCTCACGGCCAGCAGCCGCAGCGGCTGCGCGAAGTCCTGGGCAGCCCCGTCCAGCGCCGGATAAAGCGGATCGCCGACGATGGGTGCGCCCAGCCCCGCCAGATGCAGGCGCAGCTGGTGCTTGCGCCCGGTCACCGGCTGCAGCGCGTAGCGCCAGGCCGCCTCGCCGCGCGCGATCACGTCGATGCGCGTTTCCGAATTGGGCGCGCCCTCGGTTTCGCGCATGCGGAAGAAGGGCTGGCCGGCCTCGATGCGGCTGCGGCGCACGTGCGGGAACGCCAGGCCGGGCAGCGCGGGCGCCAGTGCCTCGTAGTGTTTGTCGATGCGGCGTTCGCGGAACAGCGCCTGGTACGCCGCGCGCGAACCGGGATCGCGCGAGAACAGCACCAGCCCCGCCGTTGCGCGATCGATGCGGTGTAGCGGCACGAGGTCCGGTGCTCCCAGCCGCCGCTGCAGCCGCCGCAGCAGCGTGTGCTCCAGGTAGCGGCCCGCCGGCGTCACCGGCAGGAAATGCGGCTTGTCGGCCACCACCAGGTGCTCGTCCTCGTGGATGACGACCTCTTCGAACGGCACCGCCGCCTCGTCCGGCACCTCGCGCGAATAGGTCAGCTCCATCCCGGTGCGATGCGGCGTGGCCGCGTCCAGCGGCGCGCCGCGGGCGTCGCGCACGCGGCCGCGCCGCATGCGGTCGAGCCACTGCGCCCGATCCACCGCCGGGAACCGGTCGCACAGCGCATCGAGCACTGTGGCCCAGGGCCCGGGCGGCAGCTGCAGCCGGCTGGCGAAGTCGTCGTCCATGCCGGCATTGTCACCCCCGCCGCCCCATGGAAAAAGTCGCGGCCGCGGCGCATGCTTCCGGCACCGGCCGGCACGGGCCGCCCGGAACACCACTGCACGGAGTCCACCATGGCCAAGGGCCTGAACCAGAAGAAGACCGAGAAGAAGAAGCCGGAGAAGACGCTGAAGGAAAAGCGCGCCGAGAAGCAAAGCAAGAAGGCCGGCAAGGCCTGATCCCGGGGACGGACGCCGCCCGGCGTCCGCCCGCGTCGCCCCGCGCCGAGGCCGGGGCGCCTACAATGGGGCCCGTTCCGCAGGCCCCTTCCGATGACCGAACCCGTCCGACTGTCCAAGCGCGTGGTCGAGATCGCCGGCTGCTCGCGCAGCGAGGCCGAGCAGTACGTGCAGGGCGGCTGGGTGCGCGTGGCTGGCGTCGTGGTCGAGGAACCGCAGTTCAAGGTCACCGACCAGGTGGTCGAGCTCGACCCGGCCGCGAAGCTCGAACCGGCCGAACCCGCGACCCTGGTCCTGCATAAACCCGCAGGGCTGCCCGCCATCGACGCGATCGCGCTGGCCACGCCAGCGCACCGCTGGGACGGCGACGACACCGGCTGGCGCGTGCACAAGCGCCACTTCGTCCACCAGGCACCGGGCTTGCCGCTGGAGGACGCCGCCAGCGGCCTGCTGGTCCTGAGCCAGGACGGTCGCGTGCTGCGGCGCCTGGCCGAGGACGCCGCGAAGCTCGAGCAGGAATTCATCGTCGACGTCGAGGGCGAGCTGGCGCCCTACGGCTGGAACCGGCTCTCGCACGGCACCACCTTCGACGGCTGGCCGGTGGCGCCGTTCAAGGTCAGCTGGCAGAGCGAGCAGCGGCTGCGCTTCGCCATCAAGGGCGTGCGGCCTGGCCTGATCCAGCACCTGTGCCGGGAAGTCGGGCTCACGGCGCTGTCGCTGCGCCGGATCCGGCTGGGCCGGATCCCGCTGTCGAAGATGCCGCCCGGGCAGTGGCGCTACCTGCCGCCCAGCGAACGGTTCTGAGTCAGGACTCTTCCTCGATCGGGCCGTCCCGCCGCGCGAGATAGGCGGCCAGGCCACCCAGCTGCTGCGCCTGCACGCGGTCCACCACCGGCGCGAACTTCGACAGGTCGTCCGGCGTGTAGCCGCCCACGCGGTACCAGAGCGTGATGCGCGTGCCGCCGCCGTCGGCGGGCGCCAGCCGGAACTCGAGCGCGCCGTCCAGGCCCATGCCCTGCAGGGGGCCCAGGCCACCGGTCATGCGAAGCACGCGCCCGGGGTCGGCGAAGGTGACCAGCAGGTGCTGGGCCTCGCGGTCGCCGGCGGTTTCGCAGAAGCAGCCGCCGCTGCGCGGCTGGATCACCAGGGTCGAGGCCTTGCCCCACCAGGTGTGGTCGCGCGGCCACCACGCGTCCACGTCGTCCACCAGCGCGTCCCAGGCTTCCGCCGCCGATGCCGCGACCACCACGCTGTTCTCGACGGTGAAGCCGTCGGCGGCGCTGTCCTTGACCTCGGCCCGGGCGCCGGCCGCGAACGCCAGCGCCAGCATCAGCGCGCTCCCGGCGCGTCCCGTTCCCCTGACCCGCAACCGGTTTGGCACGATCCTCTCCCGCGGCGCTGGAAGGCCCGAGTGTAGCGACCCCACGCGCCGGGTGCGACGACCCTCCCCTTCGGCGGCGGGCGGATGCGAGAATCGCGGCCTCGCCCCGCATCGGACCCGCCATGGCCTCCAGCCTGCTCGCCCTCCTCGACGACATCGCCACGATCCTCGACGACGTCTCGGTGATGACCAAGGTCGCCACCAAGAAGACCGCCGGCGTGCTCGGTGACGACCTCGCCCTGAACGCGCAGCAGGTGTCCGGCGTGAAGCCCGACCGCGAGTTGCCCGTGGTCTGGGCCGTGGCCAAGGGCTCGGCGGTGAACAAGGTGATCCTGGTGCCCGCGGCGCTGGCGATCAGCGCCCTGGAAGGCTGGCTGGCCAGCCGCGGCATCGTGGTGCCGATCGTCACCGCGCTGATGATGGTCGGCGGCGCCTTCCTCTGCTACGAAGGCGTGGAAAAGCTGATGCACAAATTCCTGCACCCGGCCGAAGCGGAGAAGCAAATCGTCGCGCTGCTCGAGGCTGTCGCCGACGAGTCGGTGGACCTGGTGGCGCGCGAGAAGGACAAGATCAAGGGCGCGATCCGCACCGACTTCATCCTCTCGGCCGAGATCATCGTGATCACGCTGGGAACCGTGGCGGCGAAGGACTTCGTCACCCAGGTCGGCGTGCTCACCGCGATCGCGGCGATCATGACCGTGGGTGTGTATGGCCTGGTCGCCGGCATCGTCAAGCTCGACGACGGCGGCCTGTACCTGAGCCAGTTGCCCGGCGATTCCGCGGCGCGGCGTGCCAAGCGCGCGCTGGGCCGCGGCATCCTCACCGCCGCGCCCTGGCTGATGAAGTTCCTGGCCATCGCCGGCACCGCCGCGATGTTCCTTGTGGGCGGCCAGATCCTGGTCCATGCCATCCCGGTCGTGCACCACTTCGTGCAGGGCATCACCCCGGCCGGTGGCTGGGGCCTGCCGGTGTCGATGCTGGCCGAAGCCGCGTTCGGCATCCTGGCCGGCATCGCCGTCGTGCTGGGCGTCACCGCCTGGGGCAAGTTGCGCGGGAAGGGCGAGGCCGCGGCGCACTGACGGCCGCGCGCGGCCGGCATTGCGGGTAGACTGCGGGCGCACCTTCGCACGTCACGCCCCGGGCACGTCGCCCTCGCCGTAGCGCCTCCCACGCGTCACCGTCCCCGTTCGCCGGGACGACGCCCCCACGGAGCGCCCATGCCGGGCTACGCCACCCGCCTGCTCACCCTGCGATTCGGCGGGCATGATTACCGCATCCGCGCGCTGAGCGACCTGCAGCAGTTCGCCGACCCGCACGGGCACGCCGAGCGCGCCGGCATTTCCTCGGCGATGTGGAGCCTGTTCGGCCAGGTCTGGCCGGCCGGGCGCGTGCTGGCGCAGGCGATGAGCGGGTTCGATGTCGCCGGCAAGCGCGTGCTGGAGCTGGGCTGCGGCCTCGGGCTCGCCAGCCTGGTGCTGCAGCGGCGCCAGGCCGACATCACCGCCAGCGACCATCACCCGCTGGCGGAGGAATTCCTGGCCTACAACGCGGAACTCAACGGCCTGCCGCCGCTGGCGTTCCTCGACCTGGCCTGGCACCTGCCGCAGCCGAGGCTGGGCGAGTTCGACCTGGTGATCGCCAGCGACGTGCTCTACGAGCGCGGGCACGCCGAACAGCTGGCGACCCTGCTGGCCACCCACATGCGCCCCAGCGCCGAGGTGCTGATCACCGATCCGGGGCGCGGCAACAGCGGCGCCTTCACCACCGCGCTGAAGAAGCAGGGCTACGCCGTGACCGAAGTGCGCAGCGCGTTCAACGACGACGACGTGGCGCCCTTCCGCGGGCGCCTGCTCAGCTACCGGCGCTGACGACGCTCAGCGCACCACGTGCCACTGGGTCTGGCGCCCGGCCAGGTAGGTGACCTTCTCGCCGTCGAAGATCGCGCTCTGCTCGAGCTTGATCTGGACCCACTGGCGGCCCCACTCCGGCACGCGCGCCTTGATGTTGCCCTCGATGGCATAGGCGGTGTCCGGGTACAGCGGCCAGGTTCCGCCGTCGGCGCCGCCGCTCTGGTCGTCCCACATGCCGATGGTCGGGCCGGCCGCGTGGCCGAAGAATCCGATGGGATGGGTGTAGGTGCTCGACACCAGCTTCGCGCGCTCCGCATCGCGGCGGGTGGCCGCCAGGATCTCGCTGCCGGTGCGGCCACTGCGAAAATTGGCGGTCAGCAGGTCCTGCCAGCGGTTGCCATCGGCCAGCGCCGCCTTCAGCCCCGCCGGCACGTCGGTTTCGCCGGGACGCAGCACGTAGCCCATTTCCTGGGTGTCGGTGCACAGCTTCAGGTAGCACAGGCCCACGTCGGTGTGCAGCACGTCGCCGGGCTGGATGATGCCCTCGCTGCCGCAGAACGGCGCCTGCTCCCCGCAGGCGACGCCGGCGCGCTGGAAGTTGACGTCGGGCATGAACCACACCGGCAGGCCGAGCGCCTCGTAGCGGCGGCGGATGTACCAGGCCACGTCGTCGGTGTGGGTGGCGCCGGGCGTGATCACCTTGGACGAGAACGCATCGGAGATGACGCTGCGGGCGATGGCGACGATGTGCGGGTACAGCGCCTGCTCGGAGGCGATGCGGGTCTCGGTCCAGCGCACGACCAGGTCCTCCGCGGACACCAGGCGCGATTCGAAGCCCGCGGGCAGCACGGCCAGCAGGCGCTCGTGCAGGCCCTTGCTGAGGCCATCGGCGATCGGCCACTGGCGCGAGACGTTGATGCCGATGCGCTTGGGGTCGCGCTCGGCGATCAGCTGGCCCAGCGCCCGCCACTGCGCGTCGAGGTCGCCGCCGGACCAGACCGAGGTGTAGGGCTCGCCCAGCGGGTAGCGGTTCACCACCAGGCGGTCCACGGTGCCGTCGGGCCTGCGGTGGAAGGCCAGCAGGGTCGTGCGGCGCGCCGCGAAGGTGGGCTGCGGGACCAGCGTGAAGTAGATCGGGTCTTCGGCGTACTCGCGCGAGAGCACCAGCCACAGGTCGATGTTGGTTTCCGCCATCAGCCGCGGCAGCAGGGTCTCCAGCCGCTCGGTGACGATGCGGTTCTCGACCGCGACCCGCTCGCGCGGCGCCAGCACCGCCGGTTCACCCTCTACCACCCGCCCTTGTTCGAAGGCCAGCGCGACGGTGGCGGGCAGCAGGGCGAGGCAAAGCGTGGCGGCGAGTCGCAGGCGCATGGCGGGTTCCGGCAAGGACGGTCGCCCGATGATAGCCAAGCCGGCGCGCTTGTCAGCCCAGGCGCTGCAGGAACTGGATCAACTGGGCGCGCTGGCCCGGGCCCAGCAGCCGCAGCACCGGCAGCAGGCGGCCGATGACCTGGGGCATCTTGTCGGCCACGGCACGAGCGTTGCCGGCGGCGAGTTCGTCCAGCAACGGGTCGATGCGAAGGGGTGCCGGCGTGGTGGCGGCGCTCGTCGCGGGTTCGGGCGCCGGTGCCGATGCGGGTTTCGCGGCGGGTGTTGGAGCCGGGGTAGCCGACGGCATATCTCCGGCAGTCGTGGCCGCGGCCAGGACAGGCGCCACCGGCGCGGGCATGGGGATGGTCGTCGGCGGCGCGGCCACCGCCGGCGCGGCCAGCGGCACGATGCAGGTCTCGACATGCAGCGCAGGCGCGGCGGCCTCGCCGGTCGGCGGTGCCGCGACGGGCGGTGCGTCCAGCATCGCCTGGCACTGGTCCATCATTGCCTGCGCGCCGAGCCCCAGCGCCAGGTCCGGGCACAGCACCGCGGCGCCCAGCTCGACCGCGATCGGTTCGCCGTTCTCGTCCACCGGCGGCTGGCCCAGCAGCTCCAGCCGCAGGCGGCCGATCATGCCTTCGATGCCCACCGGGTCGCCCCCGGGCAGCGACAGTGCGAAGCCGCCGAGGCCAACGCGCGCCGCGGTATCCTCCTTGCGGATGCGCCCGCGCAGCATGCGCGCGACCTGCAGCACCAACGCCTCGGCCACTTCACGGCCGTGGTAGAGGAAGAACCGGCGGAAATCGACCATCTCCAGCCGCACCAGGCACAGCGGGTGCTGGTGCCGGCGCGCATAGGCGATGTCCTGCTGCAGGCGGTCGAGGAAGCCGGCCTTGTTGCTGAGGCCCGTCAGGCCGTCGAGCGTGGACTGGGCCTGCAGCTGGCGGGTGATGCGCTGGTTGTTGGCGTGGGCGCGGGCGCGCGCCACCAGGTCGGTGGTCGAAAAGGGCTTGGTGATGAAATCGGTGGCGCCCATGTCCAGCGCCCGCATCCGCGCCGCCTCGTCGTTCTCGGCGCCGGTGACGATGATCAGCGGCAGCGCCTGCACTCCGGCGTCAGCCGAGCCGCGCACCCGGCGCAGCAGGTCGTAGCCATCGGACACGGGCATGTTGAGGTCGGAGAAAACGACCTGGATGGTCTGGTCCTCGCTGACCATCTGCCAGGCCTGCGCGCCGTCGTCTGCGGTGACGACGTCGAACTCGTCGCCCAGCATCTTCATGGCCGCCTTGCGCATCAGCTTGGAGTCATCGACCACCAGGATGCGCGCCTTGGCGCCCGAGTCCCCGCTCATCCCTGCCCCCAAGACCGACCCCTGAACTCCCCCCAATCTAGACCAAGCGGCCCGGCCTGCCCACCACCCCGGTCACAGAACCGGAAATCCGGGGCCAGGCGGGCCTCAGTCCTGTTCGGCGGCGGCCTCGCGGCCCTGCTGGCGGATGATCGCCTCCTGGCGGGCATCCTCGATGCTCATGAGCACCGCGCCCAGGTCGGCCCGGCGCTCGTCGAAGGTGAAGTGGCCGGTGAGCACGGTGTCGGGGCGCAGTTCGCCGCGCTCGTACAGCGCCCACATCTCCTCCCCGTAGTGCGTGGCCAGCAGCGCCGGCTCGAACCGGCCCAGGCTGTCGCGAAGGTTGTGCACGTCGCGCAGCAGCATGGCCCGGGCGGCGTTGTTGCCGGCGGCACTGACCACCTGCGGGAAATCGATGATCACCGGCCCCTCGGGCGAGACCAGCACGTTGTATTCGGACAGGTCGCCGTGGATCAGGCCCAGGCACAACATGCGCACCACGTCGCGCACCAGCGCGTGGTGGTAGCGGGCGGCCTCGGCGGCCTCGAGCTCGACCTCGCCCAGGCGAGGGGCGCTGTGGCCCCCGGCATCGGTCACCAGCGCCATCAGCAGCACGCCGTGGTGGTAGCCATGCGGGCGCGGCGCGCTCACGCCGGCCTCGACCAGCTGGTAGAGCGCGTCGACCTCGGTGTTCTTCCACTGCGTCTCGAGCTCGCGCTTGCCGAACTTGCTGGCCTTGCCCATGGCCCGCTGCTGGCGGCTGCCGCGGACCTTGCGGCCCTCCTGGTACTGCACGCGGGCCTGGAAACTGCGCTGGCCCATGTCCTTGTAGACCTTGGCGCACAGCACCTCGTCGCCGGAACGAACCACGTACACCGAGGCTTCCTTGCCGCTCTTGAGCGGGCGCAGCACTTCGTCGATCACGCCGTCGTCGATCAACGGCTGCAGGCCCTTGGGGGTTTTCATCGGTGGGCACGCGGCCGGGTTCGGGCCGGCATTATGGCCCAGCCCCGGCCGGGGCGCCCGGCAGGGTGTAGACTGCGCCCGCCAGCTGAACCGCCTGCGCGTCCCGCCGTCCCGAATCCCGGGCTCCGCTTCGCCCCCTCCACGCGCCACCGCCCCGCCCCGCGGGCCGGATCGCCATCCCCGAAGCCGCCCATGCCCATCGTGTTCCGCGACGACGACCAGCGCGTCGATCCCGCCGTTTCCTGCGACCGCTGCGCCGCCGTCTGCTGCCGCCTCACGGTGGTGCTGATGCCCGACGAAGTGCAGCCGCCGCACCTGGTCGATGTCGACCACCGCGGCCTGGACGTGATGCGCCGCGACGCCGACGGCTGGTGCGCGGCGCTCGACCGCGAGCACATGCGCTGCGGCATCTACGACACGCGTCCGAGCATCTGCCGCAAGTTCGCGATGGGCGGCGCCTACTGCCGCGACGAGCGCAAGGTCCACGCCCGCAACCCCGCCCCGCTGCCTGTGAAACCTGCGGCATGACGGTGAAAACCGCGTCGAAACGGCCGTTTTCACGGGGTCCATGAAGCCATGCGTGGAATGATGCGCTCGTTCCACGACGAGGTGCCCCCATGTCTTCCCTGCTCCGACTGACCTACGCCAGCCGCGCGCGTTTCGACGACGTGAACGGCAGCGCCGGCATCCATCCGGAAGTCGCCCGCATCCTGATCCAGTCCCGCCGCAACAATCCGCGCCGCGGCCTGGTGGGCGCGCTTTACTTCGGCGACGGCTGTTTCTTCCAGTGCCTGGAAGGCCCGGCCGCGGAAGTCGAGGCGCTCTACCAGCAGCTGCACGCCGATCCGCGCCACCATGACCTCAAGGTGCTGGCGCGCGAGGACATCGCGCGCCGCAGCTTCTCCAGCTGGGCAATGAAGCTGGTGCCCAACGCCAGCCAGGTGCGCCGGCTGATGGCCCGGCATGGACGCGCCACCTTCGACCCCTACAGCTTCGACGCCGACCTGCTGGCGGCGATGAACCGCCTGCTGGTCGAAGGGCCCGACGCGAAACTGGCCGCCGAGGTGGTGACCCCGCCGCCCGGTGCACCCGAACCCGCGCCGGGCCTGCGCTACGCGATGGCGGTGCTGGGCGTGGTGCTGCTGGGCGTCGTGGCAACGGTGGCGGTCGCCCGCTGACCGACGCCGCCGCCCCGCGGCGGGCCGAATCTTTCGCCCCCCCCCCCACGGCCGGGCTCGGCTATGCTGGCGGCGTATCCAGGGGGGATGCCACAACTTGTCGACCACCGCGCCTCCGGTTTCCGGCGGGCAGGACGACCGCCGTGGCGGTCATCTGCGTGACCTGCCGCGCCGCACCTACCGCTTCCGCATCCTGGGCATGGGCCTGGCGGCGCTGCCGCTGGTCGTGGTGCTGGCGGCGCGCGATGCGTCGTGGCCTTACTGGGCCTGGGCCGCCTTCGCTTGCCTGGTCTGGCCGCACCTGGCCTTCGTGGTTGCCATCCGCAGCCGTGATCCCAAGCTGGCCGAGCTGCGCAACTTCCTGTTCGACTCGCTGCTGGCGGGCTCGTACGCCGCGGTGTTGCACTTCAACGTGCTGCCCTCGGTGCTGCTGATGGCCATGGCCACCGCCGACAAGGTCAATTCCGGCATCCGCGGCCTGTGGCTGCGCTCGCTGCCGGCCATGGCGCTGGGCCTGGTGGGCGCAGGCCTGCTCACCGGCTTCGCGTTCGAGCCCGAAACCACGATGCCCGTGGTGCTGGCCTGCCTGCCGATCATGGTGATCCATTCGCTGGCGGTCAGCCTGTCGAGCTACCAGCTCGTGCGCACGATGCAGCGCCAGAACCTGCAGCTCGAGGCACTGAACCGCACCGACACCCTCACCGGCCTCGACAGCCGCGCCCACTGGCAATCGCAGGCCGAGCACCAGCTGCGCCGCCGCCACGCCAAGGGACAGGAGGCCACCCTGCTATTGGTGGACGTGGACCGGTTCAAGGACATCAACGACCGCCACGGCCACGCGCTGGGCGACGAAGTGCTGCGGGAGGTCGGCCACCACGTCCGCCGCGCTGCGCTGCCTGCCGGCCATGCCGGGCGACTGGGCGGCGATGAGTTCGCGGTGGCCTTGCCGGTCGACGCCGAAACGGCCGCTGGCATCGCCGAGCAATTGCGCCAGCAGGTGGCCGCGCTGCGCTTCGAACGGGCACCCGGCCTGCAGGTCTCGATCAGCGTTGGCCTGGCCACCGCGGTCGACCACGACACCGAACTGGCGGACTGGATGGAAACCGCCGACCGTGCGCTCTACGAGGCCAAGCGGGGCGGCCGCAACCGCGTCGCCATGCTCACCAGCCCGGCCAAACCCGGCGCCTGAGCCGGCCACTCAGTCCCCGGGCGAGCGTGCCCAGCGCGCGCCGACCCACAACAACAGGCCCAGCAGGATCAGGCCGGCGATCCACCACGACACGCTGCTGCGCTCGCGCGCATCCATCGGCCGGTGCTGGCGCTCCACCGGCACCGGGCTCGCCACCTCGTCCGCCATGATCCGCGCCAGCTCGCCGTTCTCCCGCAGGCGCGCCAGGCCGGCATCGATCTTCTCGCGCAGCGCCGGCCGGTCGCGGCTGACGCCAAACGCATAGTCGCGCTCGAGCAGCGGCGGGCTCAGCGCCACGATGTCCTTGAGCCCGTGCACGGCGATCGCGCGCTCGCCGATGTCGCTGGGTACCAGCGCGAAATCCGCTTCGCCGCGCGCCACGGCAAGCACCGCGCCGTCCTCGATGTTGATGGGCCGGATCTCGATGCCGGCGTCCTGGTTGGCCAGCCACTCGTAGGCCATGCCGGCGAACTGCACCGCGACCCGGCGGCCGGCCAGGTCCTCGATGTCTTCCACGCGCGCCGCCCGGCGCGGCCCGAACACCTGGTGGTGCCGCCGTGCGAACGGCTGGCTGAAGTCGAAGCGGGCGCGGCGGTCCTCGGTGATGAACATCGGCACCACGTCCACCGCACCGCGCTCGAGCTGGCCCAGCACGCGGCCCCACTCGAGCAGGCTGAATTCGACCTGGAAGCCCTGGTCGGCGGCGATCGCGCGGATCAGTTCGACGTCCCGGCCCGCGGCCTGGCCCTGCTGATTCAGGTAATGGAACGGGGGGTAGTTCGGGTCGCCGCCAACCAGCGCGGATTCCGACTGCGCACCGACCGGCATCGCCAGCACGAGCAGGAGAAGCAGGCCGAATGGGAGGCGGGATGGGCGGAGGGACACCATGGCCTGAGCATAACCAATTCGCCCCGGCCCAACGGTGCACGCGCCTTCACGCCAAGCGCTGGCCCCGGGAAGCCCCCTAACCCGTGTGACAGAGATGGAGATCCCACGTGCGGTGCATCCTCAGCCCGCCCCTTTTCTTCCGGAGCCCACCATGCGACTGCTGCCGCTGCTGCTTGCCTCGACCCTCGTCCTCACCGCCTGTGGCCAACGGGAGGAGGATGCCGCCGCCGGGAGCGCGCCGGCCACCGACCCGGCGGCCGAGGCGAGCGCCGGGCCCGCTACCGCCACGCAGCCCGGCGAGCCGGGCGCCGAAGACGTCGCCGCTACGGACGCCGGCCTGGCGTCGGCATCGCAGGCAACTCCGCTGCCCGGCGAGCCTGGCGGCCCCGAGCTGGCGACCGACGCCGCCCCGCCGGCGGAGGTTCCCGCCGAGTTCGACCCCGCCAGCGTGCCCGAGTCCACCGCAAGCCTGCCGCCCTTCCCCTTCTTCAAGGAGCCCGAGGGCCTGGTCAGCACGCTAAGCGACCGCGATCGCAACAAGAACTTCGACCGCGAGCACATGATCGCCGGCGACAAGGTGGTGGCCGTCGAGGGCAAGGTCTTCCGCGACCGCTTCCAGCTCACCAACCCCGACCAGCGCGAATACTCCGACATCGAGTTCCAGCGCAACTACGCCAACGCCATCGCCGAGCTGGGCGGCCAGCAAATCAACCAGGTTCAATACACGAACGAGGTGAACGCGGCCTTCGGCGGCCGCGAGGCGGTCGACAAGCACTACCACGGCACCTGCGCCAGCGACGGTTGCGAGAACAACACCTACCTCATCCGCCAGGGCGGCAAGGAATGGTGGATCCAGGTCAGCACCGGCGCGATCCCGCTGCACGGCGAAGTGGTGGTGCTCGAGCGCCAGGGCATGGCCAGCAAGCTGGCCTTCATCGACGCCGCCGCGATGAAGAAGGCGCTGGACGCCGACGGCCGCATCGCGCTCTACATCAATTTCGACGTGGACAAGGCCACGCTTCGCCCCGACGCCTCGGCGGTGGTGGCGGAAATCCACCGCCTGCTGTCGAACGACCCGTCGCTGCGCCTGTCCATCGACGGCCATACCGACAGCACCGGCACCGCCGAGCGCAACCGCGAACTGTCGCGCCAGCGCGCCGAGGCGGTACAAGCGGCGCTGGTCGCCCAGGGAATCGCCGCCGACCGCCTGCAGGCGCAGGGCTTCGGCCCCGACCAGCCGCTGGCCGACAACGCCACCGAGGACGGCCGCGCGAAGAACCGCCGCGTGGAGCTGGTGCGCCTGCCCTGA
>NZ_JALHQI010000030.1 GCF_022842045.1 Arenimonas sp. | reverse complement strand
CGCCCCGGGCCGTCAAGCCCGGCCTGTCCGTATTGTGAAACCAGTCACGTTTCGGAGGTTATGCTTGAGCAAAACTTCCTAACCCCCCGATCCCGTTGGCAATCATGAGCCCGCTGCTGCCGCTTCCCCTGCCCCTGGCCTCCCTGGCCTGGCTCACCGGTTTCCGGCGGGTGCCCGACAACTGCGTGGTCACGGTGCATCGGTTCGGGCGCTTCGTGCGGGCCCTGGGCGCCGGCTGGCGCTGGACCGTGCCGGGCCTGGACCAGCTGGGCCAGCCGGTCTGCCTGATCGGCCACCACCTCGACATTCCCGCCGAGCAGGGCGCGCACGCCGAGCTCTACTACCAGATCCTCGACCCGGCCCAGGCCGGCGCCGACCTCGACCGGGTCGACGCCCTGGTCACCGACCAGGCCCGCGACGTGCTGGCCAGCCTGCCCACCCCCGCCGTCGATCAGTTCAAGGCCGAGATCAACCGCCGCATCGGCGCCATGGGCCTGCGCGTCATCCGCGCCGCCCTCCACGCCGCCTGAAGGCCGAAAAAGGGTCGGAGTAAATATTTGCTTGAAACGGCTCGGCTCGCCTGCCCGTTTCAAACAAATATTTACTCCGACCCCTTTTTTGCCGCGACAATGGCGGGCATGAATCCGCTTTCGCATTTGCTTCCCGAACTTGAATCGGGTCTCGTCGCACTGGGCCTGCCGGCGCAGCCGCTGGCCGGGCGCCTGCTCGACTACCTGGCCCTGCTCGAGCGCTGGAACCACACCTACAACCTCACCGCCATCCGCGACCCGCGCGAGATGCTGTCCAAGCACCTACTCGATTCGCTGTCGATGTGGAAGCACGTGCAGCCGGGCCAGCTGGCCGACCTGGGCACCGGCCCGGGCCTGCCGGGCATCCCGCTGGCGCTGGCGGTGCCGGGCCTGCAGGTCACCCTGGTCGAGAGCATCAGCAAGAAGTGCCGGTTCCTGCGCGAGGCCGTGCGCCAGCTGGGCCTGGACAACGTGCGCGTGCTCGATGCCCGCGCCGAGGCCGTGGACGAACCCGGCCAGTACGACCAGATCACCGCCCGCGCCATGGACACCCTGGCCGGCATCCTGCAGGTCGGCGGCCACCTGCTTTCGCCCGGGGGCCGGCTGTTGGCCATGAAGGGCCAGTACCCGGAGGCCGAGCTGGCGGGGCTGCCGCCCGGCTGGCGGCTCGATTCGGTGCAGCCGCTGGCGGTCCCGGGCCTGGCCGGCGACCGCCACCTGGTCACGATCACCCGCGACCCGCCGCAGGCGGCATAATCCCCCGTTCGGGCCACGGCCCGATCCGCGCCACCAACCCCCGGTCACCGCGACCGGCGCCAGGAGTCTGCATGGGCCGCATCATCGCCATCGCCAACCAGAAGGGCGGCGTGGGCAAGACCACCACCGCCGTGAACCTGGCCGCCGCGCTCGCCGCGGTCCCGCGCAAGGTGCTGCTGGTGGACATGGATCCGCAGGGCAACGCCACCATGGCCTCGGGCGTGGACAAGCGCGAGCTGGAGAACTCCAGCTGCGAAGTGCTGCTGGGCGAGTGCCCCGCCAGCGCCGCCATCGTCACCACCCCGGAAAACTACGACCTGCTGCCCGGCAACATCGACCTGACCGCCGCCGAAATCCGGCTGATGGACGAGTCGGCCCGCGAGCAGCGGCTCAAGACCGCGCTGGCCGCCGTGCGCGACCAATACGACTACATCATCGTCGACTGCCCGCCCTCGCTGTCCCTGCTCACCCTCAACGCCCTGGCCGCGGCCGACGGCGTGATCGTGCCGATGCAGTGCGAGTACTTCGCGCTCGAGGGCCTGAGCTCGCTGGTGGACACCATCAACGCGCTCAAGGGCAAGCTCAACCCGGCGCTGGAGATCGAGGGCATCGTCCGGACCATGTTCGACGTGCGCAACAACCTCGCCAACGCGGTCTCGGGCGAGCTCACCAAGCATTTCGGCGACAAGGTCTTCCGCTCGATCATCCCGCGCAACGTGCGCCTGGCCGAGGCGCCCAGCCACGGCCAGAGCATCGTCGGCTATGACCGCGCCTCGCGCGGCGGCATCGCCTACCTGGGGCTGGCCGGCGAGATCGTGCGGCGCGAGAAAAAGCTGTTGAAGGAGTCGGCATGAGCACCAAGAAGCGCGGCCTCGGCCGCGGCCTGGAGGCCCTGCTGGGCACGGGCAACAAAGGCGCGGCGCCCGTCGCCGAATCCGCGGCGGCGCCGGGCGAAGGCCTGCGCAGCCTGCCCATCGACCACCTGCAGCCCGGCAAGTACCAGCCGCGCACCGGCATGGACCCGGCCAAGCTCACCGAGCTGGCCGAATCCATCAAGGCCCAGGGCCTGATCCAGCCGATCGTGGTCCGCGAGATCGGCACCGGCAAGGACGGCCAGCCCCGCTACGAGATCATCGCCGGCGAACGCCGCTGGCGCGCCGCCACCCAGGCCGGCCTGAGCGACGTGCCGGTGGTGCTGCGCGAGGTCGACGACCGCGCCGTGATCGCCATGGCGCTGATCGAGAACATCCAGCGCGAAGACCTCAACCCGCTGGAAGAGGCCCAGGCCCTGAGCCGCCTGATCGACGAATTCAGCCTTACCCACCAGCAGGCCGCCGAGGCCGTGGGCCGCTCGCGCGCCGCGGTGTCGAACCTTCTGCGCCTGCTCGAGCTGCCCGACGGCATCCGCGAGCTGCTCGAGACCAAGCAGCTGGAAATGGGCCACGCCCGCGCCCTGCTCACCCTGGCCCCGCAGGCGGCGCTGGCGCTGGCGAAGGAAGCCGTGGCCGAGGGCTGGTCGGTGCGCGAGGTCGAGCGCCGCGCCCAGCTGCTGGGCAAGGGCCAGATTCCCTCGAAGAAGCCGGCCAAGCCCAACGGCAAGAAGATCGACGCCGACATCGCCGCCCTCGAGCGCGAGCTGTCCGAAAAGCTCAGCGCCAAGGTCGCCGTGCAGCACGGCCGCGGCGGCCGCGGCAAGCTGGTGATCAGCTACCACGGGCTCGATACCCTCGACGGCATCCTCGAGCGTTTACGCGGCGGTCAGTAGAAGCGGCCTTGCCCGGGCCTTACATAAGATTTTCTTAATGTAAGGCCCGCCATAATGGCGGCCCCTTCCCCGCGGGCCCCGGGCCCAAAGCCGCCAACGTGTCGCCACCCCTTGTTTCGGTCGTCGTCCCCGCCTTCAACGAGGCCGGCAACCTGCCCGGGCTCGTGGACGAAGTCGTCGCCGCGCTGCGCGGCCACCTCGCCTTCGAACTAATCGTGGTCGACGACCACAGCACCGACGACACCCTGGCCGTACTGCAGGCCGCCAAGGCCCGCTGCCCGGAACTGCGCGTGCTCAGCCACGCTCGCCAGTGCGGCCAGAGCACCGGCCTGCGCACCGGCATCCGCGCCGCCCGCGCGCCCTGGGTCGCCACCCTGGACGGCGACGGCCAGAACGACCCGGCCGACCTGCCCAGGCTGCTGGCGGCGCGCGACGCCGGCCCGCCCGACGTGAAGCTCTACGCCGGCTGGCGCACGAACCGCCAGGACAGCGGCAGCAAGAAGTGGGCCTCGAAGTGGGCCAACGGCATCCGCTCGCGGCTGCTGCGCGACGCCACCCCCGACACCGGCTGCGGCACCAAGCTGTTCGAGCGCGAGGCTTTCCTCGAGCTGCCGTGGTTCGACCACATGCACCGCTACCTGCCCGCGCTGATGCAGCGCGCCGGCTGGCGCACGGTCAGCGTGCCGGTGAACCACCGCCCGCGCGGCGCTGGGCAGTCCAAGTACACCAACCTGGGCCGCGCCCTGGTTGGCATCCGCGACCTGGTCGGCGTGGCCTGGCTGATCAAGCGCAACCAACTCACGAGCGTCAGGGAGTTGCCATGAGCTTCATGAACCAGGAACTGATGTGCCTGGACTGGACCGGCCTGCACGTCACCCCGTGGAAGCTGGTGGGTTACACCGGCGCGCTGATGTTCGGCGGGCGCTGGGTGGTCCAGCTCATCGCGTCCCGCCGCGCCGGCAAGCCGGTGATCCCGCGGGTGTTCTGGTACATGAGCCTGGCCGGCGCCCTGATGACCCTGAGCTATTTCATGTTCTCGGCCAAGCAGGACTCGGTGGGGGTCCTCCAGAACCTCTTCCCCACCCTGACCGCCGCCTACAGCCTCAACCTCGACATCCGCCACCGCGGCTGGCGCCGGGACCGGGCCGCGCAGGGACAATGATCCCCGGAGTTGTAAGTGCTTGCCGGCGAAGGCATAATGCGCGGCTCGCTCCGCACCTGCCCTCGGCCCTGGCCCCGGAAGTGCGATTCCGGTCCCTGGCGGAGCGTCTGCAACATCCCGCATCGCATGCGCCTGCCGGGCCTTCGGGCCAGCCGCGCGGGGCCGCCGCCGCCCGGGCTATGGGTGGCCAGTCCTGACCCAGGAGTTGCACCATGAGTCGAGTTTGCCAAGTGACCGGCAAGAAAGTGATGACGGGTAACAACGTCTCGCATGCCAACAACAAGACCCGCCGCCGTTTCCTTCCCAACCTGCACGAGCGCCGCTTCTGGGTAGCCTCGGAGAACCGCTGGGTGAAGCTGCGTGTTTCCGCCAACGCCCTGCGCACCATCGACAAGAACGGCATCGACGCCGTGCTCGCCGATCTCCGCGCCCGCGGCGAAAAGATCTGAGGAGGACTGAACCATGGCTTCCAAGCGCGACAAGATTCGCCTGACGTCTTCGGCCGGCACCGGTCATTTCTACACGACCGACAAGAACAAGAAGACCACCCCGGGCAAGATGGAGATCAAGAAGTACGATCCCGTCGTCCGCAAGCACGTGATGTACAAGGAAGGCAAGATCAAGTAAGCCTTGCCTCCTGCGTGGAGTTCCAGGAAAACCCGCCCGCGTGGCGGGTTTTCTTTTGTCCGCCGTCACCCCCGCGACAGCGACAGCCAGGCCAGGGCCAGCTCCTGGCGCGGGATCGGCAGCGGGAAGCCGGTGAGCGCACGCACCGAACAAATCGCACGGGCCGACCTCGGCGAAGCGCGACGCCTCGCTGGCCGCGGCCACGCGCGCCTTCTGGCCCGCGGCGGCGTCAATACGACCTTAGGTGGGACCCTGCGAATGCGCCTTTTCCGGCGGCCCGAACAGTTGCCCCAGCCGGGAACGCAGCGACTGCGGCCGCGCCGCGTCACGCAGCATGTCGCGCCACTCGTGGAAGGTGAGCGTGAGCGGGTCGTGGGTGCGCACGGGCTTGACGATGCCGTACTCGCAGGGGACGTCCAGGTCCTCTTCGACGAAACTGCCGAACAGCTTGTCCCAGACGATCAGCACGCCGGCGTAGTTGCGGTCGATGTACTTGCCGTTGCGCGCATGGTGCACGCGGTGGTGCGAGGGCGTGTTGAACACCTTTTCCAGCCAGCCCAGCTTCCCCACCGCCTGCGTGTGGACGAAGAACTGGAAGCCCAGGTTGATCGCCACCACGATCACGATGTGCGGCGGCGAGAACCCGAGCAAGGCCAGCGGCAGCCAGAACATCCACATGCCCGACACCGGGTAGGTGAGGCTTTGCCGGAACGCGGTGGACAGGTTCAGCCGCTCCGAGGAGTGGTGCACCACGTGCGAGGCCCACATCCAGCGGATGCGGTGGTGGGCACGGCGTCGGCCGCCTGGTGCATCAATGCGAGGGCGGCGTTGGAAAGCGTGTCGCGCAGGCTGTAGTGCGGCACGCCGCGGCGGTGCCAGTGCCAGGCCTCCCAGCCGATGAAGCCCAGGAACACGGGCGCCATCGCCAGCAGGAGCCACTCGCCCATCAGGGCTTGCCAGGGGCCGGGTCGGGGGTCGTCAGCGCGCGCGACATGTTCTTCAGGCAGCGGTGCATCGCGCGGGCCATGAACAGCTTCAGCACCAGCGCGGCGACCGGCCACAGCCAGCGGCGGGTCAGTTCGAACTCGTAGTCCCAGCGCACGCGCGAGCCGAACTCGTGGCCGGTGATGGTCCAGTTGGCCTCGCCCTTGGTGACCAGCCACGCGAACGGCGGCCGGAAGCCGCTGAGCGTGTAGGCGTGGCGCACCGGCGGGTCATGGGCGATGACGCGCTCGCTGAGCACGGTGCCGTCGGCGTTGTGCACGCGGCGCTGGCTGCCCACCGCCAGCGGCGAGTGCAGCCGGATCCCGCGCACGGCCGGGATCGGCCCGAAACCGGTGAAGAAGGTCGGGAAGCGGTCCGGGTCGGTGGCCAGCGCGAAGGCGACTTCGGGGCGGCAGGGGAGCGAGCGTTCGGCGTGGCAGGTAACGGGCATGCCCCGATTTTGACGGCAGCCCCGCGCCCAGGCAACAAATGGACCCGGTTCATTTGATGGTTCTGGCACCCTACGCGGACGTACGTCACGCCCGTCTCGCGGGTTGCCGCGAATGCGGCGGCCGGGGGGGACTCCCCCGCCGCCGCCCGGTTTCGCAGCGCTACTGCTTGGTGGGCACCGCAGGCTTGGACGGCGTGCCGTCGGCCTTGGCTTCCGCCGCCAGCGCCGTCGGCAGGTTCACCTTGTCGATCGCGTGGATCACGCCGTTGCTGGTGGCGATGTCGGCCTGGGTGACGTTGGCGCCGTCCACGCAGCATTTGCCGTCGGCCATCTTGATCGGGGCCGACTGGCCCTGCAGCGTGCGCGCCGAATCCCACTTGCCGATGGTGGCCGCCGACTGGCTGCCCTTCACGACGTGGTAGTTGAGGATGCCGGCGAGTTCATCCTTGTTCTCCGGCTTCATCAGGCCTTCGAGCTTGCCGGCCGGCAGCTTGTCGAACGCGGCGTCGGTGGGGGCGAACACCGTGAACGGACCGGTCGCGCGCAGCGAGTCGGCCAGGCCGGCCTGCTCGATCGCCTTGCCGAAGGTCTTGAAGCTGCCGTTGGCGGCGGCAGTGTCGATCA
This sequence comes from Arenimonas sp., assembly GCF_022842045.1. GTDB lineage: Bacteria > Pseudomonadota > Gammaproteobacteria > Xanthomonadales > Xanthomonadaceae > Arenimonas. The sequence continues at coordinate 29,554 of NZ_JALHQI010000030.1, read as the reverse complement.
GGTTCATCGTGGCCGGGGCGGCCTTGGCGGCGACCGGGGTCGAGGGGGAGGTGTGGTTGGTCATGGGGATTCCTTCTGGGTGGATCCGCGGGGGTGGATCCGCGGGGGCGGATCCGGGACGGCAGACGCCGTGACCCCTGCGGGGGCAGGGGCGGGGGGCTCAGTGCGGAGTAAGGAAGGGTGTTGCGGCGCGGCTGAGTGGCCGTTACGACCTTGCGTCGTAGCGCAAGACCGACGGTACGCGCCTTGCCGGCCGGCGTCCGTTACGTGCCTGTGAGCGACGGGCCCGCGTTCATGTCCCGCCCGCCTTCGACTTTGGTCTAGCAAATGAACCTGGTTCATTTGCTACTTCACTCCGGGGGCGCTGATTCGCGGGGGAGGGGCCGTGATTCCAGGCGGGGTGCTGCTGGTGTCGCTCGTCTACGTCGGGCTGCTGTCCGGCGTGGCGTGGCTCGGCGACCGAAGGCAGGCCCTGCGCGAAGCCGGCGAGCCTGCGCGCGTTCCTGGGCGCGATTCCCGACGATCCTTCGCAGGCGCTGGAGGTGCGGTTCATGGACCGCGCTGTGGGGCGCGGCTCATGCGGCGGAGGCGGGGGCGGGCCTGAGACGGGCGTGCTTCGCGGCCCATTGAAGCATGCCGCCCACCGCCAGGCCCACCAACACCAGCGTCACCGCCGAGTTCTCGGGACCGAACAGGCCGCCGGTGAGCCAGTCGGGTGCGCGGTAGGCGGTTTCGATCGGCGCCTGCGCGCGCCAGTCCTCGATGCCCGACAGCGGCACGCCGCTGCACAGGATGGTGAAGTTCCAGGCGAAGTGGTTCAGCCCGCAGATCCAAAGGTTTCGCGTGAGCACGAACAGCAGCGTCCACATCGCGCCCAGCAGGGTCACCGAAAGCACGGTGGCGGCCAGGTCCCAGCCGCTGCCGTTCAGCGCGAACACGTTCTCGAGGTGGGCGACGCCGAACACCAGCGACTGCAGCCACAGCGCCGGCACCGTGCCCCAGGCCGACTCGAGCGTCTGGAACAGCACGCCGCGATAGACCAGCTCTTCGAGCATCGCGGCCACGAACAGGAAGCCCGCGATTTCCAGCAAGCCCGGCTGGAATCCCCGCTGCGTGGTCACCGCATAGGCGCCGAACGCGAACAGCGGCAGCAGCGCCAGGCCAATCAGCCCGGCCCCCGCCAGCCCGCCGAGCGCGGCCCCGACCGGCGCCGGCCGCAGCTCGATGGCCGGTCGCCTGCGCACGTAGCGCATGTAAAGCCAGTAGCCCACGGTGGCGAACACCAGGATGCCAAACCGCTTGACCTGGGTAGCGACCACCGGACCCGGGTCGAAGGCCCACAGCACCGCCGGGTACAGCAGGAACCGGAACGCCAGGGCGGTGCCGACGACCAGGGCCATGGCCAGGAGCAGCTGGCGCAGCACCTGCCACAGGCGTCGTAATAGCGGTACCAGGTTCATCTTCATCGGCCATGGGACCCGCGGCGCGGGCCTTGCCCGATCCTAGGTGAACCCGGCCGCCGGATTCGTGTGCCCATGGTCCCGGCCCAATCAAATGAACCAGGTTCATTTGATTCACCTGCGGCCAACGGGGGGGTGTGGCTTACTTTCTTGTCCGAATCGCGAGTACCGTCATGAACGAACCGCTGCCCCCTGCCCCGCCGCGCTGGCGCCCTTTGCTCCCGTTCCTGGGCATTGCCGCCGTGGTGGGCGGCCTGGCCGCGGCGCTGGCCTGGACCGCCGGTTGGCTGACGCCGGCGCGCGTGACGGCACCGCGCCTGGTCGACACCATCGAGAACGGCAAGCCCTTCGTCGGGTTCCGGCGGGCGCATGCGCGCGGGGTGTGCGTGGCCGGCTATTTCGAGCCCACGCCCGAAGGCGCGGCGCTGTCGAAGGCGCGCGTTTTCAGCCAGGCGCGCACCCCGGCGGTGGGCCGCATGTCCATCGGCGGAGGCGACCCGAACGGCCCCGAGGCCATGGCGCGCGTGCGCAGCCTGGCGCTGCAGCTCGACACCGACGACGGGCAGCAGTGGCGGCTGGCGATGAACAGCTTCCCCTTCTTCGCGGTGTCGACGCCGCAGGCCTTCGCCGAACAGATCCTGGCCTCGCGGCCCGATCCGGCCACGGGTAAGCCCGACCCGGCCAAACAGAAGGCCTTCGCCGAGCGCCACCCCGAGATTGCCAACTTCATGGCCTGGGCGCAGTCGGCGCCCTGGTCCAGCAGCTATGCGAATACCGCTTACAACGGCGTGCATGCTTTCCGATTCACCAATGCCGCCGGCGAGGCGCGCCACGTGCGCTGGTCGTTCGTGCCGCAGGCGCCGTTCGAGGACTTCCCGGCCGAACAGCGCCAGGCGGCCGAAGCCAGCTACCTGGCCGATGAGCTAGCCACGCGCCTGGCCGCCGGCCCGGTGCGCTGGACGCTGGCCGTGACGCTGGCCGAAGACGGCGACCCCATCGAGAACCCTTCGCAGCCCTGGCCCGAAGACCGCACGCGCGTGGCCGCGGGTACCTTCGTGCTCGAGCGCGCGTACGCCGAGGCCGACGGCAACTGCCGAGACATCAACTTCGACCCGACCATCCTGCCGGAAGGCATCGCCGCGTCGGCCGATCCGGTGCTGGCGGCGCGTGCCGCGGCCTACGCGGTGTCGTTCAACCGCCGCCAGCGCGAGCGCGCCGCGGCCGGGGAGGCCCACTGATGTCCACGAAAACGCACTACGACCGCACCGCGCGCTGGCTGCACTGGGCGATGGCGGCGATGATCCTGGCGATGATCTTCATCGGCGTGGGCATGGTGGCTTCGCTGGAGGCGCGGCCGTGGCTGCTGGCGCTGCACCGGCCGCTGGGCCTGCTGGTGCTGGTGCTGGCCGCCTGGCGGCTGTGGCACCGGTGGCGCCATCCGGCGCCGGCGTTGCCGGATTCGGTGCCGGCGCTGCAGGCGCGCGTCGCCCGCGCATCGCATGTGCTGCTGTACACGCTGATGTTCGCGATGCCGCTGCTGGGCTGGGCGATGTCCTCGGCCGGCGGCTACGGCGTGGCGCTGCCCGGCGGCTTTGTGCTGCCTGCGCTGGCTCCGCAGGACGCCGCACTCTACTCGTGGCTGCGCTGCGCTCACGGCGCGTTGGGCTACGCCTTCTTCGGCCTGATCCTGCTGCATCTCTCCGGCGCCCTGTACCACGCCTGGGTCCGCCGCGACGGCGTCTTCGAATCGATGGCACACGACAAATAAACCAGGTTCATTTGCTGGCAACCCGGTACCGCTTTTGCATCAGGGCGTGGTGGTGAGGGTCAGGCCGTAGGCCTGCAGCAGCGGGATGATCGGTTGGAAGTAGCTGGTGGCCAGCTTCGCCTGCTTGCCCTTGCAGCTGTAGTTGCCGCCCGAGAGCACGCCCTGGGCCTGGCCGGGGCTGGTGATGAACGAACCACCGGAGTCGCCGCCCTCGGCGCACACCTTGACCTGGGTGAGGCCGTTCACCTGTTCGCCCGGGTACTGCACGGTGACGTTCTTGGCTTCGATCACGCCGCAATGCAGGCCCGTGGTGCGGCCCGAACGGCAGACGGCGGCGCCGATCGGTGCTTCGGTGCTGCCGCGCACAACGATGTCGCTTCCGCTGTAGCCATCCACCACCGGCTGCAGCGTGTGGTTATTGTCCACCTGCACCCAGGCGCGGTCCGCGCCAGGGAAGTTGGACGCCGCGAAGGCGCCGATCTGGCTCACGGTGCGGCGGTTGACCGCCACGAAGACGCGGTCGCCCGCCGCGCCGCAATGGCCCGCGGTGGCGAAGCCCTGTGCGCCCTGCCGGGTGACGGCGAAGCCGACCGAGCAGTAGTAGTAGTTGCTGCCGTCGTTGGACAGGTACTCGCTGCCGCCCTGCAGCGTGGCCAGCGGGCGCGGTGCCGAGGCCATGGTCTCGAAGCGCACGGTGCCGGCGTCGGCACCACTGGCGGCGACGAAGTCGACGGCCGCCTGCTCGCCGCCCGGCGCGATGTTCACCGTGACGCTGTTGTTGCGCACGTCCACGAACCAGCCGTACACGCCGTGCGGGGCCCTGGCGCCGCGCTGCGTCAGCTTATCGAGCTCGCGCTTGGACTCACCGAGCGCCGCGAGGCTGTGGCGCACGCTGCGGATCTCCGTGTCGGCGGGGCCGCGCTGAGGCTGCAGCGAGGTGCTGGCCACGACCAGCTGGTAATGGCCGTTGGCCTTGCGCTCGAGCCAGCTGCCGGCGAAACGGTCGCCCTGCGCATTGGCGAGCTGGCGCTCGAGCTGCAGCGCCTGGCGCTCGACCTTCAGATACTGGGCCAGCTGGCCCGGGGCGAGGCCGAGGTCACGCTGCAGGGCCTCGCGCACGGCGGCCGGCACGCTGTTCTCGTGCGGCGCCGCCGAAGCGGACATCGCGGCGAACAGCGCGAGGGGGGAGAGAACGATGAGGCCGCGTTTGGCCCAGGTGGCGAACTTACGCATCTGCTTACTCCTGTCGAGAAAAGATCGAAGGCGCAGGACCTGCCGTGGGGGCGTCTGGTCAGCAGGCGGGGCGGGCCCGGCACCCCGATCCTCGCACATAAATGAACCAGGTTCATTTGCTGGTTTCGCACGAGGATCTGAGTGGATGGCGCAGGGCCTGCGCGTGCACCGCGGGACAGACTGGCGCCAACTCGCCAGCGGAGCCCGCAGATGCCAGCACAATCCCGGTTCGATATCGCCCACACGCCCAAGCACATCATCCAACGGGGCGTGGACCGATGCGCGTGCTTCCGGCACAGAGGTGATTACCGGCAGTCCCTGGACGAACTAGGGCAGGCCGCCAAGCGACACGGCTGCGCGATCCATGCCTACGTGCTGATGAACAACCATGTCCATCTCCTGGTGACGGCAGCCGAGGACGGCGCCACACGCCGGATGATGCAGCAGCTCGGCACCCGCTACGTCCGCTACTTCAACGCCCGCCATGAACGCACCGGCACGCTGTGGGAGGGTCGCTTCCGCTCCTGCCTCATCGATTCCGAACGCTACTTCCGACCCGGCGAAGGATCCCCTGGTCCGGCAGCGGGCCTACTCGGCGCTCGTTGCCGCGGGCATCAGCGACGACGACCGCGACCAGCTTCGCCGCTACACCCAGCAGGGCCGCGCCTGGGGTTCAGCGGCATTCCAGGCCAGCGTCGAGCAAGTCCTGGGGCATCCCGCGGGCTTGCGCCACCGCGGCAGGCAATGCAAATGACCCTGGTTCATTTGAGGCGCCCTTGCCGTTCGTTGACCAGGCTGTCCACCACGGCCGGGTCCGCCAGCGTGGAGGTGTCGCCCAGGGCGGCGCGGTCGACGCCGTCGGGGCCGGCCTCGGCGATCTTGCGCAGGATGCGCCGCATGATCTTGCCGCTGCGCGTCTTCGGCAGGCCCGGCGCCCACTGCAGCCAGTCGGGCGCCGCGATCGGGCCGATGTCCTTGCGCACGTGCGCCACCAGCTCCGTGCGCAGCGCGTCGGTCGGCTCGATGCCGGCCTTCAGCGTCACGTAGGCATAGATGCCCTGGCCCTTGATGTCGTGCGGCGCACCGACCACGGCCGCCTCGGCCACGGCCGGGTGGCCGACCAGCGCGCTCTCCACCTCTGCCGTGCCCATGCGGTGGCCGGAGACGTTGATGACGTCGTCCACGCGCCCGGTGATCCAGTAATAGCCATCGGCATCGCGCCGGCAGCCGTCGCCGGTGAAGTACGTGCCCGGATAGGTCTTGAAGTAGGTGTCGATAAAGCGCTGGTGGTCGCCATACACCGTGCGCATCTGGCCCGGCCAGGAATCGAGCAGCACCAGGTTGCCCTCGGTGGCGCCCTCCAGCCGCTTGCCCTCCGCATCCGCCAGCGCAGGCTGCACGCCGAAGAACGGCCGCGTGGCCGAGCCGGGCTTGGTGGCCACCGCGCCCGGCAGCGGCGAAATCAGGATGCCGCCGGTCTCGGTCTGCCACCAGGTATCCACGATCGGGCAACGCTCGTCGCCGACCACGCGGTGGTACCACTCCCAGGCCTCGGGGTTGATGGGCTCGCCGACGGTGCCCAGCAGGCGGATGGATTTCCGCGAGCTGCGCTTCACCGGCGCATCGCCCTCGCGCATCAGTGCGCGAATGGCGGTGGGTGCGGTGTAGAAAATGGTGACCTGGTGCTTGTCCACCGCTTCCCAGAAGCGGCCGGTGTCGGGATAGCTCGGAACGCCCTCGAACATCACCGTGGTGGCCCCGTTGGCGAGCGGCCCGTAGACGACGTAGCTGTGGCCGGTGACCCAACCGACGTCGGCCGTGCACCAGAACACGTCGTCGTCCTTGAGGTCGAACACGCACTCGTGCGTGTAGCTGGCCCAGGTGAGGTAGCCGCCGGTGGTGTGCAGCACGCCCTTGGGTTTGCCGGTGCTGCCGGAGGTGTAGAGGATGAACAGCGGGTCCTCGGCGTCCATCGCTGGCGCTTCATGGGTGGCGGGCTGCGAAGACACCACCGCGTCGTACCAGCGGTCGCGCGGCATCTGCATCGGAACGCCGCCGCCGGTGTGGCGCACCACCAGCACGGTTTCCACCGTGTTGGTGCCGGGCTTGCGCAGGGCCTCGTCCACGTTGGCCTTGAGCGGGATGGCCTTGCCGCCGCGCAGGCCTTCGTCGGCGGTGATGACGAGCTTGCTGGCGCAGTCGGCGATGCGGTTGGCGATGGAGTCGGGCGAGAAGCCGCCGAACACCACCGAGTGGATCGCGCCGATGCGCGCGCAGGCCAGCATCGCCACCGCGGCCTCCGGAATCATCGGCAGGTACAGCGTGACGCGGTCGCCCTTCACCACGCCCAGCGCGGTGAGCGCATTCGCCAGGCGGCAGACTTCGGCGTGCAGCTCGCGGTAGCTGATGCGGCGCGAGGGCGTCTTCGGGTCGTCGGCTTCCCAGATGATCGCGGTCTTGTCGCCGCGCTGGGCCAGGTGCCGATCGAGGCAGTTCACGCTGACGTTGAGCTGGCCGTCGGCGTACCAGCGGATGTGGAAGTCTTCGAGCGCGAAGCTGGTGTCCTTCGCACGCGTGTACGGCTTCGACCACTTAAGACGGCGGCCGACCTGGCTCCAGAAGGCCTCGGGGTCGCGCAGGGATTCGGCGTAGAGGCGATCGTAGTCGGCGCGCTTGAGCGCGGCGGCGGCCTCGAAGGCGGCGGGAACGGGATGGATGCGGTCGGACATGGGGACTCCTGCGGCCGGTGGCCGCACGCTGCCTGGCTCAAGGTTACCCGCGTCGGGTGCCGCCGACCATGCTTGGCCGCGCGTTTCCCCGACGAATCAGACCATCGTCCAAGCAAGTCTTTCCGGCTTCGGCCCATGGGTAATGGCCCCGCCCGCCGGTCACAGACTCGGCCCGCCATCGTGGCCAGCGGCTGATGATCCCGGGCGACCCGATGAAGAACCCGGTCCACGAACTCTTCATCCGGGCGCTGTGGCCGGTGCTGCGTTTCGGGCTTTACTTCCTGTTCTATGGCCAGGGCTGGCTGGTGCTGCCCTGGCCCGGTCTCCCACAGGAGGCGCTCACCAATCGGTGGGGCGGTAGTCCTTCAGGAACTGGCCCCAGACGTGGGTGCCGGTGTTGAAGCCGTCGATGATGGGATCGACGATGCGCGCCGCGCCATCGACGATGTCCAGCGGCGGGTGGAAGCGCTCCTCGCGGGTCTTGCGCTCGGCGATCTCCAGCGGATCCTCGTCGGTCACCCAGCCGGTGTCCACCGCGTTCATGTGGATGCCGTCGCCGTGGTAATCGGCGGCCGAGGTGCGCGTCATCATGTTCAGCGCGGCCTTGGCCATGTTGGTGTGCGGGTGCCGGGTGGTCTTGAAGTTGCGGTAGAACTGCCCCTCCATCGCCGACACGTTGACGATGTGCTTGTCGCGCTCGGGCGTGCGCAGCATCAGCGGCTTCAGCCGCGCATTGATCAGGAAGGGCGCGATGGCGTTCACCAGCTGCACTTCCAGCAGCTCCACCGACGGCACCTCGTGCATCTGCAGGCGCCAGGAGTTGCGGCCGCGCAGGTCCACCTGCTGCAGATCGGCGTCCAGGCGGCCCTTGGGGAACAGGTGCTGCTGGCCCAGCAGCTCCTCGGCCAGCAGCGGCACCTGCGACAGTTCGGCGGCGCGCACCAGGCCCGGCGCGGCGGCCGCATCGTGCACCAGCGCGTTGCCGTCGGGCACGATGTCGTAGCCGCGCAGGCCTTCGTAGCTGCCCAGCAGCTTGCGCACGTGTTCGGGCATGTCGGAGTGCGCGGCGGTTTCACCGGCGATCATGTGGGCGTAGAACGCCGGCGGGCGGCGCACCGTCTGGCAGGCGTTGTTGATGATGAAGTCGAGCCGGTCGCGCGTGGCCAGCAGGGTCTGGCAGAAGGCCTCGACGCTGGGCGTATGGCGCAGGTCCAGGCCGAACACTTCAAGCCGGTGGCCCCACTCGGCGAAGTCGGGTTCTTCCGCGTAGCGCGCGGCCGAGTCGCGCGGGAAGCGCGTGGTGACGATCAGCGAGGCGCCGGCGCGCAGCAGCTTCAGGCCGGCCTGATAGCCGATCTTGACGCGGCCGCCGGTGAGCAGCGCAACGCGGCCGGTGAGGTCGGCGGTCTCGGTGCGCTTGTGGAAATTGAAGTCGGCGCAGGCCGGGCACATCTGGTCGTAGAAGTGGTGGATGCGCGTGTACTTTTCCTTGCACACGTAGCAGTGCTGCGGCTCGATGGTCTCGCGCGCGGGCTCGTCGGTGATGTGGTCGACGGGCTTTTGCGACGGCGGGAAGTAGTTCGGGGTGGTGAACACCGGCTTGCTGCGCAGCTCGCGGATGCCGGTAGCGTTGAGCACGGCGTCGTCGTGGGCGTTCTTCTCGCGCACCTGGGCGCGCTTCTTCTCGCGACGCAGCTTGCGGTGGTCGATGGGGTCCGGGTTGTGGAACCTGTGCACGGCCGCCTTCAGGCGCTTCTGCTCGGGCATCGGCAGCGCCTCGAGCACGTCGCGGTTCGCCGCCACCGCCTCCAGCAGGTCGGCGGCGGCGCGCAGGCGCTCGATCAGGTCATCGCCGGCCAGGGCGGGCGGCAGGGGCGTGGGCTGGTTCATGTCCGGGAAGCACGGCAAGGGGCGCGCATTGTCCCGGAAAACGGGGTCAGGTTCACTTCCTGGTGTCGGAGCCGGCCCGGCCCAGGCACTGCGAGCGCCATCGCCATCCCGTCGCCGCCTCGGACCGCCGCTGGGGGTTTTCCCTCCCGTGGCCGTGGGTGTAATGCCGAGTAGGTTCCGGCGCGGGTGAGGCCGATGCTGCTTGTTCCGTTCCCGTGGAGCTTGACCCATGTTCCGAACCCGTCTGTACCGCACCGCACTCGCAGCCGCCCTGCCGGCCGCCCTGCTCGGCCTCACCCCGGCCGCGCTGGCGGCCTCGCTGGACCCCAACCTCGAGGCGCTGATCGCCGACGGCCAGTTCGACGCCGCCCGGGAGGTCATCGTCACGTTCGATGGGAACGGGCCCCTGACGTCCGCCCAGCGCGATCGCCTGCTGGCCCTGGGGCTCAACGGGATCACGCTCGAATCGCTGCCCATGGCCGGCGTGGTCGCGACCCAGGCCCAGGTACTGCAGCTGGACCGTTGGGATGACGTCCGTTCGATCTGGCTCAACGCCGAGCTTCAGTACGAGAACCATGAGGCCACCGAACTGACCGGCGTGGACCGGCTTCGCCGTGACCCGGCCCTGCGCAAGAACGGGATGCCCATCAGCGGCCGCGGCGTGGCGGTGCTCGTGAATGACTCCGGCATCGACGGCACCCATCCGGACCTGACCTTCCCGCGCCACGTGGTCCAGAACGTGGCGGCCCAGACCAACCTGCGCTCGGTGTCCGGCCTGCTGCCGGTGACGCGCACGGAGAACGTGCCCAACACCGACATCGCGGGCGGCCACGGCACGCACGTGGCCGGCATCGTCGGTGCGACCGGCGCGGCTTCTCCCGGCGGCAAGTTCGAGGGCGTCGCCCCGGGCGCCGACCTGGTGGGCTATGGTTCGGGCGCCGGACTGTTGATCCTCGACACGCTTGGCGGCTTCGACTACGCGCTCAGCCAGCAGTCGCGCTACAACATCCGCGTCGTGTCCAACTCCTTCGGCCAGACATCGGACACCGGCACGGACTTCAATCCCGACCACCCGACCAACGTCGCCACCAAGGCGCTGGCGGACCGTGGCGTGGTCGTGGTGTTCTCGGCCGGCAATTCCGGCCCGGGCGAAGGCACCATCACCGGCCAGTTCAAGAAGGCACCTTGGGTGATCACCGTCGCGGCCGGCGACAAGCAAGGCGGCCTGGCCTCCTTCTCGTCCCGTGGCGAAAACGGCCGTGGCGGCGAGGTGGTCGTGGACGGTGAAGTGCTGCGCTGGGAAGACCGGCCAACCGTGACCGCTCCTGGCGCGAACATCTACTCGACACGCGCCGCCGGTGGCCCGCTCGACGCCCTGTCGCTCCAGTCGGAGATCGGGGAGATCGGCGCTGCCGACGCCGTCTACTACAGCCGCAAGTCGGGCACGTCGATGTCCGCACCGCACGTGTCGGGCATCGTCGCCCTGATGCTGCAGGCGAATCCGTCGCTCGACTGGCGCGGCGTGAAGCAGATCCTGCAGGAAACCTCGACCAACTTGACGGGCCGCGCCCCCTGGGAGGCCGGCGCGGGCTACGTAAACGCCCATGCCGCGGTCCAAGCCGCATTCGACCTCGGCGCTTTTGGGCAGACGGTGAACGCCCGCCGGACTTTCAACGCCCGGGCAATGACGTCGGTGGCCAGCAATGAACAGGTGAGCGTGCCTTTCAGCCCGGTGGGCAATGCGGGCTCCGTCAGTTTCCATGTGCCCGCGGGCGTGACGCTGGTCAACGCCAGTGCCAACGTGAGCGACAACACGGTGGCCCTGGTGCTGACCGACCCGAACGGCAAGCGCTACGGTTCCGGCGTCTCGTTGCCGGTGCTTGGCCCGAACATCGCGGTGGCCGCGCCCGGCGTCCCAGGCAGCTGGACGCTCTCGGTGCGCGGCATCGGCGGTCTCTCGGGAGCCTCGCTTGACCCGGCGCAGCTGACCAACGGCTACGGCGTGCCGGACACGGTGGTTGCGCGCATCAAGCAGATCCGTACCGACGGCTACGTCGGCCTCAATGACGTGGACGGCCACCCGGCCCGGGGGTTCGTCGAGTTCGGCGTCAGCGCCCGGCTGCTCGACGCCGACGCGCAAGGCCGCTACCGCCCGGACGCCAAGCTGTTGCGTGCCGAGCTGGCCGACTTCCTGGTGATGGGCATGGGCGTGCGCCAGTCCGACCCCATCGCTGGCGCCACCTTCCCGGACGTAGACCCGCTGTCGCCGCTGTATCCGTTCGCCGAAGCGGTCGGCGGGCGCGGTGGCGTGCTGCGCGACGCCTTCCAGCGCCAGGACCCGCTGCTGGGCGCCGATGCGCAGGGCCGGTTCGGCCCGACCGGGACCGTCCGCCGCGACCGGCTGGCCTACGTGCTGGTGCAGAGCCTGGGCCTGCAGGATGCGGCCCGCGCCCACACCGGCGATGTGACGGTCGCCTTCGACGGGACGCGCTACGTGCTGGCCGACCAGGACAAGATCCCGGCGGCGCTGCGCGGCTATGTGCAGCTGGCGCTTGATGCGGGCCTGATCCCCGCCACCTTCCGCCTGGTACAGGGCCCGTTCGACCTGCAGCCGACGCTGCAGGCGAGCTTCGGCCCGGAGACCGAGGTCAGTCGCGCCGACTACGCGGCCGCAGCAGCACGCTTCGCGCTGCGCTGAGCGACCCGCTCCACAGGAAGGGCCCGCCGCTGGACGGCGGGCCCTTTTGTTTTGTGGGCCGTGACCGGGCTCAGCCGCGCGCCGCCGCACCGGGGTCGCGCGGGTCCTCCACCGTGCGCGCCTGCGTTGGCCTCTCGGGCAGGTCGCGGACGTGGACGTCTAGCTGCGGGTAGGCGAAGGCGATGCCGTGTTCGTGGAAGAGTTCGATCAGGCGCATGTTGATTTCGTTGCGCACCGCCAGGCGGTCGGTCATGGCGGCCACGAAGACGCGCAGCTCGAAATCGAGGGTGCTGGCGCCGAACTCCAGCAGCCAGCTGCGCGGCGGCCAGTCCTGCAGCACGCGCGAGTTCTCGTTCGCGGCCTGCAGCAGCAGCCTGTGCACCAGCGCCGGGTCGGTGCCGTAGTCCACGCCCACCTTGATGGTGATGCGGGTGGTCTCGTCGCTCAGCGTCCAGTTCACCAGCTGGCCGGTGATGAAGGTCTTGTTCGGGACGACGATTTCCTTGTTGTCGAAGTCCAGGATCGTGGTGGCGCGGGTGCGGATGCGGGTCACGGTGCCGTCGAGATTGTTCACCGTGATCACGTCGCCCACGCGGAACGGGCGCTCGAACAGCAGGATCAGGCCCGACACGAAGTTGGCGAAGATCTCCTGCAGGCCGAAGCCCAGGCCCACCGTCAGCGCCGCCGCCATCCACTGCAGCTGGCCCCAGTGCAGTCCCAGCAGGCCCAGGCCCAGCACCACGCCGAACAGCACGATCGCGTAGCGCGCCACGCTGGTGATGGCGTAGCGCGAGGCGGCATCGATGTTGGCGCGCGAGCGCAGGCCGATCTCCAGCAGGCCCGGCAGGTTACGCGCCGCCACGAAGGTCAGCGCCAGCGCCAGCAGCCCCAGCAGCACCGCCATCAGCGTCACCGCCACCTGCACCGAACTGCCGTCCTCGGCGGTGTCGCTGACGTGCCAGAGCGCGATCTCGTCGAAGCGCGCGAACGCCGGCAGCACGTCGGCCCAGACCCAGGCCAGGCCCACCACCAGCAGCGTCAGCTTGAACGCGCGCAGCAGGCGCCGGCTCTGCGCGTTCACCGTCTCCAGCGTGATCTCGGGTTCGAGATCGGTGGGCACCGCCTCGCCGCCATCCTCGGCGTCGGCCGTGCCTTCCGCCGCGGCCTGCGCGGCCGCCTCGCGCTTCTGGTCCTGGCGATGCAGCGCAAGCCGCCGTTCGCCCAGCAGGAACCAGCGCGCCAGCAGCCCGTGCAGCACGGCCACGGCCGTCACCGTGCCCACGCTGGCGAACAGGGCATCGAGCAGGATCGCCGACGAGTACACGTAGCCATCGAGCGCCAGCAGCGCCATCGCCACCAGCACCGTCGGCACCAGCGCGCGCAGCACGCGCCGGGCGCCCGAGGGCTCCGGGTCGTGCCCGCGCATGTGCCACAGCCGCGCCGGCTGCAGCAGGTCCCACATCACCCAGGCCGAGAACAGGCTGGCGATGACGATCGCGATGCGCCCCGGCACCGAGATCGCCAGTTCCTGGTTGCGGATGAAGGACAGCGCCACCACGAAGTACAGCGGCAACAGCACCAGCCTCGCCTTCGGCAGCCAGCGCGCCAGCGCCTCGCGGCGGGTCTTGGTCCAGCGGAAGTGCGCGTGCGCCAGCCCGCGCTCGCGCACCAGCCAGGCCAGGAAGGCCAGCGTGAATGCCGGCAGGGCCAGCGCCTGCAGCGCGAGTCCCAGCGAATCGCTGTACTTGCCGCTGTCGCCCACGCCCTGCAGCAACTTGCCCGACGCGAACAGCGCGGCCGCGCCGGGCACCGCGCCGGCCACGGTCCAGGCCAGGGATTCGAAGGTGCGGCGGTAGCGATCCTGGCGAACCTGGCGCACGGCTTGCGCCAGCGCTTCAAGGCGCGCCGGTGCGCGATGGCGCAGCACGAACAGGCCGGCCACCAGCAGCAGTGCGGCGAGGTAGGCCAGCGGCCGCTCGGCGAAATCGCGCTGCACCAGCATCGCGGTAGTGGCGAAGCGCGAAGGCTTCACCAGGTCCTGCGCGCCGGCCGGCACGGTGGCCAGCCAGTCGCCGCCGACCGGCGGATGGCTGCGGATCCACAACAGGTGGCGGTCGAGCGTGGTGCGCAGCGCAATGTTGGCGTCGAGCCGGGCCTGCAGGCTGCGTTCGGACTGCTCTAGCGCCGCGACGTGGCGCCAGATCAACGGCTCGAGCCGGCCGGCCAGGTCGCGGCGCTGCTCCAGCAATGCGGGCAGCGGGTCCTGCGCGGTTTCCGCAGCTTCCGGCGCGTCCTCCTCGCTGCCGGGTGCCAAGCGGCGCAGCGTGCGCACGGCGTTGGGCAGGTCGGCCAGCTCGCGCTGCAGTTCGCCGAGCGTGATCAGGCGCAGGCGGAGCTGTCCGAGGGATTCGCGGATTTCATCGAGGCGATCGTTGAGCCGCGCCTCGGGCTCCAGCCGGCGCAGCTCGGCCCATAGCCAGGTACCCACCTGTTCGCTCTGGCCGCCGAGCTCCAGGCGGGTGCGGGCGTCCTTCAGGCCCGCGAGGTCACGCGCCAGCGCCTCCTCCTCGCCGACCAGCTCGCTGCGCTGGCGGGCCAGGTCCTCGTTGGTTTCCACGAGCTCCTCGCCGAGCGCGCGATTGACGCGCGCGGCCTCGGCGACGGCCGGGTCTTGCGTGGCCAGCGCGTCGGCCTGCGCCACGAGCTGCTCCGCCAGGCCAGCGAGCTCCTCGCGGCCCAGGTCGGCGATGCGCCGCTGCAGCACTGCCAGGCGCGGCTCGCGCAAGGCAAGGCGGTGGCGCAGCGCGCGCAATTCGAGTTCCTGCAGGCGCTGGCGCGTGGCGGCCAGGTCCTGCTGCGCCTGCCGCAGCGCCAGGTCGGCGGTGAGCTTGCGGCGCTCGGCGGCGTTGCGCAGCGCGCGGGCGCGCACCAGCGGGTCGGGCTCGCCGTCCGTCGGGGCGGCCGGCTGCGCCAGTTCGTCCAGGCGCGACTGGATCGCGGCCAGCTCCTGGCCGCTGCGCGCGGGCTGGGCGAAGCTCGCGGCCATTTCAGTAGCGAGGGTTTCGATCTGGCTGCGCAGCTGTTCGGCCGCCAGGCGCTCCTGTTCCAGCGCGATCTCCAGCGTCTCGACGTCGGCGCGCGCGGGCAGGCGCGCCTGCCATTCGCGAAGGGATTGCTGGCGGTCGACTTCGAGCTGCGCCGTCAGCTCGCGGCTGCGCGCGGGCGCATTCGCGGCCTCGGCGCGCAGCGCGGCCAGGCGTTCGGCCAGGGCGGCGGCCTCACGATCCGCCTCGGCGGCGGCATCCAGGGCGTCATTGGTGGCCTTGGCCTGCGGGTCGGCGAGGGTTTCGGCCGCGGTGCGCAGCAGGTCGGCGGGGCCCGGGGGCGTGGCGACCGCAGCGCCCGGCAGCGCCAGGGCCAGCAGCAGGAGGGGCGCCAGCAGGCGGGACGAGTCAGGGCGAGGGTGGGGGCGCATCGGCCTAGGCTAGCCCTGCCCCACTGAACCGGCAATTCGCGCGGGCCTCGCCCGGCCGCGAACTACAATGCCGCCATGCCCGAACTGCCCGAAGTCGAGACCACCCGCCGCGGCCTGG
Organism: Arenimonas sp.; assembly: GCF_022842045.1. Classification (GTDB taxonomy): domain Bacteria; phylum Pseudomonadota; class Gammaproteobacteria; order Xanthomonadales; family Xanthomonadaceae; genus Arenimonas. Next base: position 14,183 of record NZ_JALHQI010000030.1, on the reverse strand, counting down.
CCCCGCACGTGGAAGGCCGCCGCATCACCGGCGTGGTGCTGCGCCGCCCCGACCTGCGCTGGCCGATCCCGCCCGAGGTGGCGCGCGAGCTGCCGGGGCAATCGGTGCTGTCCGTGCGCCGCCGTGCGAAATACCTGCTGCTCGACACCGCCCCCGGCAGCGCCGTCCTGCATCTGGGCATGTCGGGGATGCTGCGGGTGCTGCCGGCCCGCACCCCGGTCGAAACCCACGACCACGTGGACCTGGCCCTGGACTCGGGCCGGGTGCTGCGCTTCACCGACCCGCGCCGCTTCGGCTGCCTGCTCTGGCAGCCGGCCGGCGAGACCCACGCGCTGCTGGCCCACCTCGGCCCCGAGCCGCTGTCGGACGATTTCGACGGTGACTACCTGTTCGAGCGCAGCCGCGGCCGCAAGGCCCCGGTGAAGGCCTTCCTGATGGACCAGGCGATCGTGGTCGGCGTGGGCAACATCTACGCCGCCGAGAGCCTGTTCCAGGCCGGCATCGCCCCGGGCCGCGCGGCCGGCAGCGTGAGCCGCGACCGCTACGGCAGGCTGGCCGCGGCCGTAAAGACCATCCTCGCCCACGCCATCACCCGCGGCGGCACCACCTTGCGCGACTTCCTGAGCCCGGACGGGGCGCCCGGCTATTTCGAACAGGAACTGTTCGTGTACGGGCGCGAGGGCGAGCCCTGCAAGGCCTGCGGAAGGCCGATCAAGGATGGGCGGATGGGCAATCGCGCTACCGCCTGGTGTTCCCGCTGTCAGCGGTGACGCCGCCCGGCTTGGGCTATAGTCTCCCCAGCCCGCGCAGACGGGACCCGGGGAACCATGAACGAAACGGCTGACATCACCCAGTGGCTCAGTGCCGCGCGCGGCGGCGACAAGTCGGCGCTCGACCGGGTGCTGGCCACGCTCTACCGCGAGCTGCACGGCATGGCCCGGCGCCAGCTGGGCGGCCAGCAGCACGGCCACACGCTCGACACCACCGCCCTGGTGCACGAGGCCTACCTGAAGCTGGCCGGCCGCGCCGAAGCCGAGTTCGAGGACCGCGCCCACTTTTTCGCTTACGCCGCCAGCGCCATGCGCTCGGTGGTGGTGGACTACGCCCGCCAGCGCATGGCCGTGAAGCGCGGCGGCGACCTGCACCGCGTCACCGACCTGCCCGAGGACGCCGGCGGCGGCATGCGCCTGGACGAGGACATGCTGGGCCTCGATGTCGCGCTGAACAAGCTGCACGACCTCGACCCGCGCCTGGCCCAGGTGGTCGAGATGCGCTACTTCGCCGGCCTGTCCGAGACCGAGATCGCCGGCCTGCTGAAACGCTCCGAGCGCAGCGTGCGCCGCGACTGGCAGAAGGCCCGCATGTTCCTGCTGGCCGCCTTGCAGGGCTGAGCCCGGGCGACCCGTGGACACCGAGCGCTGGACCACGCTGTCGGCGCTGCTGGACGAGCTGCTGGAGCTCGAGCCCGCCGTCCGCGACCGCCGCCTCGCCGAAATCACCCGCGCCGACCCCTGCCTGGGCTCGGAACTGCAGCGCCTGATGGCGCTGGAGGACGAGCGGCCCGATTTCCTGTCGCAGTCGGTGGTGGATGCGGCGGTGTTCTCGCCGCAGCCCGGGCAGAAGATCGGGCCGTACAAGCTCGAGCGCCCGCTGGGCGAAGGCGGCATGGGCCAGGTGTGGCTGGCGCTGCGCGCGGATGGCCTCTACGACCGCCGCGTGGCGCTGAAGCTGCTGCGCCCGGGCCTGGGCGACGCCGGCCTGCGTACGCGCTTCACCCGCGAACGGCAGATCCTCGCGCGCCTGGGCCACGCCCACATCGCCCGCCTGCTCGATGCGGGCGTGAGCAGCGACGGCCAGCCTTACCTCGCGCTCGATTACGTGCAGGGCGAACCGATCACCGACTACGCGCGCAAGCTGGCGCTGCCCACCGAGGCACGGCTAAAGTTGTTCCTGCAGGTGTGCGCGGCGGTTAGCCATGCGCACGCCAACCTGGTGGTGCATCGCGACCTCAAGCCGTCCAACATCCTGGTGACGCCGGCCGGCGAGGTCTGCCTGCTCGACTTCGGCATCGCCAAGCTGCTCGATGAATCCGCCAACGGCAACACCGAGATCACCGGCACCGGCACCCGCGCCTTCACCCTGCACTACGCCGCGCCCGAGCAGCTGCGCAACGGCGTGATCACCACCATGACCGACGTGTATTCGCTCGGCGTGGTGCTTTACGAAATGCTGGTGGGCCGCAAGCCCTACGACCCGGCGCGCGCCACGGATGCGGCGTTCGAAGAGGCCATCCTCACCGGCGACCCGGTGCGGCCTTCGACGGGTGCGCTGAAGCTGGCGCGCGAAGCCGGCGCGCCCGCGCCGCGGCGCATCGCCGGCGAGCTGTCGGGCGACCTCGACAACATTCTCCTGAAAGCGCTGGCGAAGGCGCCCGAGGACCGCTACGTGTCGGTGGAAGCGCTGGCGCAGGACCTGCGCCGCCACCTCGACGGCGAGCCGGTGCTGGCGCGGCCGCAGAGCCTGGGCTATCGCACCGCGAAGTTCATCGGCCGCAATTCGGTGGCGCTGGTGGCGGGCTTCTTCGTCAGCGGGCTGCTGCTGGCGGCGCTGGCCTTCGTGTCGTGGCAGGCGCGGCGCGCGATCGTCGAGGCCGAGCGTGCGCAGGCGATGCAGGACTTCGTGGTGGCGCTGTTCGAGAACACCGACCAGGCTGGCGACGGCGATGGCCTCGACGTGCGCACGCTGCTGGATGCCGGCGTGCGCCGCGCCGACACCGAGCTGCTGGGCCAGCCGCAGGCGCGCGCCGAGCTGCTGGGCCTGGTGGTGCGGCTTCGGCAGGGCCTGGGCGATGACCGCCAGGCGCTGGAGCTGCTCGACCGCCAGTCGCAGGTGCTGGGCACCCTGGCGGGCGAAGCGCCCGCGCGGCTCGGCATCGAGGCCGCCGCGATGCGCGGCCGCAGCCTGCGCGCGCTGGGCCAACCGGAAGTGTGCGTGCGCGCGCTGCTGCCTTGGCTGCCGGTGAGCCAGCAGCAGTCGGCGCGGCAGCCACGCGAGGTGTCGGAGTTCCTGTCGCAGCTCGGCCGCTGCCATCGCCGCCTGGGCGGCCGCGAAGTCGCGCGCGATCTGTTCGGGCAGGCGCTGGCCCTGCGCGCCGGCCCCGAACTCAAGGCGCTGCAGGCCGAAAGCCAGGCCGACCTGGCCGGTCTGCTCGCCGACGAGGGCCGCCACGCGGAAGCCATCATCGCGATGCGCGCCGCGCTGTCGCTGCTGCGCGAAAGCGGCGGCGACCGCAATGCGCTGGGCGTCGAGATCTGGCGCGAGCTGGGCAGCCTGCACCTGGTGATCGGCGACCGCGTGGAAAGCGAATCGTCCTACCGCCAGGCGATGGAAATCGCACTCACCCGCTTCGGCCCCGGCCACCCGGCCAGCACCGGCGTGCAGCGACCCTTGGGCGCGCTGCTGGTTCAGAACGGCAAGCTTGAGGAAGCCGAGCGCCTGCTGCGCACCGCGCACGAGCGCCTGCTGGCGCGCTTCGGCCCCGAGCATCCGGAAGTTGCCGCGTCGTGGCAGCAGCTCGGCCGCCTCTCGTGGGAGCAGGGGCGGCTGCTGCAGGCACAGGACGCCTTCCAGCGCAGCCTGCAGCTGGTCCGCCGCGGCAACGACCTCGGCCCGCGCTCGTCGGTGCTGTGCGATCTGGCGCAGGTGCGGCTGGCCCTGGGCCAGGCGGACGGCGCCGAACTGCTGGCGCTGGAATGCCAGCAGCTGGCCCTGGCGGACAGCCCGCTGCAGGCGGCACGCGCCGATTTGCTGCTGGCTCGGGTGGCGATGGGGCGCATGAACTCGGAAGCCGCGCTGTCGCTATTGGCGTCGGCCGAGCAGCGCCTGCTGGCCGCAGGCATCGCTGCGGGTAGCGACGAGCACCTGCCCGTCGCCCTCGCACGAACCCAAGTGCTGATCGACGTCGGCAACGTGCCGGGCGCCGATGCGGCGCTGACCGCGCTGCGCAACCTGCCCCGCGCCCGCCCCACCCCGACCGACGCGTGGGATTGGCGCATCGGCGCCCTCCAGGCGCGCCTTTACTGCCGGCAAGGCCGAAGCGGCGATGGCCGCGAGCTTCAGCAAAAGATGTTGGCCGAGGCAAGCCTGGGCCAGCCGGAGCGGCAACGCCTGGCGGATGAGATTGCGGAGTTGGCGTCCGGGTGTGGCCGAGGATAATCGTCCCTATTGCTCACCCAACGGCAGCTGCGGCTGCTGCAGGTCGATCACGCCCTCGCCCGCCATCACTTTCTTGAACTCGCCGCGGCTGACCGAAACATAGCGCTCATTGCCGCCGATCTCCACCTGCGGGCCGTCGGAGATGGCGCGGCCGTTCTCGTCCACGCGCAGCACCATCGTGGCCTTGCGGCCGGTGTGGCAGATGGTCTTGATCTCGACCAGGTTGTCGGCCCAGGCCAGCAGGTACTGGCTGCCTTCGAACAGTTCGCCGCGGAAGTCGGTGCGCAGGCCGTAGGCCAGCACCGGCACGTTCAGGCGGTCGACGATCTCGGTGACCTGCCAGACCTGACGCTTCGAGAGGAACTGCGCCTCGTCCACCAGCACGCAGTGCAGCGGCCCGCGCGCGGCGATGTCGTCGCGCACCATGGCCAGCAGGTCGTCGTCGCGGCCGAAGATGGTGCCGCGGGCCTTGAGGCCGATGCGCGAGGCCACCACGCCCTCGCCGTAGCGGTCGTCCAGACGCGGCGTGAGGATCAGCGTGCGCATGCCGCGCTCGTGGTAGTTGTGCGCGCTCTGCAGCAGCGTGGTGGTCTTTCCGGCGTTCATCGCCGAGTAGTAGAAATATAGCTTGGCCAAGGCGGTGGTCCGGGGCGTGCGAAGGGCCATTATCGCCGCTGCCGCGGGTGCTTGGCCAAGGCGGGCTTGTTCAGGTAGCCGACGGTGGCTGCAGCGCGGTCGCCATCTCGTCGGACCAGCCCAGCCGTGCCATCGCGCGGTTCCACTCGTCATCGCCGGGGGCGATGGCCGTGATGCGGCGGCCATCGAGCGGATGCGGGAAGCTCAGCCGGTACGCGTGCAGCAGCATCCGGTGCACGCCCATCCTGCGGAAGGCCTGGTTGTGGCGACCGTCGCCGTGGCTGCTGTCGCCGATCAGGTGGTGGTGGAGGTGCTTGAGGTGGCGGCGGATCTGGCGGAAGCGGCCCGTCTGCGGCGTGCAGCGCAGCAGCGCGTAGCGCGAGGTCGGGTGCTGGGCGCTGGGGATCTCGAGTTCGGCGGTGGCCAGGCGCGCGTACGTCGTGACCGCCGGCTTCTTCTGCGGCTTGCCGGGGCCGCCGTCGAGCGGATGGTCGATCACGCCTTCGGCCGGCTCGGGCCAGCCGCGGCACACGGCCAGGTAGTCCTTCCCGAAGTCCTGCGACATCAGCGCCTTGCCCAGCGCCGAGGCGCTGTCGCGGTCGAAGGCCAGCAGCAGGCAGCCGCTGGTGGCACGGTCCAAGCGATGCACCAGGAACACGGGGCGGCCGAACTGCTCGCGCAGGCGGTCGGCGGCGAAGTCGGTTTCGCCGCGGGCCAGGGCGCTGTCGTGCACCATCAACCCGGCGGGTTTGTTGACCACCGCGATCTGGTCATCGGCGAGGATTACGGGCAGCGCGAGCGTCAAGGCGGCGGGTCCGGACAGCGGGGGCGCGATTTTCGCATGGTCGCGGCGCTGGCGTAGGATGGCGCCGGGAAACCAGGGGAATGCCATGAAGATGACCACACCTCGCCTGCTCGCCGGCCTGGCCTGCCTCATGCTCGCCGGCACCAGCACCGCGCGCCCGCCCGATGGCGGCGGCCACCTCACCGCCGCCGACATGGCCGACCACGTCTCGCCCGAGCTTGATCGCCGCCTGGTGGACGAAGTGAACCAGAACCTCGACGCGCTGCAGCGCAGCGGCAAGGCCGTGGCGCCGCGCACGCAGGCGGTGAGCGGCATGCTCTGGCCGCTGGGGCCGGTGAACGGCGCCGGGAAACAATGGCACGGCATTTCGAACTTCGTGGACCTCAACGCCGCGTTCCCGAACCAGCTGCTCGACTACACCTGCGGCACCCGCACCTACGACACCACCGGCGGCTACAACCACCGCGGCATCGACTACTTCATCTGGCCCTTCCCGTGGACGCTGATGGACGCCGGCGCGGTGGACGTGCTGGCCGCGGCGCCCGGCACACTGGTGGCCAAGGGCGACGGCAACAATGACCGCTCCTGCTCGCTGAACGCGCCGGACACGCCGAACTACGTGGTGATCCAGCACGCTGACGGTTCGGTGGCGCGCTACCTGCACATGAAGAACGGCTCGGTCACCTCGCTGCCAATCGGCGCGCCGGTGCCGGCCGGCACGCCGCTGGGCAAGGTGGGAAGTTCCGGCATTTCCACCGGGCCGCACCTGCACCTTGAGTTCCGCGCCAGCAATGCCGTCGGCGCCGCGGTGATCGAGCCGCACGCCGGGGCCTGCAACGCCAGCCCGACCATGACCTACGCTGAGACACGGCCCTACCACGACTCGCGCATCAACCGCCTCTCCACCCACGGCGCGCCGCCGCAGATGGCCAGCTGCCCGAGCACGGTGGACACGCCGAACTTCAAGAACACCTTTGTGCCTGGCGAGAGCTTCAGCGTGATGGCCGGCTACCGCGACCAGGTCAGCGGCACCAGCACCCAGTACCGCGTGCTGCGTCCCGACGGCAGCGTGTTCTCGAGCTGGAACCAGACCGCCAGCACCACTTACGCCGGTGCCTGGTGGTACTGGAACTTCGCACTGCCGTCGAATGCGCCGCACGGGCTGTGGGCGTTCGAGGCCACCTACCAGGGCGTGACCACGCGCCACAGCTTCCAGGTCGCCGACGCCACGCCGGCCGCGGCCACGGCGTTCCCGGTCGACCTTTCCGGCAGCTGGTACAACACCGGCACGCCGGGCCAGGGCTTCAACCTGGACATGGTCAACGAGAACCGGTTCCTGCTGTACTTCTACGGCTACCACAACGACGGCGAGCAGCTGTGGCTCTACGGAGACTTCAACCCGGGTGCCGCGGCCTTCGCCTGGGACGTGCCGGTGACGATCGACATGTACGTGCTCGACGGCGGCGGCTTCCAGACCTTCCCGGCGCCGGCCAGCCGCGTGTGGGGCACGGCGAAGCTGATCTTCGAGACCTGCAAGCGCGCCACGATCGAACTCAGCGGCGAAAGCGGCACGCAGATCCTGCAGCTGGACAAGCTCAACACGACGCGCGGGCTCGGCTGCCCCTGAATGCAGACGGCCCCGGTGATGCCGGGGCCGTCCGTCGCGGCAGGTCACGCCGGCGCGTCGACGCCAGCGCGATGGCTTAGCGACGCGGCCAGGCCGCCAGGAATGCCGCGAATGCGCCGAGCCCGGCAATGCCGGCTGCGGCCGGGATGCCGAGCAGGCGCGGGCCGCCGGCTTCGAGGCCGACGAGGACCGCGGCCACCACCATCAGCCCGGTGCCGAGGATGGCGTAGATGGTCTGGCGCTGGCCGGCCTTGGAAATGCGCGCCAGTTCCGCGAGGTCTTCGCTGCGCATGTTGATGCTGTGCTGGCCGCGCACCTGCTGGGCCAGGAAGTCGTGCAGCAGTCGCGGCATGTCGGGCGCGTGCGTGATCAGCTCGGGCAGGCGCTTGCGGAACTCGGCGCCCAGCGTGGCGGGGCTGTAGCGCTCACGCAGGATCTTCTCCAGCACCGGCCGCGCCTCGGCCCAGATGTCGAGCTTGGGGTCGAGCAGGCGGCCCACGCCCTCGATGTTGAGCAGGGTCTTCTGCAGCAGGATCAGCTGCGGCTGCAGCGTGAGCTCGTAGCGCTGCGCGGTCTTGAACAGCTTCACCAGCACCTCGCCCAGCGAGATCTCGCTCAGCGGGCGGGTGAAGTAGGGCTCGCAGACGGCGCGCGTGGCCGCCTCGAGCTCGTCGATGCGGATGTGCGAAGGCATCCAGCCCGCCTCGATGTGCAGCTCGGCGATGCGGCGGTAGTCGCGCTGGAAGATCGCCATGAAGTTCTCGGCCAGGTAGTACTGGTCGCGGCGGTCGAGCTGGCCGACGATGCCGAAGTCGATGGCGATGTAGCGCGGATTGGCCTGGCGCGTCGCGTCCACCCAAATGTTGCCGGCGTGGGCGTCGGCGTGGAAGAAGTTGTCGCGGAACACCTGCGCGTAGAACACGCGCACGCCCTTGGCGGCGAGGGCCTTGCGGTCGATGCCGGCGGCGTCGAGCGCGGCGATGTCGTCGGACGGGATGCCGCGCACGCGCTCCATCGTCAGCACGGTCTCGGTGCTGTAGTCCCAGAACACCTCGGGCACGTACAGGTCGTCGCTGCCCTGCCAGGTGCGGCGCATCTGGCTGGCGTTGGCGCCCTCGCGCTGCAGGTCCAGCTCGGCGTACAGCGTGGCGGCGATCTCCGAGACCACTTCCTGCGCGCGGATCTTCTCGGCGTTCGGGTGGTGGCGGTCGGCCAGCGCGGCGAGCGTGCGCAGCAGTTCGATGTCGGCGTCGATGCGGGCGCGGATGTCGGGGCGCAGCACCTTCACCACCACCTCGCGGCCGTCGTGGAAGCGCGCGGCGTGCACCTGCGCGATCGACGCGGACGCCAGCGGCGTGAGGTCGAACTCGGCGTAGATCTCGCCGACCGGCTTGCCCAGCGCGGCCTCGACCAGCGCGCGCGCATCCTCGCCCGGGAACGGCGCGACGCGGTCCTGCAGCAGCGTGAGTTCCTCGGCGATGTCGGGCGGCAGCAGGTCGCGACGGGTGGACAGCACCTGGCCGAACTTCACGAAGATGGGGCCCAGCTCCTGCAGCGCGTGGCGCAGGCGCTGGCCACGCGGCAGGTCGGCCGCCTCGCGCGCCGGGGTGATCGGCTTGAGCAGCCACAGCCAGCGCCGGAAGGCGGTATCGCGCAGGAAATCGTCGAGCCGGTGTCGCAGCAGCACGCGGGCGATGCCCACGGCGCGCAGCGTGGCGGTGACACCGCGCGAGCCGCCGCGCACCAGGCCGACCGCGCTCACGCGCCTTGCCCTGCGTCGATCCGGGCGAAGCGCGCGAGCAGGCGCTCGGCGCGATCGCGCAGGTCATCGACGTCATCGTGGAAGGCGGCGAGCTCGGCCTTGCCGACCAGATCGCGCGATTCCTCGGTGAGGTAGTCGACGGTGTCGCGGCTGAAGCCGCGGGCGAATTCGCCGCCGGCCTTCAGCGCCTCGCCCAGCACGCGCGCCACCTGCGGGCCGATGACCGGACCCAGCAGGTCGGCGAAGGGCTTCTCGAAATCAGGATCGAAGCGCTGCGCGAGATGCTGCAGCGTGCGCGCCAGCTCGGCGTCGCCGTTGATGCGGACCTTGCCGACCGGCGGCGCGCCACTGGCGCGGAAGAAGGGAAGCTGGGACAGCACGCCCGAGAGCGTGGCGCGGATGCCGAGGTCGGGCTCGTCGGTGGGCGGGCCCACCTGCAGCCGGCCTTCGTGAACCTTGATGTCGAGCGCCACCGGCGGCGCCTCCAGCGCCAGGCCGATACGACGACCGCCGAGGCGCGTGAGCGCCCCGGCGGTGTCGGGATCGAGGGCAACCAGTCGGTTGAGCGCCAGTTCCAGCGCGCGGCCGGCCAGGGGCTTGAGGGCGTCGAAGGGGGAGGCGGCAGGCGTCATGCCGCCATTCTAGCCATCCGGCGTGATGCCCGGGGATGAACCGTCAGGTTGCCTTCTTGAGGAAGGACACGACCGCCAGGATGAGGAAGACCACGAACAGGACTTTGGCGATCGTGGCAGCCATGCCGGCCAGGCCACCGAAACCGAGGACGGCCGCAATGATGGCGACCACGAGGAAGATCAGCGCGTAATGGAGCATGGTTGCTCTCCTGTTATTGGGGGGATGCCTCTGATGGGCAACCCGACCCTAGCCCCCGCTTCCTGACCCCGGTGTTAAGCGCGGGATCGTCCTCAGGCGCGGTTTAGACTCGCCTTCACGCGGAACTAGCGAGCGCCCGCGCGCCACCAGGCCGCCAGGCGCGCCAGGCCTTCGGCGGTGGACACCTTGGGCACGTAGCCGAAATCGCGGCGGGCGGCGGAAATGTCGTACCAGCGCGGCGTCGAAAGCTGCTCGGCGAGGAAGCGCGTCATCGGCGGCTCGCCCTTGAGGCGCAGCAAGGTCCAGACGGCTTCAAGCACGGCGCCTGCGGCGTAGGCCACCGCATACGGCACGCTGCCGGTGACGGGCGGCACGCCGGCCGCGGCCAGCATGTCGTTGACGATCTGGCGCACGGGCCGCGGTTCGCCGTTGGAGATGAAGTAGGCCTTGCCCGCGCAGGGCGCACCCGGCGCCAGCGCCTTGAACGCATCGACGTGCGCCTGCGCGGCGTTGTCGATGTAGGTGGTGTCCATGCGGTTGTGGCCGCCGCCGACGAAGCGTAGGCGGCCCGCGTTCGCGCGTTCGACGAGGCGCGGCAGCAGCTGGGTGTCGCCCGGGCCCCAGATCAGGCGCGGACGCAGCGCGACGGTGGCGAGCGTGGCGTCGTTCGCGGCCAGCACTTCCTTTTCCGCGATGAGCTTGGTGGCCGGATATGGCGCTTGGAAATGCTCGCCGTAGGGCGTGCCGTCCTCATCGCCGCCTTCCACCGGCGTGCGGCCGCTGTGGGTGACGCTGGGCGTGGAGGTGTACACCAGCCGCGCGATGCCGTGCGCGCGCATCGCCGCCAGCACGTTGCGCGTGCCGGTGACGTTGGCGCTGAAATAGCTCTCCACGCTGCCCCAGGCGCCGGCCTTGGCCGCGTTGTGGAAAATCGCGTCCTGGCCTTCGAAGGCGGCGAGCACCGCCGCGGCGTCGGCGAGGTCGCCGCGCACCTGGCGCACGCCCATCGCCTCGAGCGCCGGCGAGTGGCTGCGCTGGAAGCTGGTGACGTCGTGGCCTTCGGCCTGCAGCGCCTTGCACAGGGCCTGGCCGAGGAAGCCGGCGCCGCCGGTCACGAGTACCTTCATGCCTTCCTCGGCGCCACGCGCGGCTGCTTGGCGGCCCAGGCCGCCAGCTGCTCGCGGCCGATCTTGGCGTTGTGGCGGATGTCCACCGGGAAGCCCGGATGGATCAGGAAATCCTGGATGCGGGCGGTGTGCACATAGCCCATGCCGAGGCGATACAGATCGTCGAGCACGCGCTCGTGCTCTGACATCGGCAGGTTCGGCGCCATCTCGACGCAGAGCACCGGACGCTGGTCGCTGCTCTCGCCCACGCCGACCAGGGCGGTGCGCGCCACTTCGGGGTGGGTGTTGAACACGGGCTCGACCTGCTCGGTGTACAGGTTGCCCAGCGCCGTGCGCACGCGATGCGACTTGCGGCCGCAAAACCAGAGCCGGCCCTCGGCATCGAAGCGGCCGAGGTCGCCCATGCGGTGCACCACGCACGTGCTGCCATCGGGCAGGGTCTCGCGGATCTTCGCCAGCGCGGTGGCCTGCGGGCGGTTGAAGTATTCGTCGGTGGCGGTGGGGCCGGCGACGGTGATCTCGCCGATCGCTTCGGCGCCCAGTACTTGCACCTGCGACCAGTCGGCGATGGCTTCATCACTGATAGCGATGATGCGCACTTCGTTCGGCGGCACCGGGCGGCCGACGCAGGTGCCGGCGCCGTGTTCGGTGGCTTCGCGCGTGGACTGCAGCTCGCGGCCTTCGATCACGGCGACGGGCAGGCATTCGGTGGCGCCATAGGGCGTCCAGAACTGCGCGTCGTCCGGCAGCAGCGCGCGGATGCGCGCCACCACGTCGGCGGGCACCGGCGCGCCGGCGGAGGTAACGCGCTTGAGACCGTCGAGTTTCTGGCCGTGGTCGGCCAGCACCTTCATCAGCGCGGGCGAGCCGAACAGCTGGTCGACGCCGAAGGCCTGCATCGCGTGCAGCAGCTTGCGCGGGTCGGCCTTGGCGGGCTGCGTCGGGTCCATGTCGGGAATGATCGAACTCAGGCCCAGGGCCGGGTCGAACAGCGCGAACGGCGGGAAGGTGGGCAGGTCCACGCCGCCGGGCTGGATGCCGAAGGCCTCGCGCAGCAGGTCGATCTGGGCGACGAAATGGCGGTGGCGGTAGACCACGCCCTTGGGCACGCCGGTGGAGCCGGAGGTGAACAGGATCGCCGCGACGTCATCGCCCGCAGTGTCGGCCAGCTGCGGGCCCGCGCCGGCGCCGCTCGCTTCCACGTCGGCCAGCGTCGCGCCGCCCCAGAACCAGCGGCGCCCGACGGTGATGCGCGTGCGCGCCGACGGCGCCCAGCGCAGCAGCAGCCTCGCGAACTGCGCCAGCGGGATGCCGATGAAGGCCTCGGGCTTCGCTTCGTCCAGGCACTGCTTCAGCGCGCGCTTGTCGATGCCCGGGTCCACCAGCACCGGCACCGCGCCAGCCTTGAACAGCGCGAACATCAGCAGGAAGAACTCGGGCGAGGGCCGCACCATCACCACCGCGCGGGTGCCGCGGCCGATGCCGCGCTTCGCCAGGCCCGCCGCGATGGCGTCGGAGCGCTGGTCGAGTTCGCGGTAGCTGAGCGTGAGGTCGTGGCGGGCGAAGCCGCCGGGCCCGCGCGAGCCCGGGCAGCGCATGGCGATGCGGTCGGGCGCCTCGGCGGCCAGCCGCGGCAGCGCGGCGGCGATGTTGCAGGCCGCCGTCATCTCACAGCAGGTTGCGGTCGAGGAAGTCGCGCAGGCGCGGCACCAGCACTTCGTGCTTGTCCTCGAGCACGTAGTGGCCGGCGTCCTCGTACACCTGCTTCTCGGCGCGCGGCAGCGCTTCCTCGAAGCCCTTCAGGAAATGGTGGTCGAACACGAAGTCCTGCAGGCCCCAGCCCAGGTAGGCCGGGCGGTCGGCATACGAAGCCAGGCGCTTGCCGGCCTCTTCGACCAGGTCCCAGGCGCGGTCGCCCGGCGCCAGCGGGATGTCCTGCACGAAGCGCAGGGTGGAGATGCGGTTCTTCCAGCTGTCGTACGGGGCCTCGTAGGCCTTGAGCACGTCGGCGGGCATCTTGCGCACCACGCCCTGGCGGGTGGCGCCGGCGGCGAAGGCGTTGAAGCCGCGGATGGCGAGCGCGCCGAGGTTGTAGTCGCGGCCCAGCTTGAGCTGCCAGGGCAGCGGCTTGTTGGCCGGCAGCGGGAAGGATGCGGTGTTGAGGATGATCAGGCGCTTGATGCGGGCGCCGTGCTTGAGCGCCCAGCCGAAGCCGATCATGCCGCCCCAGTCGTGCACGGCCAGGGTGAGGTCGTCGCCCAGGTCGAGGTGGGTCAGCAGGCGGTCCAGGTCCTGGATGCGGCTGCGCAGGGTGTAGCTGTAGGCGGTGTCGTCGGGCTTGTCGGACAGGCCCATGCCGATGTGGTCGGGCACGATGCAGCGGTAGTCCTCGCGCAGGCCCAGCACCAGGTGGCGCCAGTAGTAGGACCAGGACGGGTTGCCGTGCAGCATCAGCACCGGGTCGCCCTCGCCCTCGTCCAGGTAGGACTGGGTCAGGCCGTTCGGGTGCACGAAGGACTTCGGGGTGAAGGGGTAGTCCGGGAACGGACCCTTGGCGAGGACGCGGGCCTGTTCGGCGCTGAGGGTGGTCTGGTTCATGGGCCCGGATTCTACGAGGAAAAATGTACCAGGTTCATTTATTCGGGCCGGAGGCAGGCAAAGCCGGGCGATCCCGGCCGGATAGATGAACCTGGTACATTTTTTCCCGGCATCACCGGGCGAGTCGCTATCCTCGGCGGAGCACACTCCGGAGCCCGTCCATGAAGCGCCCCCTCGTCCTCGCCGCGCTGGCTCTGGTCGCCGTCGCCCTGGCCTGGTCCGGCCTGCAGTCCCTGCGCGGCCCGGTGCTCGACGGTTACGAGGTCACGGCCCGTCCGCTGGTGCAGACCGTGGTCGCCACCGGCCGGGTGGCGGCGGTATCGCGGGCGCAGGTGGGCAGCCCGGTCACCGCCGTAATGCTGGAGCGGCGGGTGGAGGAAGGCGACGTGGTGCAGCCGGGCGATGTGCTGGCCGTGCTGCGGGCCGACGACCTGGAGGCCGCCGTGCGCGAGGCCGAGGCGGCCCTCGCCCAGCTGCAGCAGTCCACCCGCCCGCAGGCACAGGCCGCGCTGCGCGAGGCCGAGGCCCGGCTGGCCCAGGCCACCCGCGAGGCCGAACGCCGCCGCGACCTGTTCGCGCGCC
>NZ_JALHQI010000029.1 GCF_022842045.1 Arenimonas sp. | reverse complement strand
CGCACGTCCTCCTTGATGGCATCGACGTACTCGGGGTCTTCCTTGGCCGGATTGGTGTCGTCGAAGCGCAGGTTCACCGGGCCGCCAAATTCCTGGCCGATGCCGAAGTTCAGGTAGATGGCCTTGGCGTGGCCAAGGTGCAGATAGCCGTTGGGCTCGGGCGGGAAGCGGGTGCGGATGGCGGCGTGCCGGCCCGTGGCCAGGTCCTCTCGGATGATCTGGCGGATGAAGTCGTTCTTTTTCAGCGGGTTGGCGTCAACAGGAACGCGGGTCGAGGTCATGCGGTCGGCCAGGTGGGTGGGTGGGTGAGAGGGGTTAGCGGGTGGTCTGCCGCCTTTTTGGCGGCCCCTCCCCGGAGCCCAAAGCTGAACGGCCAGGCGCCTTAGAGCAGGGTATCCGTCGGCTCGGGAGGCAGCAATATGCGCCGCGCACATAGTTGCGCCATTTCAGGTATTATGTGCGTGGCGCATATATAGACGGAATGCTGATGCGCCGTCACCTCCGCGTTAGTACGCCTCGCCACCAAGGCTAAAAGGCTATGGAACTCCATCAGATCAGCTACTTCATCCACTTGGCAGAAACGCTCAACTTCACGAGCGCTGCGAAGCTGAGCGGTGTTTCCCAACCCAGTCTCACCCGGGCAATTCTCCGCCTGGAGCAGGAACTCGGGGGACCCCTGATCTATAGAAAGGGGAAAAACAGCCGACTTACGGGCTTGGGACAGCACGTCGAACTGGAGTTCCGGCGGATGCTGGTCGCGCTTGAGAGCGTGCGGCAGCACTCAGACAATTGGGCGCAGGGAAAACATCAAGTTCTTGATATCGCGGTTGCACCGACGGTGGGGGCAACTTATTTCGTCCCATTCCTTCTCAGTGCGTTGGAACAGATTCCGTCCATCGAGTTCAAGTTGCATTCGCTCAAATCCAGCGAAGACGTCTCGGGTTTGATGTCGGGAAGGTATCACGCGTGCATATTCCCGCAGAGTTCGAGGCCTGACATTAGGTTGTCCGTTGTACCCCTGTTTCGGGAGCGCCTGGTGCTGGGCTGCGCAGCGGATCACCCATTGGCTGCATTTGACACCATCCGCGCTGAAGACTTGGTCGATTATCCGTTCATTGATCGGCTTAACTGCGAGTACCGCGGGCAGATCCAGGATCACTTCACCAGACGAGAAGTCGTCATGCGACCCCGTTTCCGGACAGACAGGGAAGACTGGGTCCAGCGCGTCGTCGCTCAGAGCAGGGCCGTCTGCATTCTCCCGGAGCGGTCCGTTGCAGTTCCTGGCATGGTCACTCGACTGATCGAAGGCCTCACGTTGGAGCATGATCTCGTCATGGCGATGGCCTCAGGATCCGCCACACCCGTCGAACTAAAGCAGTTTGCCCAGTTCGCATCGAACTACGAATGGCACTGATTGAAGATCCATGTGCATAGGTGTCATGGCGTCGATGCTCGCAGTGCATGAGAACTACCCGCTAGCCGTGGGATAGGACTCAAATCCGCGTGTATCAACATTTTGCGGGGATTGAGGTGCCCGCCGCCATCGAGATCGCGGCGAGCACCAGCTCCTTGTGGATCGTTGCCCTGACCGCCAAGCTACCTGCTTCGGGTCGACACCGACCACGCGGCTCAGGCCGCTCCAATGCGGGCAATGACCTTGATCTCGAAATCGAAACCCGCGAGCCAGTTGACGCCGAGGGCGGTCCAAGTCGGATAGGGCGCGGCCGAGAAGACTTCGTTCTTCACAGCAAGGACCGTGTCGAACTGCTTTTCGGGGTTGGTGTGGAAGGTGGTCACATCAACGATGTCATCCAGGGTGCAACCGCCGGCTTTCAGGGTCGCCTGAAGGTTGGCGAATGCCAATCGCACCTGCGCCTCGAAGTCGGGCTCGGGCGAACCATCGCTGTGGCTACCCACATGGCCCGAAACGAAGAGGAAATCCCCCGATCGGATGGCGGCGGAGTAAGAATGCTGGATGAAAAGCTCATTCCGGCCGGCCGGAAACACGGCTTCACGTGTGGTCATCGGGAGTTGTCCTGTGGTGGGAGAGGGATTGCGGGTACGTAGCGGTCACTCTAGGCGCTCGTAGCGACCGGATAAACGAGCCAAAGCCGGCATCACTGTTTGTAGAATCAGAACAATCCCGCCATTACCCGGAGCCGCGCATGGACCGAATAGATGCGATGCAGGCCTTCGCCCGCGTGGTGGAGACCGGCAGCTTCACCAAGGCGGCCGAAACACTGCAGACGAACAAGACCCGCGTGACCCAATTGATCCAGCAATTGGAGACGCGCCTGCGCGTGAAACTACTCCACCGCACCACGCGAAAGGTCAACGTAACCGCCGATGGAGCCGCGTACTACGAGCGAGTCGTACGCCTACTAGCCGACTTCGACGATGCCGAGACCAGCCTCTCTGCGGAATCCGCCGTGCCGCGTGGACGACTACGCGTGGACGTGCCGGCGCCGTTCGCCAGCCTGGTGCTGGTGCCGGCCCTACCCGACTTCCACGCGCGCTACCCTGACATCCAGCTCGACCTTGGCGCCAGCGACCGCAAGGTGGACCTGATCGATGAGAACGTGGACTGCGTCCTGCGTGGTGGCGAACTCACCGAGCTGTCGCTGCGCGCCCGCCATGTCGCAGACCTACCGTTGGGTGTCTACGCAGCGCCCGCCTACCTGGCCCGGGCCGGCACGCCGGCGTCCCCGCAGGCCCTGGACGACGGCCAGCATGTCGTTATCGGCTATCGCGGCTCGCGGGCCGGCACGCCGCTGGCCCATACGCTGCACCGGGGCGATGAGCGCCTGCAGGTACGCGGTCGCCTGGTGCTGACGGTAGATGATGGCAACGCCTACCTCGCCGCCGGCGTCGCGGGGCTAGGGGTGTTGTGGTTGCCGACGTACATGGCTCACGCCCCACTGGCTCGGGGAGAGTTGGTGCCTCTTTTTGAAGACTGGCAGCTCGATCCGATGCCCCTTTACTTGGCCTTTCCTCCGAACCGGCACGTAAGCCTAAAGCTGCGCGTGTTCATCGATTGGATCGTCGAATTGATGGCGCGTCGCGCCCCGGGGACGATGCGAATGCCATAGCCTGGCGCTATGCCTCTTCAGGCAGGTTGGCTATGCCTTTCCAATCAGGGTGTCCACGACCGACCCCAGTTTGCCCCTCCGGCGTGTCCGCCCGTGAGGCCGGTCGCCGTTGGCAGTATTTGGCGGTACTAGCGAGCTACTTGGGGAGAGTCGCCATGAGATTGTTGCTTTTCTGCGCCATGTCGGCGGGCCTGTTTCTCTCCGCGTGCTCGGCCACCCAACCTGTGCGTCCAGATAAGGCCGGGTCGATTGCGCCAACACAGAACGTAGTCGTCATAAGGGGGCTTGAAGGGGAAGGTGATGTCCAACGGGCGCCCCCTGCCGTCGTGCGACGCTTGGAGGTTGAGGAGCGCAACAACCGGTACCTTGGTCGCTTGCAGGCGGTAGAACCTCCCGATCTCCACGTGCGGGTTGTCGATGTCGGTCAGGGTCTTTGCGTCGTCGGCCTTACGGCGGAGGGATACACATTTCTCGTCGACGCGGGTCACTGGATCGGAAACGCCTGTGCCGACGGGGTGGACAGGCTCTTGCCGGACATGGGTCTGTCCATGGTGGTGCTTACCCACAGCGATGGAGACCACCTTGGCAACCTGCCGCTCATCTTAGAATCGAGGGAGGTAGGCACACTACTGTGGACTGGCTACACGCCGCCGCACTGCACGCACGTCGGCGCCTCCGGATGCACCACCTTCTTCAATGCACGGGAGGCAATCGGCGAGGTCGCAGCGGATCAGTCATCCGTCCTCAACCTGAAAACAACGCCGCTCGCATCTGGCCAGGTGTTTGAGCTTGGCGAAGTGGAGATCACCTTCCTGGCGGGATGGCACGAGTTCCCGGACGTGGGGCAAATGAGCCCTTCAGAGATCTCCAATGCTGTCTCCATCATGGTTCGAATCTCGCATGGTGGCAGATCGATCCTGGTGACAGGCGACGCAATTGGCCGGCCGTTGCGTGGGTCAGACGACGAAACGTGCACAGGCTCGGAGGGATGGGCCGTCGAGGACGTGGAAGCGGATCTGCTGAGCGCCGACGTGCTGATTGCTTCCCATCACGGAGGCAACAACGGAAGCGCGAAGTGCTTCATCACCGCGGTCGCGCCAGAGTTTGTCATCTTCTCTGCGGGCGGCGGGCACGGACACCCCCATCGGGAAACCGTCGCTCGCTTTCTTGCAGCGGGAATCCCGGAAGCACATCTCCTTCGGACTGATCGGGGCAGCAACAGCGCGAGCGACGCCGAGGAGGGGGAATGGGCCGAGACGTCCGTGCCGGCGTGTGGGGATAAGTCGAAGGACGATGACATTGACATCCTCTTCGGTAGCGATGGCGGCATCACAACTTCGTATGTGGAGCCCAACCGTTGCGAGTAGCGCCGAAACAAAGCCAAATATAGGGGAGTCAGAATGAAACTCGCGAAGATCGAGGAAGCCGTCGGGATTGCAATCAAACTGATGTATGCGGAACGCGTCGGCAAACCATTCTCGTTTTCGACCACGCCAAGCAAGCCGTTGCGTAAGGGTGGAATGGGTGTGTCGTGGTCAGTTTGGGATGGATATCTCAAAGGATTGGTTCATGACCACCTTCCCAAAGGCCCGCCGTTCTCTGGATTGGCAGTGGACACACCATTGGTGGATGAGACCTATCGAAAAGATCTGCGGAGCCTGCGCCACCAGCTCACAAAGCGAATTGCACTGAAAGACAAGTACGGGGTGTGACATGACTCGGATTGCTCGTATCCAGACGTGCGTCATGGCAGTTGCTCTCTGTATCGTTCCGCTCCATGTGTATGCCGAAGCCAGTTCGCCCAGCCCCGAACTGACTGCCGTCTTCTCTGAAGCCAATCAAGCCTACTTCTGCGACAAAGAGGGGAGCACCAAGGTTGCGCCGCTCTTCGGCCAGGTCGGCTTGGCATACCAGCTCAACTTCGCAGCGCTACCTCGCCTCCCTGGTGACCAAGACCAAACCGCCCCAATGCCTGCAGATGTGTTGGCAATGAGATGGGTGCTGCACTGGGGCAGTGTCGAGGCGGGCGACGTGGATGGTCTCGGACTCACAGCTGCCCAGCAATCGGCGATCCAAAGCATCCGATACGACTTGGCCGAGCATTTGGCTTGGCTCGCCGAGAATCCGAAGGAATCAAAGTACCGACTGGACCCAACTACTCCGCTGGCATCCATCAACACGCCAGATGCTAGAGACGCCGCGCTACGCAGGCTGTTCGCTCCTGTCTTGGGAGGAAGTGAGGCGCCCCTCCGGATCCTTTGCGTCTTTCGAGATGGCACCGCTGCGCCCCCCAAACCCCCTGCCGAGCCGTCTGACGGCCGGGTGATTGTGGCGCTGAGAGGAAAAATAGACGACCTGGCCGTGGTTCGGGCTCCCGCCGGAAGTGAGAGGGACGTTGACGCATTCAAGAAGGCGTCCGGGGCCAATCTGTCGTTCACTGACGACGACGTCAAAGGATCATCGGTTCTCACCGCTGAAGCCGTGGTCGGTGTGGGTACACAGCTGGGACCGAACGACGCCGCCTTTCTTTTCCTGCACTACCTCGCGAGCACGTCCGAGACACAAGCACCAGGTGACGACGACGATAGTAAGGATATCCGGGCGCTTAGTCCTGGGCTGATGTATCGAAGGTCTTTCGGTGACGAGGACGGCCAAGGTGCCTATGGCACTTTCACGGCGGTCGCCTACCAGACTGACGATATGGCGAAGGACTCGACGATCCTGCGAGCTCGCGTGGGATTGGTCGACCTTGCTTACCTTCCGAGCGGCGCCAAGGCGGTCTGCGGCGCAACCCGCACTTCCGGTCCGCTTGACTTTGACTGTCGCGCCGGACTCTTTGCCGAGTATGGAGGCGTCCAAGACGCAGGTAGCAACACTGACTTTCAGTCCCTAGTCGATGACAACTACGCCGGCATCGGTGGAGAGCTGACCCTTCGTTTCTCTCTTCCCGGGGTCAAGCCGTTCGCGCCATTGTCGTTCTCGATCGGCTATCGCTACATGCGCATTCTCTCTGGGGATTTGGAGAACCCCGGCCGGCTCTCGATGGATCTGACATACGCAATTCCAGACTCTAATTTCTCCATCGGCTTGTCTCAGACCAGAGGGGAGAACTTCGAAACTTTCGAGGAGGAAGACCTGACGAAAGTCGTGTTCGCATTTAAGTACTAGCGCCAGCACGTAGCAACGAGAAGACAATGCCCAGGCAGCCCCTGAAAGCCGGAGCACGCGCAAGCACCGGTCCAGCTCCACGTTCCACCCGGTGCATGTGCGAAAGGCGCTGCACTGCCAACCTCGGGGGCGGTGGATTCTCCAGAACGTACTGAGGTAGCCTCGGGTACTAGCACTATTTGTTCGTCTTTTTGCTTAGCGAATCAGGGCACAGGGGAAATCATGGAACCGGCAACGTGGGGGGCGATCGGCGCCCTGATCGGTACGGTGGTGGGTGCGGCCGCGAGCGTCGTGACCGCGTACATCGCCACCCGCCATGCAGCGTCCCTGCAGGCAGCGGACGACCAAGCCAGACGACGGGACCAGGGCCGGGCCTTCCAGCGGGACACGTTGCTTGCGCTACAAGAAGCGCTGAGTGACCTGCTTCGTTTGGAAGCGCGTTGCCACCTGGAGGATCGCCACGCCTTCCGAAGCACGGGTGTTTGGGGCAAGAACGCCGTTGGCGAGACGCTCTCCGAGGAGAACCGACTGGCGCGTCGATGGGCCATGATCCTCAAGGAGCGGGTCGCAGACGATGCGTTGCGTGTGGCTCTGGATGGTTTCTGCGGGCAGCTGACACAGGTCTCCCTGGTCGACTCGGAGGCCGAGGCGGTAACGCTGTTCGAACGCAACATGCGCCAAGCGACCCCGATGATGGAGCACATCGGCCGGACGCTCCGCGCCCAGTACGACCATTAATGTCTTCCGCAGACTAGGCGGTATACCGAGGAGGCGGAGTACATGCAGCGCGAAGAGGCGGAGAAGCTTCTAACTCAGGCGGTCGACCAGGTCATCCGCTTTGACCGCATATTGCTCGAGCTCGATGTGACCGAGCGGGCGCTCTCCTGCCGGATTTCCCACTACATGCACGATCCGAAGCTTGTCCCGCCGCCGCTCAGTATCGACTGCGAGTACAACCGCCACTTTGGTGACCCCAAACGACTCTACTTGCCGCCACGGAACGCCTTTGACCGAGAGGTCCGGGCCACTACCGTCTTCCCAGACATCATTGTTCACGAACGGAATTCGGATGCGCGCAACCTCCTGGCCATAGAAATGAAAAAGCCTGGCGGCAGCTTGGACTACGACCGGCAGAAGTTACTCGCCTTTCGACGGGAGCTAGGTTACCTGCACACGGCCCATCTAATCTTGGGACTCGACGCCAGCGGGGACTTGGTCAATCAGGTCATCTGGGTTGATGACGTGACTTAGCAGGTGATTGCGTCCGATGCGGATGGGTCGTCGCCGCTGCCCTCATGGGGCTGGATCCGAAATGGCGTCACCTAGACATCACCACCATTGCAATGAGGCGTTGAACAATGGCCTTTTCAACTGACAAGAGACTCTGGAGATACGGCTCTAGAGTTGCCAGCAGCCTCGGCCGTGGCGTTGCTTGGGAGCTCGACTTTCTTCGAGGCATGCATCAAGGCAATGCGCTGCGATATCTGGCCCGTGAACTCAGCTCAGCGACGGGCCGAGCCATTCACTTGACATCTATTTGGCTGGATAAGCACGCCTGGGTGTCTTGGTCCCAAGGCGGCAATCGGGTAGACAAGCGAGAGTTGGCGGACCTTGCGGTCATTGTCAGAAGGACGCGCAAGGGCAAAATTGTCAAATGGATGTGGCTCATTCAGGGCAAGCGAACAGACAAGCTACTCGGTACTTATGGTGGCTCGAGCACCCCCTACGAGCTCGACCTCCTGCATCGTATGCCCATGTTTTCGCTCAATGGATATAGCGGGACCTTCCGGTTAAAAAGGGACTTTCCCCCCAGTGGCTGCACCGTCATTAGCCCCGAGTGGCCGATTGCTGTGAGCACCCCGTGGACGTTCATGGATTTCGACACGGATATGGCCGACCCTTGGTCGGCCTATTCCCAGGGGTACTCGCCTATCGCCCCCCGCTGGCCCGGGTCAAACCCGCCACTTGGGGCCTGGGCTAAGAAATGGCAAACGATCAATTCGTCGCCCGATATCAGCCTCAGCTCCTACACCCAATGTCTCAGCGCGATCATCAAATGCGCCCCTCACTCGTGGTCAGTTCCAGTACTTAACGGATCTTTGGGCGCGTCGTTCGTACCGGGCGCTCCTATTGATCCTGATAATTTTCCAGAGTGGTTTGCCCTTTATGAGGCACTGATAGCCGGTGCTCAGGGAGCACCTATTCACCATGCGGCCACGAATTCAAACCCTCGGGGCTCTGTGTTGCAGTTGAGTCATTTTCTGCAGAACCACTATGCGCATAACGTGCGCCATACCGCTGCACCGTCGCTCAGCTCCTTCCTTACGTTAGGGCAGTCCGGGGGAACGTGGGCAGCAGCCACTGCCGGCATGGGCCAGCGCCCTGGCTCGTCTATAGAGGACCTTATAGATTTCCACCGCCGAGTTGTGGCAGACGAACTCCCGCGATCACCCAGCGAGCCCAATCGGCCAAGAGAGCCTGCTTTCGAGAACGATGAGCCAGGCGGCATGCTGACGCTCCTCGTGGACGTGCTCGGCGAAGCGGACATCTATCGGGGCTAGTGCGGGCGCCGATCGCATTGAGCCATGGGCTGGATACATTTCATCACCCACGCCGATGCTGAATGACCGGAGTTTTGCCCGCTGGGCCGCTCGGCTAGACTATTGGTGGGCGGCCCCGACCTGCACCCGAAGCTGCGTCAGCTCTGGTCGCCATCAAAGATCCAGCGAGGACTTTTCATGAAGCCTCAAACCCATCAGCCTCTGCCGACAAGGCCCGATCTTTCCAGACCCGGACTCACCGCGTTCTTCAATATTTGCGGGAAATGGGGCCTCACTTCTGAAGAGGCCCGCGTTCTTCTGGGCCGCCCGGCACGTTCAACCTACTACCGATGGAAGCGGACTCGCACCGGAGCGCTCACCAATGATGTCCTTGAGCGCATCAGTTACGTTCTCGGCATCTACCGAGCCCTGCACATTCTCTTTGCGACCCCGACGCAGGCGGACGGATGGATCAAGCGCGCGAATGCGGCCCCTTTGTTCGCAGGAAGCAGTGCCCTGGATCGAATGATTGGGGGCCAGGTTGCCGACCTGTACGTCGTCCGCCAGTACCTGGACACCCAGCGCGGCTGGGGGTAGGCCTTGGCGCGGCTAGACTTCACTCTTTCGCGATGAGGCTACGGATGATTTACGGCGCCGGCCACATCAACGCTCAGTCCAGCCCGGACACGCCCTCTCCCAAGAGCACCCTGTTCGCGGGAAGCATTCGTTCCCAGGTGGAAAGTGAGAGGGCCCTGCACAGCCCATCAAAGCTGATGGCCTGGCCGCCGGCTCGGAGCCACCGCGCGCAGCTTTGAACTTCCTGTGATGTCAGTCGGTGGGGCTGGGCCGTGGGCAAGGTATCGAGCACCTCCTGAATCCAGAACGGGATGTGCCGCCGATCCCCAATCAGTACCGACCGGCTTGAACAAGACGACCGCACGTCTCGCAGAAAGCGATCCGGCCAATCGGTCATCCACGTGGCCAGCGCGAGCATGATCGGCCTCCTCAAGTAGACCCCCATACGCTCGAACTCTGTGTGCGTCCCAGAGGGCCGCAACGTGCCGTCCCGGTCGATGATTGCCGTGTTCGCCAGGTGCTTCAAACGCGATGAGGTGAGGGTGTGCACGAGAAACCGGTACCCATTGAACAGCGTCAGCGAGCTGACCCAGCGGCAGTTCATGCGTGCTCCGCCGCTGCCGGCCGCGGCCACGAGTCGCGCCTGCTGTCGTCGCAGTAGGTATTTTGACCCGGCACTGGCATCTGGCGTGTTCAGGGCCTCGCCGCAAGTCGCGCAGCCCCAGCGTTGCCCGCGATCCGGATGCATCCGGTGAAACATGAAGGGAGACGCGCACGTGGGGCACCGGTCGAACAGAGGGCGCTCATGCTCCAGGCACTCGGTCACGAACGCGTAGCGCCACTGCTTTCGAGCGTATGCGATGGGTTCCGCCAAGCATTGCGGACAGTATTGAAGTCCATGGTGCCGGCGTACCCGGTGGTAAACACCCAGGGGAAGCACCCATCGACAGACTGTCCCGGTCCGGCTTTCGCCGGTGACCTTGCCCTGGATCGTCGTCAACAGGAGTTCCGACAACCGGTACTCGGAAATGCCCGTCCATTTCGAGAGCACGGGTAGCAATGCAACGGGCATGGTCAGATCGAGGTCGCGGTTCAGCAACGGGACTGCCCCGAACATCATTGAGCACAGCGTGTGGTCCGAGCGGCCGTTGGCTCGGGCCAGCCTATGGAGCCAGGAAGACATCAGTTCGTCTGGTTGAGGCGGCGGAACACTGGCCCAGCGATTGCCGCGGACCCTCACGGCGTGGCGGCACGGGCCAAGCGTTTGCGGTCTGACGGGGGCGTCCAGGCCAGACCTCGGAGGAGGGCCTCGTCAATCCGCGGGGCGTCTGAGGCGATCGCCACACTGAGCGCCAGCTCGAGCAAGTCGTAGACTTCGCCCACGAGGCCCTCGGACAACGTGTGGATCAGGGCCGCCATTGCCTTCTTGCCCAGGCCCGAACGCTCCGGCAGCGGCATGTGCTCCTCGAAAGACAGCAGCAGTCGCTGGAAGTCAGCATCCAGCTTCCACGTGGGCAATGTGAGCGGCCGAAGTCGGTTGATCATTTCGTCTGACGATGCCAGGCCCCCGGTGCCGCGGGGTGTGCTGAAGGCCACTACGGGCACGGGCACCTGGTTGGCGATGTACCGCAATGCGTCCATCACGGCTCTGCGCTGTTCGAGTCGGGCGCCAAGAATCTTCTGAAGCTCGTCCAGCATCAACAACTGCAGGCCGGCGTTACGCATCGCGACGATGGCGGCCTCGCGCTTGTCGGGCACGGGATCGGTGAGCCGGTAGGGAATCCCCAAGATCGAGAGAATGCGCTCAATAATGGCTGCCTCGGTCGGCGTAGGAACGACCTCCAGCAGCATCACTGGCATTTGCATCTTGTTATCGGCTTCGGAGAAGACCGGCGGGTGGAGGCCGGCAAATCTCATAGCGATTGATGTCTTGCCGTTGTTCGATTCCGACGTAACCAAATATCCCGGCATGCGCGCCCGGCGCGGCTTGTTCACAAGCTCTTCCAATCGAGCCAGGATGGCGTCGGACGCCGGGTACTTGATCCAGAACTCGGTCTGAAACCAAGCCAAACGCTCGGCTGCCGGGCGGCCCAGCATCGCGCGTGTTTCGGCGCTCAGATGGTCCTCAGCCACCGCGCACAACCTCGAAGGACGATATCTCCTCGTCGTCCTCCAGCAGGCCGTTCGTGTTGGCGGGCCTGCTGGGCGGCGCTTGCTGGCTGGCGGGGGTGGCAGCGCCTACTTGTGCGGCTTCAGCAGCCTTCTTCTTTTCGTAGGTTCGCTTCTTCTGATCTCGCTTACGGGCTTCCTTGGTCTCATCGCTCGCATTATTCTTGATCCGCTGGAGCTCCTCGTAGGTATCAAACACGAGGTCCTCATCAACCTCTTCCTTGCCTTGGGCTCGCAGGTGCGCTCTGACCTCTCGCAGCTCCCACAGGTTGAGCGAAGGGTGCTCCATGCGCCGGTACGGAATTTTTAGATAGACGTCGCGGTCGGGGTCCAGAAACCAGATCGAACTCAGATCCCGGGGGTCCCGCCGAACAGTGAATCGCCGCTTCCTGCCTGTCTCCGGATCCCGGGCATGAATCCAATGATCGATGCTCGGGTCGTAGTAGGTGATGGTGTCCCAGGTGACGCCATAGGCTTGGACGGTCACTTCCTTGAATGGGAGAAAGTCCAGCCGCAGTCGCATCGGATCCTTGATCGGCGCTTGCAGGCCCGTACCTAGGGTGTGAGCATCGCCAAGAATTCCGGACTCGTACATCCGGATCGGCGGGCGGCCGATACCGTCATGCTTGCTTTGGTGATACACGCCGCACAGATACTTGGTGACATAGGTTTCTGAGTCGGAGAAGGTGAACTCGGCTTCTTCGTGCGATTTGTAGTCGCCTCGCTGGGTAGGGTTTGAGAAGGTCGTCCCGTTGATGGTGTGGATTTCCTGATTGAGCGTGCCAAGGAGCCGCTCGATGTGTCCACCCCAGTGCGGCGTCTTGACTGGCCGCCACTCCAGGTCAAACTTCTGCGCCATCGCCGCCCGAGTGACCATGTCGCATCGGAATGTCTTGTCGTTGTCAGCGTGAACCTTGATCGGCTTGCCCCAGTTGGGCCATTTGACGTCGATGCCATGCGCCGCCAGCCAGCCTTCCTTGGGCAGGATGGCGTGGACCAGGGCCATGCCAACCGAGGTCGCGTTGGGCTTGTCTAGCGAGAGGTAGAAGCCCACGACGCAGCGACTGTAGACGTCGATGACCAGCGTCAGCCACGCCCGGCCAATGTTGCGACGATAGACATCATCGACGATGCACAGATCCAGGGGCGTGTGATCGATCTGCCAGACAGAGTTCGGGTGGGTCGCTTCCTTGTAGGAGCCCGGCACGGGCCGGTGCCGCTTCCGGCCTCGCTCCCCGTCGCGGGCCTCATCCTTCGTCTTGTCAGAGAGCCAAGACACGCGAAGCCTGACGGTATTGGCGTGCGGTACTTTCAGATTCGCGCGGCGGCACTTCGGCCCCAGAATCGTCATGACCTTCGAGATCCGCATTTTCTTGTCGGTCAGGTAGTGCTCTTCGATGGCCGCCCAGATGACATCGTCAAGGATGTCGTTTAGCCGCGATCTGCCACGCCCACCGCTGGGGTGTAGCGGCGCCAGCGCTGCAATGCCTTTCTCCTGCTCCCGCTTGAGCCAGCGATAGATGGTGCTGACATGGACGCCGAAGAACGTGGCCACCTCGGCGGCCAGTTTCTTTGATGGCCGCTTTGCCTCCACCAGCGTCTTGAGCTTCTCGCTTCGCGCTACCGCGATATCCCAGTCTTCTTTTGACAGGGTTTCCGTGCCGCTCGAAGACGCTGTTTCCTCGTCAGGGGTTGAGGTCGATGGGGGAGTGGCAATAGCATCCAGGATGTCGGCAATGATCAGCCGCACCTTCTGGCCGTCGCTTTCTCGACGCGCGATGAGATGGGTCAGGTCGAGATAACCGTCGACCAGGTAGGTGTCGCCACGAAGGACGAAGACTCCGCCGATAGCCAGCGGATTCTCTGGCGCCGTCGAGCTACTGGTCGACGGCACGGATCGGAGACTGTGGCGTCAGCGGTTGATCCAGGTTCGCCACGATCTCACCCCTGCAGATCAGGTAGTACACAACCGGCAGTACCGCTGCCTTGTCCCACTGGCTGCCTGGCAGCGAGGCCATGTACTGGTGAATGGTCGTTTCGCCCAAGGCGCGGACCGACTCCATCACCTGGTGCTCCAGGATCCAGTCGGTATCCCGACGCGAGTAAGGGAGAAGGAACTTGGCATTGGCCAGCCGCGGGGTCCGAATCTCAACCTCGGTGAGAATCCGGAACCGCCAGCCCCGCTGGCGGGCGTAGCGGCGGCAGGCTTTGAACTTGGGCTTGAGGGTGACCCATTTCCGGAAGATTTCCTCCCGATACTTGATCTCGCACAGCTCCGCCCGCTGGGTCGGCTCGCCGTTCACGGTCTCAATCCGTTCAACCAGGACGTCCGGGTAGTACTTCTGGTTTCCCGACCGGCCAGCAGCGGGCCCGGTCACTTCGGCGGGCTGGGGATGCCAGACCGAGACCTGCTGGTCGAACTCGAGGAGGACGAAGTAGTCCCGCTCCAAGGCGGATTCGAAGGGGCCGGGACCCTCTACCTTCGCGCCGGACGTCATCATTCCGGTCAGCGACCGGCGGCCTAAACCTATCTTTCTGGCGGCTGGGAGCAAGTTTGGGAAGCCTTTCGCATCTTCTGCTGGAAAACTATAAGAAGTCGCAGCCAGTAAGGTTTGAAGTCGCTTCAACTGATGTGCGGTCTCTGGCGTCATTTCGGGCCTCCTTGGCCCGATGGTCGCGAAGACTTCTGGAAATGTCAGCGGCGGCAATCCGCGCCCCGGCGAAATCTCGCTGGCGCACAACGGCGTGCTGTTCCTCGACGAACTCGCGGAGTGGAGTCGCTACACGCTGGAGGTACTGCGCCAGCCGCTGGAATCCGGCGTGGTCACGGTGTCGCGCGCGGCGCGGCAGTCGGAGTTCCCGGCGCGTTTTCAACTGGTCGCTGCGATGAACCCCTGCCCCTGCGGCTGGGCCGGCGATCCTTCGGGCCGCTGCGTCTGCCCCGCCGAATCGGTGCAGCGCTACCGCGCCAAACTTTCAGGCCCGCTGCTCGACCGCATCGACCTGCAGTTGGCGGTTCCCCGCCTGCCGCCCGAAGCGCTGCG
This sequence comes from Arenimonas sp., assembly GCF_022842045.1. Taxonomy (GTDB): domain Bacteria; phylum Pseudomonadota; class Gammaproteobacteria; order Xanthomonadales; family Xanthomonadaceae; genus Arenimonas. Next base: position 22,202 of record NZ_JALHQI010000029.1, on the reverse strand, counting down.
CCCCGAAGCCCCGCGCGGCGAATCCAGCGCCGTCGTTCGCGAGCGTGTGCTGGCCGCCCGCGCCATCCAACTCGCCCGCAGCGGCGTCACCAACGCCGCCCTGTCCCAGGCCGACACCGAGACCCACTGCCGCCTCGCGCCGCGCGAACAACAGCTGCTCGAGTCCGCCATGGCCTCGCTTCAGCTCTCGGCCCGCGCCATGCACCGCATCCTGCGCCTGGCCCGCACCATCGCCGACCTCGACGCCCAGCCCGACATCGGCCACGCCCACCTCGCCGAAGCGCTCAGCTACCGCCTGCTCGACCGCGCCACCTAGCGGTACTCCACGGTTACCTGCTCACCGCTGGCCGGCCCGCAGCCGCAGACGGCGATGACGCCGTCGCGGATCGGATCCAGGCCCAGCGCCGCCGCGATGTCGATCTCGTTCACCGCCGCGGTGATGAAGGCCGGCAGCCCGGCCTCGGCCGCCAGCAGGTAGAAGGTCTGCGACAGATGGCCGGCGTCCATCATGATCGCGCGGTGGGCCTTGGCGTGGTTGCGGTACTTCCAGAAGTTGCGGCGCCAGCGCGGCGCCATCACCACCAGCAGCGGCGCATCGGCGAACCACTCCTGGCCGGCGACGAAGGCGAGCGCGTGCGCGCGCGCTTCCGGGGGCGCCAGCGCCTGCAGCGGCTCCAGCGCGTGCGTGACCGGGTGGTAGTGGTAGAAGCCGGGCGCCAGGCCTTCGACGCGCTGCACCAGCACGTAGGCCTCGATTGGATGCAGGCTGCCGCCGGACGGGCTGGTCTTCTTCAGGGCCGCGGTGCCTTCCGCGATCTCGCGCACCTGCTGGGCGCCGAAGGTCCGCTGCAGCAGGCGCGACGCGACCGCCAGCGGCACGACGCCCGCCGGGTCGTAGTTACGGCCGGTGTAGCGGGCCATCAGCGGGCCATCCAGCGGGCCGGCTTCCGGGGGCGGCAGTGCGACCCGCGCCGCGGCCAGCGCGCGCTCGACCGTTTCCGGCGGCGGCGGGCCGAAGGCCTGCACCATGTCGCGGATGGTCTTGAACTGCGACAGCCGCGGATCGCTGGCGACGTCCTGGCCGCTCCAGCGGCTGAAGGCGTGGGCCAGCGCCGGCAGCGGACGCCAGTGGCTTTCGCGCACGGCCTCGTCGCGTTCGCGCCAACCCGCGCCCGCCCCGTCGAAGGCCAGCAGCAGGCCGGCCTGCAGCATCGCGTCCACGGTGTCCTGACCATGCGCCCGGTCCAGGGGCTCGCGCTCGACCCAGAGCGATTCCCCCACGGACCGAAGCAGCGCCAGTTCGGCGTCCGACACCGGCACCTCGGCATCAAGGTGGGCCGCCAGCGCCACCCAGCGGCAGTCGGCCGCCAGTGCCTGCTCACCGGAGAACAGGGTGGCCAGGTCGAACTCCAGGTGTTCCCGGGCCTCGAAGACCAGGATGGCGCAGCGGCGGATCAGCATGGGTGTCCTTGCGGGGTCGGTGGTGGACTTCGCACCGGCAGGCGCTAAGCTTGCCCGGTCGCATTGGCGACGCCAATCACCCAGGGGAGCCCCATGTCCAAGTCGTCCTGCTTCACGCCCGAGATCGTTGATGAACTCCTGGACAAGCTGTCCAGCGATGACCAGTTCCGCGAGCAGTTCCTGGGCAACCCTGCCCTCGTCCTGCATACGATGGGCGTGGACGTCGACCCGGCGCAGGTGCCGCCGATCCGCCGGCTGCCGAGCAAGGAGTCGCTGAAGGCCAACCGCGACGCCATCAAGAGCAAGGTCGCGGGCAAGGCCGGCCTGGTCTGGTTCCTGGTCGAGTAAGCCGACCACCGGCCGGTGGGGCCACGCCCCACCGGTCGCGTTTCCTCAACCCCTCGCCGGCCGCGCCGCTACCGCACGGGCCGCGGGATACGCGTCGCAGGCAGCCCGCGTAGCCAGCAGGTTCGGCACCAGCGAGGAGAAGCCGAAGCTCCACTCCGACAGCGCCTGCCCCCGGGCCGCGCACAGCGCCTTGCCCGCCTCGGCCGCCGCCGCCTTGTCATCACCGGCCTCGAGCACCTTCAGGCGCGCCACGTCGGCTTGCAGGTAGCGGCTGGCCGCCAAGGCCTTGGCCATGTCCGCCAGGGCGACGTCGTCCGGCTTGCCTTCCGCCAGGGCCAGCTCGACCTCGAGTGACTTCCAAAGCGCTTCGCGCTCGGGATAACCCGCACCCAGGCTCATCGCACGCGTCTTCTCAAGGACGTCGCGCGCGCGTGCCACTTCACCCTGGCGAACCGCGAGCAGCCCGCCCACCAGGGCATGCGTAACGCTGCTGAAATCGTAACGCTCGGCCGCGATGGCCACACGACCCAGCTGAGCCTCGAGATAGACCGGCAGCAAGCGCTCGAACGCCGCCTGGTCCCCGGCGCGGGCATGGATGGCCAGCCGCGCCAGCTGGATGCGGGCGGTGTCGGAAGGGGAACCCACCACGCCCGACGTGGCTTCCAGCGCATCAAGCTCGGCGAGGGCTTCCGGGTAGCGCCCACGATCCGCCTGGGCGGCACTGCGGCGCAGGCCCTTCCAGATCCGCTGGATGGGGGAATCACGCTCGACGCCCTTGTCCAGCGCCGCCAGCGCCTGCGCGTGCTGCCCACGGGCGAGCGCGATGTCGGCGTCGCTGCCGAACAGCCGACCGCCGCCCAAGGCGGACAGGTCCTCGTAAACCCGGGCCGCTTCCTCCAGCTTGCCTTGGCCCGCCAGCATCACCGCGGTGGTCGTCATCGCCAGCGAACGCAGCGGATGCCGGCTGGCGACGACCTGCCGGTACCAGGGCTCGGCGGCGGCGAAATCGTTCTTGAACTGCCACAGCGTGTTGCCGACGTTCTGCTGCCCGGTCATGAAGTCCGGATACAGCTCGGCCAGCTGGGTGTAGCGGTCGATCATCCGGTCCGGCGTTTCGAAGATGGCCAGCTGCGCCTGCACGTTGAGCTTGTCGCGGGCGCTGAGCCGGTCCTGCTGGGCGGCGGCGCGCTCCATCAGCGCGCGCGCCTGCGCCAGGTCGTCGGCCTGGAAGTAGTGCGCGCCCTTCTTCATCAGGGCACTGGCGAAGTTCGGGTCGAGTTCGATCGCGCGATCGAGCAGGGTCAGCGAAGTACGGGCATCGCCGCGGCCCAGGGCCTGGTTGGCCATCGAGTACGCGCGCAGCGCCTCGAGGTTCGCCGTGGTCACCTTCTCGAGCGGGGCGCTGGTGGCTTCGATGCTCGACAGCGATTCGCCCAGCCGCCCGCGCACGCTGGCGATGGCTTCGTCCATGGCCGGCAGCACCGACTCGACTCCGCGGCCGTCGGCGCTTTCGCTGTAGACGGTGACGCCGCTGTTCGGGTCCACCACTTCCAGGCTGACGCGCATCACGCCGCCGACCTGGGCGACCGTGGGCAGGATGACGGCCTTGGCGCCCTCGCGCAGCGCGAGCTCGGTGGCCAGCTGGCGATCGACCGGCTGGCCCTGGCGCTGCATGCGCTCGAGCGCACGGTCGATCTGCAGGTCGGACACCAGGTTCACATGCCGCGACTGCTCGAGGCCGACGCGCAGCGCCGTATCGAGCGAATCGTCGAACAGCGGCTCGCCGCTGCGGTTCTGCAGGTCGGCCACCACCACCCAGTCGCGCTCGGCGAAGGCGATGGCGGGCGGGCTGCGCACCGTGGTCCAGAACAGCGCGAGGCCCAGGCCGCCGACCAACAGCACTTCCAGCGCCACCACCGGCGGCCGCCGCCACAGCGGCAGCTCGCGCCAGGCCTTGGCGCCGGATTCGGGCGCGCGCAGCGGCGACAGGCCGGGTTCGCCGACTTCGTGCACCAGCATCGGCGCGGGCACGCCCTTGAAGCTGTAGCGGCCGTGCATCAGCCAGCGCAGGTTGGCGCCGGCCTCGCCGAGTTCGCCCACGGCGCGCTGGCACAGGTTCTGGGCCATGCCCGACATCAGGATCTGGCCGGGGCGGGCCAGGCTCATCAGGCGCGCGGCGACCGGCTTGGCCAGGCCTTCGACCTCGATGGGCTTGGCGCCGGCCATCACGTCCTTGGGCTCGTTGGCCCAGGTCATCACGTCGCCGACGTGGATGCCGATGCGGGCCTTGAGGTCCACGCCCTCGGTGGCGCCGACCTCGCGCAGGCCGCGCTGGTAGCGCAGGGCGAAGTCCAGGGCCTGGATCGGGCGCTCGAACAGGGCCAGCACGCCGTCGGCCTTGTCGATCAGCTGGCCGTGGCACAGGGCCAGGCTCTGGCGCATCAATTGGTCGTGGCGCTGCAGCAGGGCCACGGCGCGCACGTCGCCCAGCCGCTCGATCAGCGCGGTGGAGTCGACGATGTCGCACAGCAGCACGGTGCGCAGCATCGGGGTCACCGACGGCGCATATCCGTTGCTGGCCACTTGGGTCTTGGGAACGCTCATGGGCTCTGGACCGGGTCTCTTGCTGGGCTTAACGCAGCGATCGCTCGCGCGCGGCCAGTGGGGTCAGCGGGCGAGGCGCCAGTGGTCGCCGCCCTGGCGCTTGGCGTCGTACAGGGCGCGGTCGGCCTGGCTGTACCAGGTGGACCAGCCGCCGGGGTCGGCGCAGAAGGCGCCGCCAATGCTCACCGACAGCCGGTGCTCGCGCAGGCTGGGCAGGCGCAGGCTGCGGATCGCGCTCATCAGGCCCAGGGCGCGGTTGGCGAGCTCGCCGTCGTCGCTCACGCGCAGCACCAGGGCGAATTCGTCGCCGCCCAGGCGGCAGGGCAGCTCGATCGGGCCGGCCGTGCGGCGCACTTCCTCGGCCACGGCGCGCAGGGCGGCGTCGCCGGCCAGGTGGCCGCTGCGGTCGTTGATCTGCTTGAAGTGGTCGATATCGACCAGCAGCAGCGCCAGCTTCAGGTCGGTGAGGGTCTGGTGGCCCAGTTCGTCCAGGAAGCGGTACAGGCCGCGGCGGTTGGCCAGGCCGGTGAGGTCGTCGGTGCGCACCAGCTGCTGGGCCACGGTGAGCTCGGTGCGGGTCTGGCGCAGGGTGTCCAGCGTCTGCATCAGGTCTTCGTTGCGGCGCTTGAGGTGCTGGATCAGCTGGTGCTCGCCGGCCACCAGGTAGGCGAAGCTGCGCTGCATGAAGCGGGCGACGTGCGCGGGCTCGCGCTCGACCAGGGCCTGGAAGGCCTGCTGGGTGACTTCGTAGAGCACGCCGGGGGTTTCGGCCACGGCGCGCGCGAAGCGCTGGTGGCGGCCGATGAACACCGCCAGCTCGCCGAAATACTGGCCGGGGCCGAGCAGCTTGTCGGCCAGGCCGTCGTCGAAGCCGAGCCGCACTTCGCCGGTATCGATCAGGAACATGCTCTGCGCCGACTCGCCGCGCCGGAAGAGCTCCTCGCCGGGCAGCACCGCCCGACTGACCCCGGCGCCGGCCAGGACGCGGAATTCTTCGGGCGACAGCTGCGAGGGAAGCCGGGCTTCGCCGCCGCCGGAGGCGACGGAGAGGGCCTGGCTGCCGGGGAGATCAACGGGGATCACGGGCGGCTCGGCAGGGGGGACTGCCCGAGTGTATCCAAGCCCGGGGGTCGGGGACAGCGACTTTCATCGCACATCCCCGCCCCGGCCGCACGCGGGGGCACGGTTGGGAAAGTTTCTCCCGGTGGCTCAGGCCGCGGCGGCCTTGGCCTCGCCGTGGAACTGCTCTTCCTCGGTCGAGCCTTTCAGGGCCGTGGTCGAGCTCTGGCCGCCCTGGATGGCCTGGGTGACCGAGTCAAAGTAGCCGGTGCCGACCTCGCGCTGGTGCTTCACGGCCGTGAAGCCCCTGTCGGCGGCGGCGAACTCGGCCTCCTGCAGCTCCACGAAGGCGCTCATCTGGTTGCGGGCGTAACCGTAGGCCAGGTTGAACATCGAGTAGTTCAGCGAGTGGAAGCCGGCCAGGGTGATGAACTGGAACTTGTAGCCCATGGCCGCCAGCTCCTTCTGGAACTTGGCGATCGTCGCGTCGTCGAGGTTCTTCTTCCAGTTGAACGACGGCGAGCAGTTGTAGGCCAGCATCTTGCCCGGGTACTTGGCGTGGATGGCGTCGGCGAACTTCTTCGCGAACGCGAGGTCCGGCTTGCCCGTCTCGCACCACACCAGGTCGGCGTAGGGCGCGTAGGCCAGGCCGCGGCTGATGGCCTGGTCGGCGCCCGGGCGGGTCTTGTAGAAGCCCTCGACGGTGCGCTCGCCGGTGCAGAACGGCTGGTCGTTCGGGTCGATGTCGCTGGTGAGCAGGTCGGCCGCCTCGGCGTCGGTGCGGGCGACGATCAGGGTCGGCACGTTCATCACGTCGGCCGCCAGGCGCGCGGCGATCAGCTTCTGGATCGCTTCCTGGGTGGGCACCAGCACCTTGCCGCCCATGTGGCCGCACTTCTTGACGCTGGCCAGCTGGTCCTCGAAGTGCACGCCGGCGGCGCCGGCCTCGATCATCGCCTTCATCAGCTCGAAGGCGTTGAGCACGCCGCCGAAGCCGGCCTCGGCGTCGGCGACGATCGGCTGCAGGAAGTCGATGGAGTCATTGCCTTCGGCGTGGTGGAGCTGGTCGGCGCGCAGCAGGGTATTGTTGATGCGCTTGACCACCAACGGCACCGAGTTGGCGGGATACAGCGACTGGTCGGGATACATCTCGCCGGCGACGTTGGCGTCGGCCGCGACCTGCCAGCCGGAGAGGTAGATGGCGTTGAGGCCGGCCTTGACCTGCTGCATGGCCTGGTTGCCGGTGAGCGCGCCGAGCGCGTTCACGAAGGGCTTCTCGCCCAGGTACTTCCACAGCTTGTTGGCACCGAGGCGGGCGAGCGAGTGCTCGACGGCGACGGTGCCGCGCAGGCGCACCACTTCCTCGGCAGTGTAGCCGCGCTCGATGCCGGCCCAGCGCGGGTCGGTGGCCCATTCCTTCTTGAGCTGCTCGGCGGTGGGGAGGGTCGTGGTCATGTCGTCGTTCCTTGGTAGTGAGGTAGGAGGGGCAAGAGTTTTTCTCCCTCTCCCCTTGGAGAGAGGGCCGGGGAGAGGGGAGTGGCCTAACCGAGGCGCTCGTACGCCGGCAGCGTCAGGAACGGCACCAGCTCGTCGGCATGGGTGAGTTCGTCGAGCAGCGCGATGGCCTCGTTGATCTTCGAACCGCCCGGCAGCTTCATCCGGTCGGCCAGCTTCGAGGGCAGGGTCATCAGCGCGCGGTCGAACAGCGAGAAGTCGACCGGCGTGCCGTCGTCCAGGTGCAGGTGGCCGCCGCCGTTGTCGGCCATGTGCAGCCACTGCCAGAGCTGGGCGCGTCCGATCTCGGCGGTGGCGGCGTCCTCCATCAGCCAGTGGATGGGTACGCAGCCCTGGCCATCGAGCCAGGCCGCGATGTAGCGCACGCAGACTTCCACGTTGTTGTCGAAGCCCTTGCGGGTGATCGTGCCCAGGCTCGGGCGGATCAGGTCGTCACGGGTCACCGCGACGTCTTCGCGGCGCACCTGCTGCTGGTTCGGGCTCGGCATCTTCTCGTCGAAGACTTCGCGCGCCACCGGGATCAGGGCCGGGTGCGCCACCCACGTGCCGTCGTGGCCGGCGTTGGCTTCGCGCAGCTTGTCGGCGCGCACGCGGGCCAGCGCCTCCTCGTTGGCGATCGGGTCGCCGGCGATCGGGATCTGCGCCGCCATGCCGCCCATCGCGTGGGCGCCGCGGCGGTGGCAGGTCTGGATCAGCAGCTCGGAGTAGGCCTTGAGGAAGGGCTGGGTCATGCCGACCTGGCCGCGCTCGGGCAGCACGCGGTCGCGGTGCCGGCGGAAGGTCTTGAGGTAGCTGAAGATGTAGTCCCAGCGGCCGCAGTTCAGGCCGGCGATGCGGCCGCGCAGCGCGTGCAGGATCTCGTGCATCTCGAACACCGCGGGCAGCGTCTCGATCAGCACGGTGACCTTCATGGTGCCGACGGGCAGGCCCAGGCGCTGCTCGGCGAAGGCCAGTACGTCGTCCCACAGCGCGGCCTCTTCCATGCATTCGAGCTTGGGCAGGTAGAAGTACGGGCCACGGTCCTTCGCGTGCAGGCCGGCGGCGTTGTGGAAGGCGAACAGGCCCAGGTCGAACAGGCTGCCGCTCATGCGCTGGCCGTCCACCAGCACGTGCTTCTCGTCCAGGTGCCAGCCGCGCGGACGCACGATCAGCACGGTCTTCGAAGCCGGATCGAGCACGTAGTGCTTGCTGCCGTCCGGCGCCATCCAATCGAGCTGGCCGGTGACCGCCTTGCGCAGGGCGCGCTGGCCGACCAACAGGTTCTCCCAGGTCGGGCAGGTGCTGTCCTCGAAGTCGGCCATGTAGCAGTTGGCGCCGGAGTTGAGCGCGTTGATGACCATCTTCGGGTCGACCGGGCCGGTGATCTCCACCCGGCGGTCCTGCAGGGCGGCCGGCAGCGGCGCGACGGTCCAGTCGCCGTCGCGGACGGCGCGGGTGTCCTCGCGGAAATCGGGCAGCTCGCCGGCGTCGAAGCGGGCCTGGCGCTGGGCGCGGGCCGCGAGGCGCTGCTGTCGGGTGGCCTCGAAGGCGCGGTGCAGGTCGACCAGGAAGGCCTGGGCAGCCGGGGTCAGCAGGTCTTCCTGTCCGGCCAGGCGCGGGCCGGTGAGCGAAAGGGGCGGAACGGTGCGGGCTGCGTCTCCGGCCATGGCCATGACTCCTGAGGGATTCGATGGACCGAACCTAGGCCCCGGAATGGACTTTGACAAAACATATGTTTTGATAGTTAGTATTACCCAAGCTTATATTTGCTTCGGAACAAGGGCTTATGGCCACCGGCAACCCCCGCTTCTACTACAAGGGCGACCGCCTGAAGCCGCTGCGGGCCTTTTGCCAGGTGGCCCGGCTGGGTTCGGTGTCGCGGGCGGCCGAGGCCCTGTTCCTCAGCCAGCCGGCCGTGACCCTGCAGCTGCAGGCGCTGGAGCGGGAACTGGGCACGGCCCTGTTCGAGCGGATCGGCCGCCGCTTCAGCCTGACCCGCGAGGGCCAGGTGCTGTATGACCTGGCGCGGCCGCTGGTGGAGGGCCTGGACGGCCTGGACGGGGAATTCCGCAGCAAGATCAAGGGCCTGCAGGCCGGCGAGCTGCACGTGGCGGCCGGCAGCTCCACCATCCTCTACCTGCTGCCCAAGCTGGTGCAGGCCTTCCGGGCCCAGCACCCGGAGGTGCAGCTGGTGCTGCACAACGTCACCGGCCAGGACGGCCTGGGCCTGCTGCGCTCGGACGGCGTCGACCTGGCCGTGGGCTCGATGCTGGACGTGCCCACCGACCTGGCCTACGCGCCGGTCTACTCCTTCGACCCGATGCTGATCTGCCCGCCCGGGCACCCGCTGGCCGAGAAGCCCGACCTCAAGCTCGAAGACCTCACACCCTATGGCCTGATCCTTCCGCCACGGCGCCTGACGACCTACCGGCTGGTGGACCTGGTGTTCCAGCAGCAGCGGGTGCCGTTCACGGTGGCGCTGGAGGTGGGCGGCTGGGAGGTGATCAAGCAGTACGTGGCGATGGGCCTGGGCATCTCGATCGTGACCAGCATCTGCCTCACCGAGGCCGACGAACAGCGGCTGGTCGCGCGCAACCTCGGCGAGTACTTCCCGCCGCGCAGCTACGGCGTGGTGATGCGCAAGGGCAAGTACCTCAGCCCGCAGGCGCGCGCCTTCATCGACCTGGTGAAACCGGGCCTGTTCGAGCGCCGCGACTACTTCGACGCCGGCCACTCCGAACGCTGAGCTTCCGGTAGGAGGGACTTCAGTCCCGAAGCTTTTCGGCGAAAGGCTTCGGGACTGAAGGCCCTCCTACAGGCTTCACAGCGTGTCGCGGTTCTTGCCCACGTGCGGGCGGTAGATGGCGCGGAGGCGGGCCATGTCGGCCTCGTAGTCATCCCCGGGATGGAAGAGCTGGTCGAGCAGGATCTGCTTCGACGGATAGTGGAAGGCGGCGCAGAACACCGGCACGCCGGCCTGGCGCGCGATCTTCCAGAAGCCGGGCTTCCAGCGCTCGACGCGCTTGCGGGTGCCTTCGGGCGCGAGCACGAACCACATGCGCTCGGCGCGGCGGATCTCGGCGGCGGTCTGCTCGACGATGCCGCCGGGCGCACTGCGGTCGACCGGATGGCCGCCGAACTTGCGGAGCAGCCAGCCCAGCGGGCCGCGGAACAACTCCGCCTTGGCGATGAAGGTGATGTCCACGCCCATCGCCAGCTTCGCGGCCAGCCCCCAGACGGCATCCCAGCCCGAGGAGTGCGGCGCGACGATCACCACCAGCTTGGGCAGGTCGGGCCAGTCGCCCTCGATGCGCCAGCCGCCCAGGCGCAGCAGGCTGCGGCCGAGCCAGCGCCCGAAGGCGCTGCCGTTGCGCGGCGCGGAGGGGGGCATTACCGGGATGCGGGTCATTCCTTGTCCCAGCCGCTGCTGCGGCGCTGCTTCTTCACGGTGGAGCGCTCGCGCTTGGCGCCGAGCCGGCGCTCCTTCGAGCCCTTGGTCGGCTTGGTGGCGATGCGCTTCTTCGGCGGCACCAGCACGGCGGCGATCAGCGCCGCCAGGCGCTCGCGGGCGTCCTCGCGGTTGCGGTCCTGGGTGCGGAAGCGCTGGGCGCTGAGCACCAGCACGCCCTCGTCGGTGAGCCGGCGGTCGCTGCGCGCCAGCAGGCGGGCGCGCACCGGTTCGGGCAAGGACGGCGAGTTGGCCACGGCGAAGCGCAGCTCCACCGCCGTGGCCACCTTGTTCACGTTCTGCCCGCCCGGACCGCTCGAGCGCACGAAGCGCTCGACCAGCTCGTCGTCGGGGATGGACACGGTGGGGCCGATCGTCAACATGCCCCGCGATTCTACCTTTCCGTCCCCTGTAGGAGGGCCTTCGGGCCCGAAGCGGTTCGCCGAAAAGCTTCGGGCCTGAAGGCCCTCCTACAGGGGTCGGCCGAGCCGGTACAATCCCGGCCCTCATGCACGGCCTCAACCCCCCCCAGAAAGAAGCCGTCGCCTACGTCGGCGGCCCCTTGCTCGTGCTCGCCGGCGCGGGCAGCGGCAAGACGCGGGTCATCACCGAGAAGATCGCGCACCTGATCGCCACCGGGCGGCACGAAGCGCGGCACATCGCCGCCATCACCTTCACCAACAAGGCCGCCCGCGAGATGCGCGAGCGCGTGGCCAAGCGCGTGAAGGGAGAGGCCGCCGAAGGCCTGATGGTCACCACCTTCCACTCCCTGGGCCTGCGCTTCCTGCAGATCGAGCACGAGCGCGCGAAGCTGCGCCGCGGCTTCTCGATCTTCGACGGCGACGACCAGATGGCGATCATCAAGGACCTGGCCACGCCGGGCCTGAAGAACGACGCCCTGTACTCGATACAGAACCTGATCAGCGCCGCCAAGAACAACGCGCTTTCCCCGGAGCAGGCCGCCGAGGCCGCCCGCTCGGCCCGCGAGCGCGAGGCCGCCGGCATCTACGCCCGCTACCAGGCCCGCCTGCAGGCCTTCAACGCGGTGGATTTCGACGACCTGATCCGCCTGCCCCTGACCCTGCTCGAAGCCGACCCCGACCTCGCCGCCGGCTGGCGCGAGCGCATCCGCTACCTGCTGGTGGACGAGTGCCAGGACACCAACGGCGCCCAGTACCGCCTGCTGCGCCAGCTGGCCGGCACCAAGGGCAACATCACCTGCGTCGGCGACGACGACCAGAGCATCTACGCCTGGCGCGGCGCCCAGCCCGAGAACCTCGACCTGCTGGGCCAGGACTACCCGAACCTCAAGGTCATCAAGCTCGAGCAGAACTACCGCTGCACCAGCCGCATCCTGCGCTGCGCCAACACCCTGATCGCGAAGAACCCGCACGCCCACCTCAAGCAGCTCTGGAGCCAGCACGGCGACGGCGAGCCGGTGCGCGTGTGGGCCTGCACCAACAACGAGCACGAGGCCGAGCGCGTCGCCGCCGAGATCCACTACCTGCACCAGGGCAAGGAAATCCCCTGGGGCGAGATGGCGATCCTGTTCCGGGGCAACCACCAGTCGCGGCCGCTGGAAAAGGCGCTGCAGCTGCTGCGCATCCCCTACCACCTCACCGGCGGCACCAAGTTCCTCGACCGCGCCGAGGTGAAGGACGCGCTGTGCTGGCTGCAGGTGCTGGCCAACCCCGACAACGACGCCGCCTTCCTGCGCGCGATCGCCGCGCCCAAGCGCGAGGTCGGCGCCACGACGCTGGAGAAACTGTCCGCGATGGCGCAGCAGGCCGGCCTGCCGATGTCGGTGGCGGCGGGCCAGGTCGGCTTCCTGAAGCAGCTGACCCCGCGTGCGGCCGCCGGCCTGGACGAATTCAGCCGCATCGTCGACAGGCTCCGCGACGCCGCCGAGAAAGTGACGCCCGCCGAGCTGGTGCCGATGCTCGCCGAGCAAAGCGGCCTGTTGGCGATGGTGCGCAGCCAGTGCAAGGACGAAGCCAGCTTCCTGCGCCGCAAGGCCAACCTCGAGGAACTGGCCTCGTGGTTCGAAGGCGCCCGCGGCGGCGGCCCCGGCGAGCTGGCCGCGCAGCTGGCCCTGCTCTCGAACGCCGACCGCGGCGAGCCCGGCAACGCCGTGCGCCTGATGAGCCTGCACGCGGCCAAGGGCCTGGAGTTCCGCGCCGTGTTCGTGGTCGGCTGCGAGGACGGCAACCTGCCGCACGAGGCCAGCCTCGAGGAAAACCGGCTCGAGGAAGAGCGCCGCCTGATGTACGTGGGCATCACCCGCGCGAAGGAGCGGCTCTATCTGTCGCACAGCGCCGAGATCAAGCGCTGGGGCAGCGTCGACCACCTGCTGCCCAGCCGCTTCCTCGACGAACTTCCGCCGGGCGACCTGCTGCGCGACGGCACCGACCCGGAGCGCGAAACCGCCGAGAAGAAGCAGCGCGGCCGCGCCCACATGGACGCGATTGCCGCCCTGTTCGGCGACGGCTGAGGGCGGTAGACGGGAAATGGAGATAGGAAATAGTGAATAGGAGGTAGGAGGTAGTGAAAAGCGGGCGGTGGTGCTGCCTCACTGCTTTACGGCTTGTCAGCTGCTCTTCACTACCTCCTACCTCCTATTCACTATTTCCTATTCCCCCTGTCATGACCCCACCACCGGACCCCGGTAAACTCCGCGCCATCACGAACGGACGCCAGACCATGACCTTCACCAAGACCCTCGCCGTCTCCGCCCTCGCGCTCGCCCTGGCCGCCTGCCAGGCGGTGCCCACGCGCGAGGCGCCCGTCGCCGCGCCGGCCGAGCCTGCGCCGACCGCGCAGCTGGCCCCCGCCGCCGGCCCGGGCCACAACGACAACCTCAACGCCGTCGCCTGGGTGCAAGCTTCGCTGGAATACCGCCTGCTGGCCGGCCAGACCTTCCGCAGCGCGCTCTACCAGCTCGACCGTGCGCTGAAGACCCCGGACTGGGACGCCCTGACCCCGGACGAGCGCCTGGCCCCCGCGGCCGGCCTGCCGCCGGCGGTGATCGTGGACATCGACGAGACCGTGCTCGACAACTCGCCCTACCAGGCCCGCCTGGTCCGCGACGGCGCCTTCTACGACGAAGTGACCTGGGACGCCTGGGTCCGCGAGGAAAAGGCCAAGCCGGTCCCGGGCGCGCTTGAGTTCGCGCAGGCCGCGGCCGCCCGCGGCGTCACCGTGTTCTACCTCAGCAACCGCGCGGCCCACCTCGAGGAGCCGACCCTGGCCAACCTTCGCGAGCTCGGCTTCCCGATCCAGTCCGGCGACCAGTTCCTGGGCCTGGGCTTCTTCGTCGACGACTGCGAGCAGGAAGGCTCGGAGAAGGGCTGCCGCCGCAAGCACGTCTCGAAGACCCACCGGGTGCTGATGCAGTTCGGCGACCAGATCGGCGACATGGTCACCATCTCGGCCAACACCCCGGCCGGCCGCGAGCAGGCCATGGCGCCCTACGCAGGCTGGATCGGCGAGCGCTGGTTCGTGCTTCCCAACCCGACCTACGGCAGCTGGGAACCGGCGCTGTTCAACAACGCCTGGACCCTGCCCGAGGCCGAGCGCCGCCAGATGAAGCTCGACGCCCTGGACTACGCCGAGTAAGCCGGGCGCCATGATCCCCGTCCGCGATCGCCTGATCTTCGCCCTCGACGTTTCCACCGCCGCCGAGGCCCGCGCCTGGGTCGACCGACTGGGCGACAGCGTGTCCTTCTACAAGATCGGCATGGAGCTGCTGACCAGCGGCGACTACTTCCGGGTGCTGGAGGAGCTGGCGGGGCGGGGCAAGCAGGTGTTCGTGGACCTGAAGTTCCACGACGTGCCGGCCACCGTCGGCGCCACGATCAAGGGACTGGCCCGCTACCCGGTTTCGTTTTGCACCATCCATGGCCAACATGACGGCATGATGCGCGCCGCTTCGCAGGAGAAGGGCGCCATCAAGCTGCTGGCGGTGACCGTGCTGACCTCGATGGATCGCAACGATCTTCGCCAATTGGGCATCGATCGTGAGCCCTCCGAAGTGGTGCTCGAGCGCGCCGCCGCCGCCCGCGCCGCCGGCTGCGACGGCGTCATCGCCTCCGGCCAGGAGGCCGCCGCCCTGCGCCGGGCCAACGGCCCGGGCTTCCTGATCGTCTGCCCTGGCATCCGCCCGGCGGGCCCGGCCGGCGACGACCAGAAGCGCACGGTGGACGTCCCGCAGGCCTTCGCGGCCGGGGCCGACCACATCGTGGTGGGTCGCCCGATCCGCCAGGCCGCCGACCCGGCGGCCGCCGCCGAGGCCATCCAGGTCCAGATCGCCCGGGCCTTCGCGGCCTGAAGCCGGGCTGGCCGGGAAACCGGCCCGATCCCGGGCCCGGGGCCCCGATCTGCTAGATTCAGCCCCCCGGACACCACTGCCAGCCGCCCCTCGCATGACGCCAAGACTGCCCCTGCGGGCCCTGCTCGCCCTGCTGCTGCTCACCCTGGTGCTCGCCGCCTGCAAGCGCGAGACCCCGGCCGACGAAGCGCGCGCGCCCGGCGACCCGGTCGAGGCCGTCGAGTCCATGGCCGCCGCGCTGCGCCAGAACGACCTGGTGCGCTACAGCCACCTGAGCCTGCCGCCGGACCTGCACGCCCGCAGCGCCGCCCTCTGGGACCGTCGCGCCGCCGAGGCCGCGCCGGCCTCGGACGAGGACGCCGAGAAGTACGACCGCCTGATGGCCCGCCTGCTGGCCCCCGGCGCCGAGGAAGACCTGGCCCGCGACCTGGACCAGCAGCTGGCCCGGCTCGAGCAGGAGATCGGCGGCCAGTGGCCGCTGATGCAGGCCACCGCCACCATCTTCCTGACGGCCGCCATCCAGGCCAACACCGAGCTCAACGAGGACGAGAAAGCGCACGGCACCGACGTCGCCACCCAGCTGATCGACTGGGCCGACCCGGCCCTGTTCACCGACCGCGAGCGCGGCCGCCAGGCCATCGCCGTCGCCGTCGACACCGCCCGCGAACTGCAGCTGCCGACCCTGGCCGAGGTCCGTGCCCTCACCCACGGCCCGGCCATGGAAAAGGCCGGCATCGCCCTGGCCGGCACCAAGTCGATCCTGCGCGTCTACGGCCTGGACCCGGACGCGATGCTGGACGGCGTCCGCGCCGAGCTGGTGGCCGCCGAGGGCGACACCGCCACCGTGAAGGTCAGCTACCCGCTGCAGGGCAAGACCGTGGCCTTCGAGATGGAGATGCTCCGCCGCGACGGCGCCTGGTACGGCGCCAACGCCATCCGCGACGCCGAGGCCGAGCTGGCCGAGGCGGAGGCCGAAGTCGCTGGCGCAGCCGCGCCGGCCACCGACGGCGACGGCACCGCCCGCTGAGCCCCGGACCGCCCATGGATGCCACACCCTCCCCGGCCGCCCCGCCGCCGCGCCCGACCGCGAAGCCGCCCCTGTGGGCGCGCTTCATTGAAAAGCTGCTGCAGCCCTGGATCGAGATCCACCGCGAGCCGGCCACGCCGCCCTTCGACCTCGACCGCCCGATCTGCTACGTCATCGAGACCTACGGGCTGTCGAACACCCTGATCCTGGACCGTGCCTGCCGCGAAGCCGGCCTGCCCTCGCCGCTGGCCGCGCTGCCGGGCGACCCGCTCGGCCGCAAGCGCGCCTACGTGGCGCTGTCGCGCCGGCGCGCCGGCCTGTTCGGGCGGCCCAAGAACCGCAGCCACTCCGACGCGCTCTCGCGACTGCTGATGGCGCACCGCCTGTACCCGGACCAGGACGTGCAGCTGGTGCCGGTGTCGATCTTCGTCGGCCGGGCCCCGGCGCGGCAGTCGGGCTGGTTCTCGGTGCTGTTCTCGGAGAACTGGGCCCTGGTCGGCCGCTTCCGCCGCCTGCTGGCGATCCTGCTCAACGGCCGCGACACCGTGGTGCAATTCTCGCCCGGCGTGCGTGTCTGGGAAATCCTGGGCGAAGAGCTGCCGCACGAACGCCAGGTGCGCAAGGTCAGCCGCGTGCTGCGTGCCCACTTCCGCCGCATCAAGACCGCGGTCATCGGCCCCGACCTGTCCACCCGCCGCCTGCTGGTGGACCGGGTGCTGGACGCCGAGCCAGTGCGCAAGTCGATCACCGACCAGGCCCGCAAGGACGGCACCGAATACCTCGAGGCCTGGAAGAAGGCGCACCGCTTCGCCTGGGAAATCGCCGCCGACTATTCCAACCCGGTGGTGCGCTCGGCCTCGTTCGCGCTCACCGGCTTCTGGAACCGCATCTACGACGGCGTCAACGTCAACCACCTCGACACGCTCAAGCAGGTCGCGCCCGGGCACGAAGTGGTCTACGTGCCCTGCCACCGCAGCCACATGGACTACCTGCTGCTGAGCTACCTGCTGTACACGCGCGGCATCGTGCCGCCGCACATCGTGGCCGGCATCAACCTCAACATGCCGGTGATCGGGCCGATCCTGCGCCGTGGCGGCGCCTTCTTCATCCGCCGCTCGATCAAGGGCAACGCGCTCTACGCGGCGGTGCTGGGCGAGTACGTGGCGCAGCTGGTCGGCGAAGGCTTCTCGCTCGAATACTTCATCGAGGGCGGGCGCTCGCGCACCGGCCGCCTGCTGCAGCCCAAGGGCGGCATGATCGTGATGACCATCAAGGCCTTCCTGCGCGCGCCGCGGCGGCCGGTGGTGTTCCAGCCGGTGTACATCGGCTACGAGAAGCTGATCGAAGGCAAGAGCTACCTCGACGAGCTGACCGGCCAGCCCAAGGAAAAGGAAACCATCTGGGCGCTGGTCAAGGCCGGCGCCGGCATCCTGCGCCAGCACTATGGCAAGGTCGCGGTGAACTTCGGCGAGCCGATCTTCCTGGACGACGTGCTGGCCCGGCACGCACCGGACTGGCGCGAGCGCAACGCCGACCCCGAAGACAAGCCCACCTGGATCAACCCGGCCGTGGCCGAGCTGGCCCAGCAGATCCAGGTCAACATCAACCGCGCCGCCGACGTGAACCCGGTGAACCTGCTGGCCCTGGCCCTGCTGGCCACGCCCAAGCACGCGATGTCCGAGGCTGACCTGCTGGCGCAGCTGGCGCTGTCGAAGAAGCTGCTGGCGAAGCTGCCGTATTCCGACCGCGTCACCGTCACCGCGATGGAGCCGGCCGAGATGATCGCCTACGGCCAGAAGATCGGCGTGCTGACCCGCACCGTGCACCCGCTGGGCGACGTGATCAGCATCGAGGGCGAGACGGCGGTGCTGCAGAGCTACTTCCGCAACAACGTGCTGCACCTGTTCGCGGCCGCGAGCTGGGTGGCGCTGTGCTTCCAGAACAACCGCCGCATGAGCCGCGCCGGCCTGCTGCGGCTGGGGCGCACCATCTATCCCTTCGTGCAGGACGAGCTGTTCCTGCCGTGGACGCCGGAGGAGTTCGCCGAGCGCCTGGACGCCACGCTGGACCTGTTCGTGGCCGAAGGCCTGCTCAGCGTCGCCAGCGAGGACGAGGGCGGCTACCTCACGCGTGGCCCGGGGCAGACCGACGAGGTCTTCCGCCTGCGCGTGATCTCGCACAGCCTGCAGCAGGCGTTCGAGCGCTACTTCATCGCCATCACCACGCTGGTGAAGAACGGGCCGCGCACGCTCAGCGCGGGCGAGCTCGAGACCCTGTGCCAGCTGACCGCCCAGCGCCTGAGCCTGCTGTACGCGCCGGCCGCGCCGGAGTTCTTCGACAAGTCGCTGTTCCGAGGCTTCATCCAGAAGCTGCGCGAACTGAAGCTGGTGTGGATCTGCCCGGACGGCAAGCTCGACTTCGACGAGCAGATGATGGTCTGGGAGAAGGACGCCAAGGTGGTGCTGGGCCGCGACCTGCGCCACACCATTTCCAAGCTTTCGCCCGAGGCGGTGAGCCGCGCGACCAGCACCCAGGTGGCGCTGCCGGCGAAAACGGGCTCGACCGAGGCCTGAGCCCGCGGCTCAGGCGTCGAGGTCGGGGATCAGCCGGCTTTCGAGCGCGGCGATCATGTCCTTGATCTTGAGCTTGCGCTTCTTCAGGCGCTTGATGGCGAGCTCGTCGGCCTCGATGCTGGCGGCGAGCCGGCCGATCACCTCGTCGAGGTCGCGGTGCTCGACCTTCAGTTCGACCAGCTGCGCGGCAATCCTGGCAAGGTCTTCGTCGGCCATCGGCGTCTCCGGTTGCCCCAAAGCTTACCCCTTCCATAGGTAAAATGGCCGCCATGACGCTGCCCCTCCACGACCCGATCCCCCGCAAGGCCAGCCACGAGCGCCACAAGCTGGCCAAGCGGCTGCGCCGCCAGGTGGGCCAGGCCATCGCCGACTACGGGATGATCGAGGAGGGCGACAAGGTGATGGTGTGCCTGTCGGGCGGCAAGGACAGCTACACCATGCTCGATGTCCTGCTGCAGCTGCAGAAGAAGGCGCCCGTGCGCTTCGAACTGGTGGCGGTGAACCTCGACCAGAAGCAGCCCGGCTTCCCGGAACACGTGCTGCCCGACTACCTGCGCTCGATCGGCGTGCCCTTCACCATCATCGAGCAGGACACCTACTCGGTGGTCAAGCGCGTGGTGCCGGAAGGCAAGACCATGTGCTCGCTGTGCTCGCGCCTGCGCCGCGGCGCGCTGTACCGGCACGCCAAGGAAAATGGCTTCACCAAGATCGCGCTCGGCCACCACCGCGACGACCTGGTGGCCACGTTCTTCATGAACCTGTTCCACCACGCCAAGCTGGCCTCGATGCCGCCGAAGCTGGCCAGCGATGACGGCGAACACGTGGTGATCCGCCCGCTGATCACCTGCCGCGAAGCCGACCTGGTCGACTACGCCGACTGGAAGCAGTTCCCCATCATCCCCTGCACCCTGTGCGGCTCGCAGGAGAACCTGCAGCGCAAGCAGGTAGGAAGAATGCTGGCCGCGTGGGAGAAGGAAAGCCCGGGCCGCATCGAAACCATCGCCAAGGCCCTGGCCGACGTGCGACCCTCGCAGCTGGCCGACGCCAGCCTGTTCGACTTCGCCGCCCTCGGCCGCCACACCGACGCGCCGCTCCCCGACGCCCACGCCTGGCTGGCCGGCGACCCCGATCCTTCTGCACTGGAAACTTGATGTTCTTTCGCAACCTGACGTTTTTCCGCTTCCCCACCACCGTCGCCAAGTCCCTCGCCGAACTCGATGCCCGCCTGGAGGAATGCCGGCTCAAGCCGGTCGGTCCGTCCGAGCTGATGTCGCGCGGCTTCATCCCGCCCTTCGGCCGTGACGCCGAGGCCATGAGCCACCGCGTTGGCGACGCGATCTGGATCACCCTCGGCGGCGAAGACCGTTTGCTGCCCGGTGCCGTCGTCAACGACGAGCTCGGCAAGCGCATCGCCGCGATGGAGGAGAAGGAAGGCCGCAAGCTCGGCGGTCGCGCCCGCAAGCGGCTCAAGGAAGACCTGGTGATGGAGCTGCTGCCGCGCGCCTTCGTGCGGCCGGTGCAGACCAACGCCACCCTCGACCTGCAGCACGGCTTCATCGCCGTCGACGCCAGCTCGAAGAAGTCGGCCGAGTCGGTGGTGTCCGAGCTGCGCCACGCACTCGGCAGCTTCCCGGCGCTGCCGCTGAACGCGGAAGTCTCGGCGCGCGCGGTGCTTACCGGCTGGATCGCCGGCGAGCCGCTGCCGGCCGGCCTGGTGCTGGGCGACGAGTGCGAGCTCAAGGACCCCATCGATGGCGGCGCGGTGGTGAAGTGCCAGCGCCAGGAGCTGCTCTGCGACGAGATCAAGAAACACCTCGAGTCCGGCAAGCAGGTCAGCAAGCTGGCCCTGGTGCTCGATGACCACGTCAGCTTCGTGCTCGGCGAAGACCTGGTGGTGCGCAAGCTCAAGTTCCTCGACGGCGTGGTCGACCAGCTCGAAGGCACCGAACGCGACGGCCTGCACGCCGAACTCGACGCCCGCTACGCGCTGATGGCCGGCGAACTCAAGCGCCTGTTCGCCGTGCTCGAACCCGCCCTCAAGCTCAGCCCCGCCGAAGCCTGAGCCACGCCCCTGTAGGAGGGACTTCCGGCTAAAGTCTGGACATGTTCCTCAAGCTCACCCGCCCCGCCCCGCCTGCCGTCGAGCTGCGCCCGCTCGCGCTGGCTGACGGTCGCACGGTGGACGTGCGCTGGGTCCGCGACCCGCGTGCGCGCCGGCTCCGGCTGATCGTCACCGAGAAGGGCGCGCGACTCACGCTGCCGCGCGGTGTTTCCGAGCGCCTGGCCGTGGCTTTCCTGGACGAACACCGCGATTGGCTGGCCGACCAATTGGCGCGCCAGCCGGCGCTGGCCGAAGCGCCGCTGGTGCGCGGCGGCACCGACGCCCTGCCCCTGCGCGGCGAAGACGTGCCCGTGCAGTGGCGCGAAGGCCGCTACGTCCGCGCCAGCCTGGAGGACGACGGCATCGTGCTGCAGCTGCCCGAGCGCGCCAGCGACGCGCAGCTCAAGGCCGGCCTGCGCGACTTCTACCAGCAGCAGGCGCGCCAGGACCTGGGCGCCTGGCTGCCGCGCTACCTGCCCGGCCTGCCGCGCGCGCCGCGCCAGTTCACGCTGCGGCCGCTGTCCTCGCTGTGGGGGTCGCTCAGCCCCAGCGACGAGCTCAAGCTCGACCTGAGCCTGGTGCTGGGCCGGCCATCCGCGTTCGAGTACGTGCTGGTGCACGAGCTCTGCCATCTGGTCCACGCCAACCATTCCCGCGCCTTCTGGCGCGAGGTCGAAGCCCGCTGGCCCGGCTGGCGGGAAGCGCGCGACTACCTGCGCGGCGACGGCTTGGCCTTGAAGGGGCGGCTTGCGCGTTTGATTCGCTGAAGGGCCCCCCGCGCGGGACCCGTCTGGTCAGGAGCCCACGATGCTCACCCCTCGCACCTTGCTGTCCATCGCCCTGCTCGCCCTGCTGGTGTCGGCCTGCGGAAATTCCGAAGAGGCCGCGTCCGAGGCACTGGCCGAGCAGGCCCTGGAGGCCAGCACCGGCGCGCAGGTCGACATCGAGGACGAGGACGGCGTGCATCGCGTCACCGCCCGCACCGAACAGGGCGAGCTGGTCCACAGCAGCGGCGAGAACGTCCCGCTGCCCGACGGTTTCCCGGGCGACGTCACGCTCCCCGCCAGCTACCAGGTCGTCTCGGTGATGACGATGGGCCCGGCGACCTCGGTGGTGCTGCGCAGCCCGGAACCCGCCTCGGAAATTTTCTCGCAGATACGCCGCGGCCAGTCGGGCGCGGGCTGGAAGGAAACGATGTCCATGCAGGGCGCCGACGGCTCGATGCTGGGCTTCGAGAAGGACGGCCGCAGCCTGCTGGTGAACCTGCGCGACGACCTCGACGGCCAGTCAGTGGTGTCGCTGAGCCTGCAGGCGGCCAACTAGCCCGCCAGGAACGCCCGCAGCGGCCCGGCCACCCGCGCCGCCTGCTCCATGTGCAGGTGGTGCCCGCCCGGGATCACCTCGAGCCGGCCGTCGGCCAGGCAGGCCAGGCGCTGGCTGCGCACCTCGGGGCTGAAGTAGGGCGGCGACGGATCGGCCGCCACCACCAGCACCGGCGCCTCGATCGCACGCAGCATCGCCTGCACCGTTTCCTCGGTCAGGCGCAGCTGGCTCGGCAGCGTGAGCCGCGGATCGCTGCGCCAGGCGTGGCCACCCTCGACCCGGCGCAGGTTGCGTTCGACGATCAGGCGTGCGGCCTCGGGCGTCATGCGGCTGGCCGCGAGGCGGGCCGCTACGGCGGTGTCGACGTCGGGGATGACGCGCGGCGCCCGCGCCGCCAGCGCGCGGCGCGCCGCCTCGGCATCGCGCAGGCGGGTGCC
>NZ_JALHQI010000028.1 GCF_022842045.1 Arenimonas sp. | reverse complement strand
GTGCAGCCGTGCGCGATCGCGCGCGTGCCGAGTTCGGCGGCGCGCTTGAGCGCGGCGTCCACGATCAGGTAGCGGTCGGACACCAGCAGCGGGTACTGCCCCTGGTAGCCCTCGCCCGCCATCACGAAGGGCTTCACGAAGCCGTCCCAGATCGCCGGCCCGCCGTCGACGGTGACGTGGCTGGCGGCCCCCAGCTCGGCCGCGCGTGCCTCGATGTAGGCCCGCTCCTCCGCATCCACGCCGCCGGTATCGGCGAACACGGTATGCACCGCCCAGCCGCGCTCCCTGAGCCACGGGATGCAGAAGCTGGTGTCGAGGCCGCCGGAGAAGGCGAGGACGATGGGGCTAGGCTGGGTCATGGGGTGGGTCCGGGGGAAGAAGGAAGAAACAGGAACTAGTGAAGAGGAAATAGGAACTAGTGGAGAAGCTCATTGCTGAGGCGGAACGCTGTTGCTGGTTCCTGGCTCCTCTTCACTAGTTCCTGGCTATTGATTCGCAAGCGCCGCCATCACGGCCTTCTGCACATGCAGCCGGTTCTCGGCTTCCTCGATGGCGATGCAGTACGGCGCATCCATCACGCCATCGGTCGCCTTCACGTTGCGGCGCAGCGGCAGGCAATGGCTGAACACGCCGTTGTTGGTGAGCGCCATCTTGGCCTCGTCGACGATGAAGTGCCTGTGCGCGTCGCGGATGGGCTTTTCCTGCTCCCAGCGGCCGAAGAACGGGATCGCGCCCCAGCTCTTGGCGTACACCACGTCGGCGCCGGTGTAGGCCTCGGTGATGTCGTGGCTCATGCGGAAGCTGCCGCCGGACTCGGCCACGTTGTCGCGGGCCCAGCCCAGGTAGCGCTCGTCCAGCGCGTACTCGGGCGTCGGGCACAGCAGGGTCACGTCCATGCCCATCCGGGTCGCGATGGTCAGCGCCGAGTTGGCCACGGCCGTGTTGAGCGGCTTGGGGTGGTAGGTCCAGGTCAGCACGAACTTCTTGCCGCGCAGGTCGGGCGTACCGAAGTGCTCCTGCAGCGCCAGCGCGTGCGCCAGCTCCTGGCAGGGGTGGGTGATGGTCTCGAGGTTGATCACCGGCACGGTCGAGTACTTCGCGAAAGCACGCAGCACCCGGTCCTCGCGGTCCACCGACCAGTCCTGGAACTTCGGGAAGGCGCGCACCGCCACCAGGTCCACGTAGCGCGACAGCACCCGCGCCACTTCGGCGATGTGCTCCTCGGCCTCGCCGTCCATCACCGTGCCGACGTCGAACTCGATCGGCCACGCGTCCTTGCCCGGCTGCAGCACCACCGCATGCCCGCCCAGCTGGAATGCGCCCAGCTCGAAGCTGGTGCGGGTGCGCAGCGAAGGATTGAAGAAGACCAGAGCGATGGACTTGCCCTTGAGCTGGTCGCCGGCCTTGCTCCGCTTGAACGCCGCCGCCTGCGCGAGCGCCGCGTCGAGCTCGGCGCGGGTCCAGTCCTGGGTGTTGAGGAAATGCTTCATGGTGGGGTCCTGGTGGAAACCAAAAACAAAAAACCCAGCGCAAGGCTGGGTTTTTCCGGTGAACAAGCGGTGACGTCCGGGTTACCCAGCTGGCGTGGCGGATTCCGGTCGGCGCGCGCGAGACGTCATGCCCGCCGCCATGTAGGCGGAGCTGAGGATGTCGGCAGGGGCGGCGCAGGGGCTCATTGGGTGGCGAGTATGCCGGGGGCGGGCCGGGGCCGCAACTCAGCGGGCCGCAGCCGCCGCGTCGTCGGGGGTCACCGAGACCCGGATGCGCAGGCGGTTGCCCGGGTCATACGGCAGGCGGGACATGTATTTTTCGCCCTTGTACATGTATTCGACGTCGTAGCCGACCACCCGGGATTCCTCGCGCTCGACCTCGACCAGCTGGCAGCCGCGGGCCTCGGCCTCTTGGCGCTGGCGGGCGATGTTGTTGCCGATGGCGCCGCCGGCGACCGCACCCACCACGGTGGCGGCCTTGCGGCCGTCGCCCTTGCCGACCTGGTTGCCCAGCGCCGCGCCGACCAGCGCGCCGATCACGGTGCCGCCGGTGGTGCGGCCGGTGCTGCGGTACTCGACCTCGTCGCAGCGCTCTTCCGGGGTGCGGGTGACGACCCGCTCGACCACCTCATCGGCGCGCAGCACCTGCGCGTAGCCATAGCTGACGTTCTCGGGGACCGCGGGGGCGTAGGAGTCGTCGCCGTAATCGTCGCCGGCGTACTGGGCAAGCGCCGGGCCGGACATCGCCAGCAGCAGGATCGGAAGGGTTCGGATGGCGGCAGTCATCAAACGTTCTCCGTGGGGCGGCCGGGCCGTGTCGCCCGGGGGCGATGGATCGGGCAGCGGCGACCCCGGGATTAAAGCCCCGAGCGCCTGAACCCAAGCCTAAGATTTTCGTTAAGCCTGCCCGCCGGGCTTGCTAGACTCAGGCTTTCCGTTCGTGCCCTACCATGGAACTGCGCCTCTACAACAACCTTACCCGCCGGCTCGAGGCCTTCGAGCCCGCCGACCCGCGCCGGGTCACGATGTACGTCTGCGGACCGACGGTCTACAACTACGTGCACATCGGCAACGCCCGCCCGCCGGTGGTGTTCGGCGTGCTGGCCCGGCTGCTGCGCCGCCACTATCCGCGCCTGGTCTACGCCCGCAACATCACCGACGTGGACGACAAGATCAACCAGGCCGCCAAGGACCAGGGCGTGCCGATCAACGTGATCACCGATCGCTTCGCCGCCGCCTACCACGAGGACATGGCGCGCCTGGGCGTGGATCCGCCGGACGTGGTGCCCTATGCCACCGCCCACATCCCGCACATCATCTCGATGATCGAGCGGCTCATCGCCTCCGGCCACGCGTACGCGGCCGAAGGCCACGTGCTGTTCTCGGTGGCCAGCTTCCCCGACTACGGCAAGCTCTCGCGCCGCGACCCGGACGAGATGCTGGCCGGCGCCCGCGTCGAAGTGGCCCCCTACAAGCGCGACGCCGGCGATTTCGTGCTTTGGAAGCCGTCCACCCCCGACCTGCCCGGCTGGGACTCGCCCTGGGGCGTGGGCCGCCCGGGCTGGCACATCGAGTGCTCGGCCATGGCCGAGACCCACCTGGGCGACACCATCGACATCCACGGTGGCGGCGTCGACCTGCAGTTCCCGCACCACGAGAACGAAGTGGCGCAGAGCACCTGCGCCCACGGCGGCCAGGTGTTCGCCCGCTTCTGGCTGCACAACGGCATGCTCAACCTGGGCGGCGCCAAGATGTCCAAGTCGGTGGGCAACGTGTACCTGGTGCACGACCTGCTCGACCAGCACCCGCCCGAAGCCCTGCGCTACGCCCTGCTCTCGGCCCACTACCGGCAGCCCCTGGACTGGTCCGACGCGCTCATCGACCAGTGCGTGCGCACGCTCGACCGGCTGTACGGCACGCTGCGCGACCTGGCCGACGTGCCCGCGGTCGAGCCGATGGTGCCGTTCGAGGTCGAGTCGGCGCTGTGCGACGACCTCAACACGCCGGCGGCGCTGGCCGAGCTCTCGCGCATCGCCGGCGAGGCCCGCAAGGCCACCAGCCCCATCGCCCGCGCCAGCCTGAAGGCCGAGTTGCTCGGCGGCGGCTTGCTGCTGGGTTTGCTGCAGCAACGGCCGGAGGCCTGGTTCAGCCGCGGCAGCGAGGACGGCGACGACGCCCGCATCCAGGCCTTGGTGGACGAACGCAACGCCGCCAAGCGCGCCCGTGATTTCCTGCGCGCCGACGCCATCCGCAAGCAGCTGGCCGAGGAAGGCATCCTGCTCGAGGACACCGCCCAGGGCGTGCGCTGGAGGCGCGGCTGATGCGGCCGACCGAAGCCAGCGCCGCGCTGGCCCAGGCCGCGATCGCCGAGGAGTTCGCCTTCTTCGGCGACTGGTCCGAGCGCTACCAGTACCTGATCGACCTGGGCCGCAAGCTGCCGACGTTCCCCGAGGACTGGAAGACCGAGGCCAACCGCCTGCACGGCTGCCAGTCGATGGTCTGGATCGTCGCCGAGGGCGATGCCGAGGCGTTGGAGTTCCACGCCATCAGTGATTCCACCATCGTCTCCGGCCTCATCTACCTCGCGCTGCGCGTCTACTCCGGGCGCAGCGCCGCCGAGATCCTGGCCACCACGCCGGACTACATCGCCGGCATCGGCCTGGCCAAGCACCTCTCGCCCACCCGCAGCAACGGCCTGGCCTCGCTGCTGGCCTTCATCCAGGACACCGCCCGCCGGAACCTGCCCGCCCAGGAGTAAACGCATGCCCCACGCCCGCCGCCTGCTGGCGATCTGCCTCGCCGCCGCCCTCGCCGCCCCCGTCGCCGCGCACGCCAGCGGCGACGGGCTGGCACCCGCGCTGGCCGAGATGCCCGCCAGCACGCAGCGGCTGGCGCCGGTGGTGGCGCGCTTCCGCAGCGACCTGGCCAGCCTCGAGCGCGTGCGCGACATTACCGCTGGCCCGCGCCGCGAGGCCGCGCTGCGCGAGCTGTACCGGGCCTGGCAGGCGCGCCTGGCCGAGATCGACCCGGCCCCGCTCGGCCTCGAGGACCGCCTCGACCACGCGCTGATGACGCGCGAACTCGGTTACCGCCTCGGCCAGCTCGACTTCAGTCGCGGCCGCTACGCCGAAGCCGCGCCGCTGCTGCCCGGCGTGGACGCGCTGATCGCGCTGGCCGAGGCGCGCCGCGCGCTGGAGTATCCCGACGCCCGCGCCAGCGCCGAGGTGCTCGATCGCAGCCGCCGCGCGCTGGCCGACCTGCAGTCGCGGCTCGAGAAGAACCCCAGGGCGCTGGGCACCTCGCCCATCGTCGCCTTCCGCGCCGCGCGCCTGCTCGACGCGGTGCGCGAGGACCTGCGCCAGTGGCATGGCTTCCACGCCGGCTACGACCCCGACTTCACCTGGTGGACGCGCCAGCCCTACGAGGCGCTGGACAAGCAGATGGAGGGCCACGCCAAGCTACTGCGCGACAAGCTCGCCGGCGCCAACGACCCCGAGACCATCATCGGCGATCCGATCGGGCGCGAGGCGCTGCTCACCGGGCTGCGCCACGAACTGATTCCCTACACGCCCGAACAGCTGATGGACCTGGCCGAGCGCGAGCTGGCCTGGTGCCAGCGCGAACTGGCCAAGGCCGCCGCCGAAATGGGCCAGGACGACTGGCGCCGCGCGCTGGAGATCGTCAAGTCGCGCCACCCGGCCCCGGGCGAGCAGCCGAAGCTGGTGGTCGAGCTGGCGGACGAAGCCATCGCCTTCATGGAATCCAACGACCTGCTGACCGTGCCCGAGCTGGCCAAGCGCGACTGGCGCATGACCATGCTCACGCCGGAGTACCAGCTGCAGGCGCCGTTCTTCCTCGGCGGCCAGGACGTGTGGGTGGCCTACCCCACCGACACCATGCCGCACGACAAGAAGCTGATGGCGCTGCGCGGCAACAACCGACATTTCTCCCGCGCCGTGGTGCACCACGAGCTGATCCCGGGCCACCACCTGCAGTACTTCTACAACACCCGCTACCAGCCGCACCGCGAGCTGTTCGACACGCCGTTCTGGGGCGAGGGCTGGGCGCTGTACTGGGAGTTCCGCCTGTGGGACCTGGGCTTCGCGAAGACGCCCGAGGACAGGATCGGCATGCTGTTCTGGCGCAGCCACCGCGCCGCGCGCATTCTGTTCTCGCTGGGCTTCCACCTGGGGGAGATGACGCCAGACGAGGCCGTGGAACTGCTAGTCGAGCGCGTCGGCCACGAGCGCGAGAACGCCCGCGCCGAGGTGCGCCGCAGCTTCGCGGGCGACTATGGCCCGCTGTACCAGATCGCCTACATGGTCGGCGGCCTGCAGTTCCAGGCGCTGCACCGCGAGATGGTGGCCAACGGCGGAATGAGCGAACGCCAGTTCCACGACGCCATCCTCAAGGGTGGGCCGATGCCGGTATCGATGGTGCGTGCCCGCTTGCGCGGCGATGCCCTGGCCGACGGCCTCCCGGAGCCCTGGAAGTTCTACGACTTCAGCGGCATGCGCTGAAGCCGTGAGCTAGCCAAAGATCGGGGGCCGCGAGGCTCAGCGCTTCCCGAGCTTGTTCTCGTACATCAGCGCGTCGGCCTCCGCCAACAGGGCTTCGATGGAGCCCTTCCCGCCCGAGTGCGTCACGTGGCCGACGCTGTAGGCCAGGTCATACCCACGCTTGGCGCTCGCGTTGTACTGGCGAACCGCCTCGGAGAACCGGGACAGCACCAGGTCCAGGGTCGCGTCGTCGGCGTCGCCCAGGAGCACCGCGAACTCGTCGCCACCAATGCGGCCGAACACGTCGGTTTCGCGGAACACGCTGCGCATGCGTTCGGCGAAGGCCACCAGGGCCTTGTCGCCCTCGGCGTGACCGAAGGTGTCGTTGATCTCCTTGAAGCCGTCGAGGTCGAAGAACACCATCGTGGCCCGGGTTCCGGCACGGACCGCCAGGTTCAGGCTGTGCTGGCCCAGCGTCATGAAGCCGCGGCGGTTGGAGATCAGCGTCAACTCATCCAGGGTGGACAACTGCACCGCCGCGATTTCCTGCTCCGCCATCGCGGCCAGGTCGCGCAGCAAGGCCAGGTCGTCCTCGGAGAAATGCCGGGGCTCACGGTCGATGATGCACAGGGTGCCGATCTTGCTGCCGTTGAGTATCTTCAGGGGGCAGCCCGCATAGAACCGGATGTTGGGGTTCTCCGTGACCAGCGGGTTGTCGAGGAAACGTTCGTCCTGACTGGCGTCAGGAATCAGCAGGATGTCATCCCCGAGGATGGCGTGGCCGCAAAAAGACAGGTCGCGCGAAGTCTCCGTGGCGTCAAGGCCCTGGTTGGACTTGAACCATTGCCGGTTGGCATCGATCAGGCTGACCAGCGAGATGGGGACGCCGAACATCCGCCGGGCCATCCGCGTCAGGCGGTCGAAGCGCTCTTCGGGGGCGGTGTCGAGCAGATTGAGCGCACGCAAGGTTTCCAGGCGGCTGCGCTCATCCGACGGCAATGGGGCTGGTTTCATGAGGGGTGTCCAGGCGGGGCTGCCGCGCAAGGATACCTTCTGCGCCCGGAACTTACCTTGATGGATGCCTCAGTCGCGCGGAAAGCAAAAAGGCCCCGCGATTCGCGGGGCCTTTCGCCTTTATGCCTGCGTGGCAGGCTTCATGGTCACTCGCCCATTTGTTTCTGGCGGTGTTCCCAGCGTTCCTGGGCATCGATGGTGCGTTCGGCGGTGAGGCGGGCCTCGAGGCGGTCGAGGCCGATTTCTTCGCCCGTGTCCACGCAGTAGCCGTAGCTGCCGTCCTCGATGCGCTTGAGCGTGCTGTCGATCTTGCTGATCAGCTTGCGGTAGCGGTCGCGGGTGCGCAGCTCCAGGCTGTTCTCGGACTCACGGCTGGCGCGCTCGGCCTCGTCGCCGACGTCACGCACTTCTTCCTTGAGGTTCTCGATGGTCTGCTTGGACTCCTCGACCAGGTCGTCCTTCCACTGCAGCAGGCGCTGGCGGAAGTACTCGAGCTGCATCGGGCCCATGTACTCCTCCTTGGCCGACGGCTTGTAGCCGGCGGGCAGGGTCACGCGCTCGCGCGTGGGCGCAGGCTTGATGCGCTCGGGACGCGGCGCGGTCGGCTTGACGTAGCCGGCGCGGACGCCCGCTTCGCGCTTCGGCGCCGGGGCCGGCTTGACGACGGGCGCCGCGGCCTTGGGCGCGGGGGCCGGCGCAGGCTTGGCCTTCGCCGCAGTTGCGGGCTTGGCCGCGGGCTTCGGCGCCGGCGACTTGGCGGCGGGCTTGGCCGCGGCTTTCGCAACCGGCTTCGGCGCGGCCTTGGCCGCGGGCTTCGGCGCAGGCTTGGCGGCCGGCTTGGCCTTCGCGACCGGCTTGGCGGCGGGCTTGGCGGGCTTGCGGGCCGCGGACTTCGCAACCGGCTTTGCAGCGGGCTTGGCGGAGTTCTTGGCGGGCTTGGCAGCCGGCTTCGCCTTCGCGGCGGGTTTCGTGACCTTCTTGATGGGTTTTACAGCCTTTTTGGCGGGTTTGGCGGCCGGCTTGGCCTTGGCAACCGGCTTCTTCACCGGCTTGCTGGCCTTGACGGGCTTCTTGGTGGCCGGCTTGGCGGCCTTCTTGATGGGTTTCTTAGCGGCCACTAGGGCGATTCCTCTCTTTCCTTGAGGCTCGAAGGCGGCGTGTTATAGCCTAGTCCTTCACCAGCGGCAACCTTATGCCTGCCGCCCTTCCGAAGCAATCAGTGAAAAAACCCGTCATCCTGCTCCTGCGCGGCTACAAGCTGGCGATCAGCCCGCTGCTGGGCCAGCGATGCCGGTTCTACCCCAGTTGCTCGGAGTACACGATGCAGGCGATCGACCGCTTCGGCGTGGTGCGCGGCGGTTGGCTGGGCGCCAAGCGCATCGGCCGCTGCCACCCGCTCAACGAAGGCGGCCTGGACCCGGTTCCGGACGCCTGGCCCGACAAGAAGACGCCATGACCCACGGATCCACCCTCGCCAGCCCGCCCGACGGCACCCGGCGCCATGGCGGCATCGCAATGCCCGCCACCGCCGTCCCGAGCATCGGGCGCATATGCTTGCTGGCCCTGCTCGCCGGGCTGCTGGCCGCGCCCTTCGCTTTCGCGACCGCCCTGCCCGCCTCCGCCTCGGCGCCTGACCCGGACCGCATCGTCTTCCCCGCCGAGGTGTCGCAGGGCGCGATGGTGATCGGCAAGGTGCCACCCGGCAGCACGGTGAGGCATGCCGGCCGAACGCTTCGCGTCACCGGCTATGGCAGCGTGGTGTTCGGCGTCGGCCGCGACGCGGATTCTCCGGTGAAGGTGGAAGTGGTTCGCCCCGATGGCCGAGCCGACACCGTCGCGATCGCGGTCGCTAAGCGCGATTGGCCGATCGAGCGCGTGGACGGCGTGCCGCCGAAGACCGTGGACCCGCCGCCCGGCATCGCCGAGCGCATCCGGCGCGAGCAGGCCACCGTGACCGCGGCCCGTGCCGCCGACGAGCCGCGCACCGACTTCGTACAGACGTTCATCTGGCCGGTGCAGGGCCGCATCAGCGGCCGCTTTGGCAACCAGCGCGTCTACAACGGCAAGCCGGGCAGCGCGCACTCGGGCATGGACATCGCCGCGCCGAACGGCACCCCGGTGCGGGCGCCGGCCGCGGGCGTGGTCACGCTGGCCGCGAACGACTTCTACCTCACCGGCGGCACCCTGCTGCTCGACCACGGCCACGGCATCAGCTCCAACTTCCTGCATCTCTCGCGCATCGACGTCCAGGTCGGCGACCGCATCGAGCAGGGCCAGGTGATCGGTGCCGTCGGCGCCACCGGCCGCGCCACCGGCCCCCACCTGCACTGGGGCATGAACTGGTTCGACGTCCGCATCGACCCGCTCCTCGTCCTCGAGAAGTGATGGTTTTGTTTTTTGCCACGGATGAATACCTGACCCCACAATGCGAAACGGCGCCACGAAGGCGCCGTTCCGGCTCACGGTGGGGCAGGACTCAGCGGGGCTGGAGGCCGTCGGGGACGGCGGTGTAGCCGCCGGGGATGCCCTTCGTAGCCACGGCGACCGCGTCGTGCGGGTGCAGGCTCTCGTGGTGCGAGGCGCGCAGCCAGAAGTCGCTGATGCGCTCGTCCTGGTCCAGCGCGTCCTGGATGCGTCGGGCCGCGTCCTCGCAGAACATCAGGTTTTGGCCATTGAGCAGCGCGAAGGCCTGCTCGTCGATGCGCTTGACGGCGGTCTGCACCGGCGTCTTCAGGGCATCCTCGATGCGGTCGATGATCTCGACGATCGGGAAATCGGCGAACGACGGCACCAGGCGCAGCTTCACCGTCGCAAAGCTGCGCTGGCTGTGCGGCGTGGCGCGGATGCCCTGTTCGCTGCCCAGCCAGGCCATCACGGCGTCGCGGTCGAGCGGCTTGCCGGCGGCGAAGTCGGCGTCGAACTGCTCCTGGATCAGCTGGCGCGCTAGCGCCGCCGAGCACGGGCAGGTGCTCGAGTACGCCGCCTCGACGCCCAGCTCGAGCGCGAAGTGGCCGCGGTCCATCACGCCGGTGATGCTGACCGGGTAGCTCTTCCAGCCGCTGTTGTCGCTGGCCAGCGCCGCGCGGCGCACCAGGTGGTCGAAGCGCAGGCTGACCATGGCGCGGTCGGACAGGTCGGCATGCGACTCCAGGAAGTCCTTCAGCAGGCGGCGGATCGAGGCCGGCGTCATCGGCTCGGCCGACAGCGCCTTGTCCACGTGCAGGTACAGGCGCGACATGTGGATGCCGCGCACGTCGCCGCGCTTGAGGTTGACGAAGGCGTTGACGCGGGCGCCGCTGCTGACCGTCCGGCCATTGTCGGCCTGCAGGGCCACGGGCATCTCGATCTCGCCCATGCCGACCCAGTCGAGCACGCCGGACAGGGCCGGGCGGGCTTCGGCCGCGATGTCGGGCATCACGCGGGCGGTGTTCTCAAGATTCTTCGGGGCCACGACGGCTCTCCTGTTCAGTGTCACGGCAAGCTAGATGAGGGCGGGTGCAGGCTACGTCAAGTTGGCGGCGGGCGCCCCGGGGATCGCGAAACAATGCGTTTCAGCCCGCCTGGGCCAGTCGCCAGGCGCGCCAAAGGCTGGCCACGGCCGGCGGCGGGTCGAAACCACGGCCGGCGGCGAGCCGCTGCAGGCGCGCGCGGTCGAAGCCGGTGCGCAGCCGCCGGTACAGGCTGGACGGGCGCCCGGGTGTCGGCAGGGCCATGAGCAGCTCGCGCGCCCAGTCGCGCAGCAGCGCCTCGCCCTGCCCTTCGGCGACCTGGGCCACGGTCAGGCCATGGCGCGCCAGCAGGGCCAGCGGCAGTCGCGCCTGGTCCTCGGCCACCAGGCCGTGCGGCAGGCGGTGCAGCAGCAGGTTCACGGCCACGGCGCCAACCGGTGGAGCGGCCTCGTGCAGGCCGGCCTCGATCGCGGCGATCGCTTCGGCCAGCGGCGAGACCTGCGCCAGCGCATGCGCGGCATCGGCGGGCCGGCCATCGAAGCTGGCTTGTTCGAGCACAGCGCGTGCCAGCGCTGCCCACGGCAACGCCGGCGGCAGTTCGGCGCACACCGGGTGCCGGCCGGCGCCGCGCGCCACCAGCAGCAGTTCCTCGGCCCACCACTGCGACTTGGCGGCGGTGACGCGTGGGTCGCTCAATTCGAAAGTCGCCTCGCGCAGCTCGTGCAGCAGCACGCCCCAGGCGCGGAACACGGGACGCCGCTCCGGCGGGCAAAACACTTCGGCCAGGGCCATTTCCGGTTCGCGCCGGTGCCACTTGTCGACGAAGTGCGCGGTCGGGTCGGCGGCGGTGGTCATGGCGACAGCAAGCCCGAGGCGAGCAGGCCGGCGGCGCCGTCGAAGGCGTGGTCGGCGCCCCACTGCGATGGATCCTCGTGCGGCTCGCGGTAACCCCACAGCGCGGCCACGGAGGGCATGCCGGCGGCGCGGGCAGCTTCGATGTCGCGCTGGTCGTCGCCGACATAAACCGCGTCGCCCGGTGCCACGCCCAACTGCGCGCACGCGAACAGCAGCGGCTCGGGGTCGGGCTTGCGCCGCGGCAGCGTGTCGCCACCCACCAGCACCCTGCAGCGCGTGGTCCAGCCGAAGCCCTCGACGACGCCGCGCGCCAGTGCTTCGGGCTTGTTGGTGACGATGCCCCAGGCGATGCCGCGCGCATCCAGCGCCGCCAGCAGTTCGGCGACGCCGCCGAAGGCCACGCTGTCGTTCGCCAGCGCTTCGCCGTAGTAGGCGAGGAACGGCGCCAGCCGGGCCTCGCGGGCGTCGGCGTCCAGATCGGGCAGCGCCACCGCCAGCATCGCGCGACCGCCCTTGGAGACCACCTGGCGCAGCCGCGACAGCGCCACCGGGGGCCGACCCAGGTCGGCCAGCACGCGGTTCACGGCGTTGCAGAGGTCGGGGGCGCTGTCGACCAGGGTGCCATCGAGGTCGAACAACACCGCGCGCGGCGGCATCGGCATCAGGC
Organism: Arenimonas sp.; assembly: GCF_022842045.1. Lineage (GTDB taxonomy): Bacteria > Pseudomonadota > Gammaproteobacteria > Xanthomonadales > Xanthomonadaceae > Arenimonas. Next base: position 25,888 of record NZ_JALHQI010000028.1, on the reverse strand, counting down.
TTTCACCGCGCGCGCGAGGTAGTTGATGGCGGTCGGCCCGCCGACCCAGGCCTTGCGGCGGATCGGGTCGTAGGCCAGGCCGCTGACGTCCTCGGCCTGCAGGCCGGCGGCGCGCAGCCAGGCCGCCAGTTCGGACGGCTTGATGAACTGCTTGTAGTCGTGGGTGCCCTTGGGCAGCAGGCGAGCGACGTACTCGGCGCCGACGATGGCCACGGCGAACGCGGCGGGCGTGCGGTTGAGCGTGGACAGGAACAGCCGGCCGCCGGGCTTGAGCAGCGCGGCGCATGCGCGCACCACGGCCGCCGGATCAGGCACGTGCTCGAGCATTTCCATGCAGGTGATGGCGTCGAAGCTGGCGGGCTGTTCGGCGGCCAACGACTCGACCGACTGCAGGCGATAGTCGACCTGCAGGCCCGATTCGAGCAGGTGCAGCCTGGCGACGTCGATGAGCTCCGGGGCGAGGTCGAGCGCGGTGACCTTCGCGCCCTCGCGGGCCAGGGCCTCGCTGAGCAGGCCGGCACCGCAGCCGACGTCGAGGACGCGGGCGCCGGCGAGCGTCGTGCCCCGCCGCACGTAGCCGAGGCGCGCCGGGTTGAGTTCATGCAGCGGTCGCTGCGGGCCCTGCGGGTCCCACCAGCGATTGGCCAGGGCGCCGAACTTGTCGAGCTCGGCCTGGCTGGCGTTGGCGGCCGGCGCGCTCACGCCTCGCTCCGGATGCCGGCGATGCGCTCGCGCCAGCCCCGCGCCTTGGCGCGGATGGCGTCGGCGTCAAGGTCGACCAGCCGGCCATCGGCCAACTTGCGCACGCCCGCGACCCACACGTCCGACACCTGGTGGCGGCCGGTGGCGTAAACGAGCTGGGAGATGGCGTGGTACATCGGCTGCGTTTCCAGCGGATCGAGGTCGATGCAGGCCAGGTCGGCCTGCTTGCCCGGCTCGAGCGAGCCGATGCGTTCGCCCAGGCCCATGGCCCGGGCGCTGCCCAGGGTAGCCATGTGCAGCGTGCTGGCGGCGTCAAGCGCCGAGGCGTCGCCCGACACGCCCTTCGAGAGCAGCGCCGCGGTGCGCATCTCGCCCAACATGTCGAGGTCGTTGTTGCTGGCCGCTCCGTCGGTGCCGAGCGCGAGGTTGACGCCGGCCAGCTGCAGCCTGCGGGTCGGGCAAAAGCCCGAGGCCAGCTTGAGGTTGGACTCGGGGCAGTGCACCACGGACACGCCGCGCTCGGCGCACAGCGCGATCTCGGCGTCGGTGAGGTCGGTCATGTGCACCGCCATCAGGCGGTCGTTGACCAGGCCCAGGCGTTCGAGGCGCGCGAGCTGGCGGCTGCCGTGCTGCTTGATCGCCTCGACGTTCTCGTGCGCGGTCTCGTGGATGTGGCAGTGCACCACCAGGTCGAGCTGGTCGGCCAGCATCCGGATGCGCTCGAACGCGGCGTCGTTCACCGTGTAGGGCGCGTGCGGCACGAAGCAGGTGGACACGAGCGGGTCGCGCCGCCAGTTGTCGTGGACTTCCAGGCCCTTGTCGAAGTATTCGTCCTGGGTGCGGGCCCAGGCCGTCGGGAAGTCGATGACCGGCAGGCCGACCAGCGCGCGGAAACCCAGCCGGGAATACGTGGCGGCCTGGATGTCGGGGAAGAAGTAGTTCTCGGCGCAGGCGGTGGTGCCGCCGCGCAGCATCTCGGCCACGGCCAGCTCGATGCCGTCGGCGACGAAGGCAGGCCCGATCACCTTGGCCTCGATCGGCCAGATGTGCTGCTGCAGCCAGGTCATCAGCGGCAGGTCGTCGGCGACGCCGCGCATCAGCGTCATCGGGTTGTGGCAGTGGGCATTGACCAGCCCGGGGATCAGCACCGAACCCGGGCGGCTCACCACCTGGGCGGCGGCGAACGCGGCCCGGGCCTCGGACCGCGGCAGCACCGCCAGGATGCGGTCGCCGCGGATGGCCACGGCGTGATCGGCCAGGACCACGCCGTGCGGGACCACCGGCACGACCCAGCCGGCTTCGATCAGCAGGTCGCAGGCTTGGGGGGCGGCCGGGGTCGTCATCGGGTCACTTCACCCGGGAGACGTACTCGCCGGAGCGGGTGTCGACCTTGATGACCTCGTCCTGGTTCACGAACAGCGGCACGCGCACCACGGCGCCGGTCTCGAGCTTGGCGGGCTTGCCGCCACCGCCCGAGGTGTCGCCGCGCACGCCCGGGTCGGTCTCGATGATCTTGAGCTCGACGAAGTTGGGCGCCTGCACCGCGATCGGGGTGCCGTTCCACAGGGTGACGACGCAGTCCTCTTCGCCCTTGAGGTAGTTCTTGGTCTCGCCGATGCCGGCTTCGTCGCACTGGACCTGGTCGAAGGTCTCGGGATCCATGAAATGCCAGAACTCGCCGTCGGCGTACAGGAAGCGCATGTCGGTGTCGACGACGTCGGCGGCCTCGAGGCTGTCGGTGGCCTTCATGGTCAGCTCGACCGTGCGGCCGGACTTGATGAAGCGGTACTTCACGCGGGTGAAGGCCTGGCCCTTGCCGGGCTTGACGTACTCGGTGTCGGTGATCACGCACGGCTCGGCGTTGACGATGATCTTCATGCCGTTCTTGACGTCGTTCATGCCATAGCTGGCCATGCCTTGCTCCTGGTGTCTGGGCCGGTCCGCCGGCCGATCCGGGGGCTGCGCGGCTACAATGGGGGTCTTCCGGCGGCCCGTGGCCTCCGTCCAAGCCCGACATGATAACCGCCAACCCCGTCCCGACGCAGCCCGCCGCCGCCGACGCCCCGCCCCGGTGGCAGCACCTGTGGCGCGACGCCGTCCGCGATCCGCGGGAGCTGCTCGAGCTGGTCGGGCTGCCGGCGCTGGCCGGGCGGGTATCGGCCGCGGCCGCCGCGCAGTTCCCGCTGCGGGTGCCGCGCGGTTTCGTGGCCCGCATGCGCCACGGCGACCCCGCCGACCCGCTGCTGCGCCAGGTGCTGCCGCTCGACGACGAGGACCGGGTGGTGCCGGGCTTCGTGCTCGATGCGGTCGGCGACCGCGCCGCGCGCGGCGGCCCGGGCATCGTCCACAAATACGAAGGCCGCGCCCTGCTGGTGGCCACCGGCAGCTGCGCCATCCACTGCCGCTACTGCTTCCGCCGGCATTTCCCCTACGGCGAGGAAACCGCCGCGGCCGGCCAGTGGCGGGAAGCGCTGGCCTACCTCGCCGCCGACCCGGGCCTGGACGAAGTGCTGCTGTCGGGCGGCGACCCCCTGTCGCTGGCCACGCCCAAGCTGGCGGAGTTCACCGACGGCCTGGCCGGGCTGCGCCACGTCCGGCGCCTGCGCCTGCACACCCGCCTGCCGGTGGTGCTGCCCGAGCGCGTGGACGACGCGTTGCTGGCCTGGCTGGCCGGCTTGCCCCAGCAGCGGGTGGTCGTGGTCCACGCCAACCACCCCAACGAGATCGACGCCGGCGTGGCCAGGGCACTGGGCGAGTTGCACCGCGCCGGCGCCACCGTGCTCAACCAGGCGGTGCTGCTGCGCGGGGTGAACGACGACGTGGCCACCCTGGCGGCCCTGTCCGAGCGCCTGTTCGAGGCCGGCGTGCTGCCCTACTACCTGCACCAGCTCGACAGGGTCGCGGGTGCCGCCCATTTCGAAGTGCCCGACGCCGAGGCGCTGGCCCTGCACGCCGCCCTGTCAGCCCGGCTGCCAGGCTACCTGGTGCCAAGGCTGGTGCGGGAGGTGGCCGGGGCCCCGGCCAAGCTGCCGGTGGCGACGATCGGGTAAAAGTCGGATGGTTTACCTGACGGAACTTTTGGTATTGTCTCAATCCCCCCTCGCAAGCCTTTGATGGATAAAGGAGCACCCCCTCGATGGCACAGCAGGATGCCGTGATCCGCCTGCTCCTGGTCGAAGACCGGTTGGAAGATGCGGAACAGTTGATCAGCCACCTGCGCAACGGGGGCATGGCCGTGCGTCCGCAGCGGCCCGAATCCGAGGAAGAACTGGTGAGCCTGCTCGGCTCGCAGAGCGTGGACATGGTGCTGGCCTCGTTCGAAGCGAAGTACCTGCCGCTCGGCAGCGTGGTCGAGCAGGTCAACGCCACCGGCAAGGACATCCCGGTCATTGCCTCCACCACGCTGCTGGACGAAAAGAACGCGCTGGCCGCGCTCGCCGCCGGCACCCGCGACATCGCCATCCGCCACCGCCCCGAGCACGTGCAGGCCGTGGTGCGCAGCGAATTCGCCGCCCTGCTCGCCCGCCGCGGCCTGCGCCACCTCGAGGCCTCGCTGCGCGAGACCGAACGCCGCTGCGACGCGCTGATCGCGTCGTCGCGCGACCCGATCGCCTACGTGCACGAGGGCATGCACATCCGCGCCAACGATGCCTATCTGGAAATGTTCGGCTTCGAAGGCTTCGACGAGATCGAGGGCCTGTCGGTGCTCGACCTGATCAGCGGCAAGCACGCGGAGGACTTCAAGCAGCTGCTCAAGAAGCTGAGCAAGGGCGAGTCGCCGCCGCGGCAGATGGAGCTGCAAGCCCAGCGTAGCGACGGCAGCACGTTCGACGCGGTGATGGAGTTCACCCACGCCACCTACGAGGGCGAATCCTGCCTGCAGATCGTGTTCCGCCAGCAGGCCGTCGACCCGGACATGGTCAAGGAACTCGACACCCTGCGCCAGCGCGACGCGCTCACCGGCCTGTTCAACCGCCAGCACTTCATGACCGAACTGGAATCGGCCGTGGTGCGGGCGACCGAGGGCAAGGGCCAGCAGGCCTTCCTGCTGGTCGAGCCCGACCATTACGAGAACCTGCTCGGAGAAATCGGCCTGGCCGCCGCCGACGACCTGATCAAGGGCATCGCCGCGCGCCTGTCCGCGGCGCTGGATGCCGAGACCATCGCTGCGCGCCTGAGCGACCACAGCTTCGCCGTGTTGTGCCTGGCCCACGACCACACCCACAGCCAGGCCCAGGCCGAGCGCATCCGCGAGGCCTTCCATGGCCACATCCTGGAAGTCGGCGACCGCTCGGTGAATCCGGGCGTGAGCATCGGCGGCGTCCAGATCGGCGAGAAGATCGCCTCGGTGTCGCAGGTGATGGGCAAGTCCAGCCAATGCCTGGCGTCCTGCGTCGGCATGGGCGGCAACCGCGTCGAGATCTTCGACCCGGCCGCGCGCGACCGCGCCGAGGAAGAGCGCATCCAGGCCTGGGTGCAGCGCATCCGGGAAGCCCTGGCCAACGACCAGTTCGTGCTGCACTACCAGCCCATCATCAGCCTCACCGGCGCCGAGGAAGAGAACTACGACGTCTACCTCCGGATGAAGGGCCCGGGCGGCGAAGTGATCCCGCCGATGACCTACCTCGCCATCGCCGAGGAGCACGGCCTGCTCGACGACATCGACCGCTGGGTGGTCAGCCACGCCATCGGCGTGATCGCGGCGCGCATGAAGGAAGGCAAGCACACCAACCTCTTCGTCAAGATCACCCCGGCCTCGCTGGTCGAGGGCGGCCTCGAGAAGCACATCGCCGAGCAGTTGAAGGCCCACGGCGTACCGGGCGACCGGCTGGTGGTGCAGATCCCGGAGTCCAAGGTCTTCACCCACCTCAAGTCGCTGCAGTCGTTCCAGAAGGCGGTGTCGCAGCTGGGCTGCCGCGTCGCGCTCGAACAGTTCGGCACCGGCCTGAACTCGTTCCAGATGCTCACCCACTTCGACCCGGCCATCCTCAAGATCGACCGCAGCTTCATCACCGAGATGGGCAAGAACGCCGACATCCAGAAGCAGGTCCGCGACATCGTCAACAAGGCGCACGCGGCCGGCAAGCAGACGGTGGCCGAGTTCGTCTCCGACGCCACCACCATGAGCGTGCTGTTCGGCATGGGCATGGATTTCGTCGAAGGCAACTTCCTGGCCGCCGCCGGCCCCGCCATGAACTACGACTTCGGGTGAGGATCCGGCATTTAACGCGGATCAGAGCGGAAACTCACGGATAGGAGCGGATAAGGCTGGTTAAGAAGAAGGGGCGCCCCGGCACGGGCGCCCCTTCCTTCTCTGGGCTGAGCAACAGAAAAATCCGCCCTTGTCCCTTGTTTCCGCTCTGATCCGCGTTCGGGCACGCCAGCTTCACCCTTCGCGCAGGGCCTGGATGCGCTCGGCGAGCGGCGGGTGCGACATGAAGAGGCGCTTGAGGCCGGCGCCGACGCTGCCGGAGATGCCGAAGGCGCGGACCTGGCTCGGCAGGGTGCTCTGGCCGTAGGTGCGGGCCAGCTTCTCCAGCGCCGAGATCATCTTCTCGCGGCCGGCGAGGCGGGCGCCGCCCGCATCGGCGCGGAACTCACGCCAGCGGCTGAACCACATGGTGATCACCGAAGCCAGCAGGCCGAAGACGATCTCCAGCGCGAACACGATGGCGTAGTAGGCCAGCCCACCGCCACCGCCCTCGCGGTTGCCGCTCAGGAAACCATCGACGATGCGGCCAACGACGCGCGCCAGGTAGAACACGAAGGTGTTGAGCACGCCCTGGATCAGGGCCATGGTCACCATGTCGCCGTTGGCGACGTGGCTGACCTCGTGCGCCAGCACGGCCTCGGCCTCGCCGCGGTCCATCGCCCGCAGCAGGCCGGTGGATACCGCCACCAGCGAGTTGTTGCGGCTCGGGCCGGTCGCGAAGGCGTTGATCTCGGGCGCGTCGTAAATGCCCACCTCGGGCATGCTGATGCCCGCCGCCTCGGCCTGGCGCTTGACCGTGTTGTACAGCCACGCCTCGCCCTCGTTGCGCGGCTGCTCGATCAGGTGCATGCCGGTGGTGCGCTTGGCCACCCACTTGGAGATGGCCAGCGAGAACAGCGAGCCGCCGAAGCCGAACACGGCGGCCATCACCAGCAGCAGGCCGTGGTTGCCCAGGGAGACGCCGAACACGCCCTGCAGGATGCTCAGGACGATGCCCAGCAGCACCATCACGGCGAGGTTGGTGGCAAGGAAGAGTGCGATGCGCTTGAACATGGGGGTCGAGGGTTCCGGGTGGGGCCGCGGGACGCGGCACGTGGCTTGAATGTAATCTCGAGGCGTGAATTTCAAGTCTTGGTGACCATGCCGACCCCCTACCGCGGACGCTTCGCGCCCTCGCCCACCGGCCCGCTGCACTTCGGCTCGCTGGTGGCGGCCCTGGGCAGCTGGATGATGGCCCGGCGCGCGGGCGGCGAGTGGATCGTGCGGATGGAGGACATCGACGCGCCGCGCGAAGTTCCGGGCGCGGCCGACCGCCAGCTGAACACGCTCGCCGCGTTCGGCATGCCGCCCGACGAGCCGGTGGTTCGCCAGCGCCAGCGCGGGCACCTTTACCAGGCCGCACTCGACCGGCTGCTCGCCGCCGGCGACGCCTTCGCCTGCCGCTGCAGCCGCAGCGAGCTCGAAGCGATCGGCGGGATCCACCGGCACTGCGTGGGCGCCGGCGACCCGGGGCGCACGCCGGCGATCCGGCTGCGCGTGCCTGCGGTGACCCTCGGCTTCGACGACGCGCTGCAGGGTCCCTACCAACAGGCGCTGGACACGGCCGTCGGCGACTTCGTGCTCAGGCGCGCGGATGGCCTTTGGGCCTACCAGCTGGCGGTCGTGGTGGACGATGCCGACCAGGGCATCACCGACGTCGTGCGCGGCGCCGACCTGCTCGACTCCACCCCGCGCCAGATCCTGCTGCAGCAGCGGCTCGGCCTGCCGACGCCGCGTTATGCCCATCTGCCGCTGGTGCGGGACGCCGAGGGGCGCAAGCTCGGCAAGTCGCTGCAGTCGCTGCCGCTGGACGACGACGCGCCCTGGCCGGCGCTTGCCGCCGCCTGGCGTTTCCTGGGGCAACCGGCCGCGAGCCTGGACGTCGGCGGTGCGCCCGAACCGGCCCTGCGGCGAGCCGCGGAACGCTTCGACCCGGCGCGCGTGCCCGCCACTTCCGACCACCCCGTAAGCGATCCTGCCGCCCCTACGTGAAGACGGCTTGAAAGCGGCCAAAGTCGCTTGCATGGGCGTCCTTGCTGGGGGATGCTTCAGGCCCCCGACGCCGCCGCGGCCGTCGAACAGCCGGTGCATCCATGACGCAAACGCGCATCATCAAGAAGTACCCGAACCGCCGCCTCTACGACACGGGGATCTCGAGCTACATCACGCTCGAGGACATCCGCCAGCTGATCGTCGACCGCGAGGAGTTCGTGGTGCGCGATGCGAAGACCGGCGGCGACCTCACCCGCAACGTGCTGATGCAAATCATCGCCGAGCACGAGGAGCACGGGCAGCCGATCTTCACCAACGAGCTGCTGGTGCAGGTGATCCGCTTCCGGGGTGATTCGCTGCAGGGCCTGCTGGGCGGCTTCCTCGAGCGCAGCCTGCAGTTCTTCCTCGACCAGCAGCAGCAGTTCCGCGGCCACGTCGGCAACCTCGTCGGCCAGGCGCCCTGGGGCCTGCTCAACCAGCTGGCCGAACGCAACCTCGATATCTGGCGCTCGCTGCAGAGCGGCCTGGGCAGCGTCACGGCGCCTCCGCCGAAAGCCCGGGCGAAGGGCCGCGCGAAGTCCGCGGACAAAGCGCGCACGCGCTGAATACCACGGGGCCCGCGCCGGGCCTCAGATGTCGCGCACCACCCGGAAGCCCAGCCGCGCATGCGTGGTGCCGGCGGGGCTGGGCTGGCGATAGGCCGAGCGCGCGCGGTCGAGCGTGCTGGCCCAAGACGCGCCCCGGATCACCCGATCGGTGCAGCCCGGGTTGACCCAGGCCGTACCGTCGCCGGGCGCGCGCCGGTAGCTGTCGTGCCAACAGTCCTGCACCCACTCCGAGACGTTCCCGATCAGGTCGAAGGTACCGAAGGCCTCGGCCGGGAAACTGCGCACCGGCGCCGGGCCCCAGTGGCCGTCGGCGTAATCCGGGATGGCATTGGACCAGCGCCGGCCCAGGCGCGAGGTGTCGCCATCGCCGGTCAGGTTGCCGACCACGCGGGTCGGTGCTTCATCGCCCCAGGCGTAGGCCTCGGCGCGACCGCCACGCAGGGCGTACTCGAATTCGGCCTCGCTGGGCAGGCGGTAGCGTTGCCCGGTCTGCGCCGACAGCCAGGCAACGTAGGCTTCGGCGTCCTCGAACGCGACGTGCACCACCGGCAAATCGGGCGCGGCCTTGCGGCCGGCGTGGTCGCGGCGCCAGTCGACGCCGCGGTGTTCGCCCATCACGCCGCCGCGCTCGTCGTACACGGTCGAGCGGCCGCGGCGCTGCGCGACGCTGCGGTACTGCGTGGCCTCGACGAAGCGCCCGAAGTCGGCGACGGTCACCTCATTGCGCGCCATCGCCACGCCGCGCGGGAACGCGACCTCGTGCACGGGGCCCTCGTTGTCCTGGCGGCCGGGCTCGCCCTCGGGCGAACCCATGCGGAACGCGCCGTGGGGCAGCACCACCATCTCCGGCGCCTCGCCGCCGGCCGCGAGCGGATCACGAAACACCTGCCCCGGCCGGAAGCGGCCGTAGTGGCGGGCCAATGCGATGCGTTCGCTCAGCGCATCGAGCCCGCGCGACTGCAGCGAAGCGCGCTCGGCCTCGGCCAGCCGGCGCGCCGCCAGCTCCAGGTCCAGCGCATCCACGGCGGCGTGGCCCTGGGCCAGCAGCTGCTCGGTGCGCGCCTGCCGGAGTTCGACGATGCGCGCGGCCATGTCCTGCAGCGCCGGGGAGTCGGCGACGATCCGCGCGGCTTCGGCCTGCAACCGTTCGGCCTCGGCGTACTCGCCGGCCTGCGCCGCCTGCAGCGCCCGGTCCAGCCAGCTGGCCTGAAGCCGCGCCAGCCCGTCGCGGGCCGGCAGGAACCCAGGGAACGCCTGCAGTGCTTCGCGATAGGCGACCACCGCCCCCTTGCCTTCGGGCTTGAAGATGCGGTTGCCGCGCACGCGGGTGTCGCCCAGTTGCACCAGGTCCTGCGCCTTGAGCGCGGACTCGATGGCCGTGCGGTAGCCGGCCAGGTCCGGGTGCTGTGGCCGGGCGCGCACCAGCACGCGCTCGATCTGCTGCGCCTCGAGCACGCGGCCATCGACGAGCGCGGCGCGGCCCTGCAGCACCAGCTGCGTGGTCACGGCATCGATGCCGGCGTTGGCCTCGCGGTGCTCGGCATCGGTGGCGACGATGCCCAGGTAAAGCTCCAGTGCGCCGGGATCGGCGGCGTCGGTTTCGGCGCCCGCGGGCGCGCCTGCGCCGGGGTTGGCGGCGTCGGTACCTGCCGCTGCCTGCGGCGTCGACAGCGACGCCAGCAGCCGACCTTCTTCGATCGCCACGCCCGCGGCGCGCAGGCTCTCGCGGAACTCGCCGGGCGCGACCGGCACCACCACCGGCGACCAGGCCGGCACCTCGGGCGCGGGGCCGGGCGCGGCTTCCTCCACCTCGATCGCGGCCTCGAGCTCGGCCGGGTCCACGGTCTCCGGCACGGCCGGCGCCGCCGGGTCCTCCGGGGCACCGCAGCCGGCAAGCAGTCCGCAGGCCAGGAGCCAGGCCGGGAACGGGGTTCTGAGGGTGTGCTTCATCTCTGCTCGTGTGCGCCCGGGACGCGCCGGGGACGTGGTCGGCCCGAACTTAGGCTAAGGTGCCGGCTTCTGGCAACCACAGTCACCGCCCTTGAGCCTCTGGATCGACACCCCGCAAGCCCTGTCCGAACGCCTCGACCGCTGGTCTGGCCAGCCCCTGGTGGCCCTGGACACCGAGTTCATCCGCGAACGCACCTACTACCCGCAGCTGGCCCTGGTGCAGCTGGCCATCCCCGATGACATCCTGCTGGTCGACCCGCTGGTGCCCGGCATGGACACCGCGCTGCGCCCGCTGCTGGTCGATCCCGGCGTCACCAAGCTGATGCACAGCGCCAGCGAAGACCTCCAGGCGCTGCAGCGCGGTTGCGCTGCCCTGCCGGCGCCGCTGTTCGACACCCAGGTGGCCGCGGCCCTGGCGGGCCTGGGGGCCGGGCTGGGCTACCAGAAGCTGGTCGAACAGGTCACCGGCATCACCCTGGCCAAGGGCGAGACCCGCTCGGACTGGCTGCGGCGCCCGCTGAGCGAATCGCAGCGTGAGTACGCCGCCGACGACGTGCGCCACCTGCACGCGGTGCACGCATCGCTGGACGCCAGGCTGTTCGAACTGGGCCGCCACGCCTGGCTGTTCGCCGACGCCGAGCGCGCGCTGGCCAACGCCGCCGACGAGAGCGACGAACCCTGGCCGCACCTTTCCCTGCGCAGCGCCCATGGCCTGGACGCCGACGCGCAGGCGCGCCTGTGCCGGATCCTGCGCTGGCGCGACCAGGAAGCCCGCCGCAGCGACAAGCCCAAGAGCTGGATCATCGACAACGAGCTGGCGGTGGCGCTGGCCCGGCGCCCGCCCGCGGACCAGCGCGACTTCAACGCCGTGCTCGACCGCCACCCGAAGGCTCCGCGCAAGTCGCGCGGCGCGCTGTACGACGTCGTCAATGCGCCGCTTTCTGAAGCGGACCGCGCCATCCCCCTGCCCAAGGCTGACAGCCTGGACAAGCAGAAGGTGCGCGCCATGCAGGACGCCGTGGCCGCCGTCGCGCAGTCGCAGGGCCTGCCCGAAGGCCTGCTGTGCGCCCGCCGCCACCTCGAGGCCATGCTCGAGGGGCGCGGCTGGCCGCCGGCGCTGGCCGGCTGGCGCCGCGACCTGCTCGAGCCGGTGCTGGCGCCGCTGATCCCGACGACCTGAACCGGACGGCTAGCCATGGCCACATGGCATCCGTATAATTCCCGGACCTTCTGTGGGGGGGTAGCTCAGCTGGGAGAGCGCATCGTTCGCATCGATGAGGTCGTGGGTTCGATCCCCATCCTCTCCACCACGAATTAACAGGAAGCCGGCCCCCGAGGCCGGCTTTTTGTTTCCGGCACCCTGCCACCGCAGCGTCGATCAGGTACGCTGGCGCCGGACGTCGCCCGCCCGGACCGGAAACTCCGCATGACACTTCCCGCTTCCATGGCTATCTGCGTTTTCACCGTGTTCCTGCTGGCGGCCACCAGCACCCGTGCGCAGGCGCAGGCAGCGCCCTTTCCCGGGTGTGCCGACGCGGACCCGGTGGCCACGGATTCGGCCGCGCTGGGCCGCCAGCTCGGTCCCGAATGCAATCAGGTCGAAAGCGTCCGCCTCTGGAACGACGCGGGGAACCATGAGTACGGCTACAACAACCATCAGGTGGACCGGCCGGCGGCACTGGCAACCCTGCAGCGCCTGATCGGGCTCACCCAGGGCCACCCGCCGGGCACACTGGGCTGGCGACGCTGGATGTTCGCCAATGTGCGCGCCGCCCAGTTGCTGTTCTATGGCGGCGGGGGCGTACGACGTGACGCGCGCCGGGCGCGCGGCCTGATCGCCCAGGTGGGCAACGATCCGGCCTGGGTTGCTGAAATAGATCGCTCGATCGCCGCGGAGGCCGAGGCCGCTCGCCCGGCGCCCACGCCGGCGGCGTTGCCCGGACGGTGGAGCACTCGCGTTTGGGAGCCCGGCGATGGCGTGATCGACGAGTCCACCGGCTGCGAAACGCTCGAGGACCTGTCCGCCGTGATGGAGGTGGGGCCGGAGGGAGAAAAATGCGTCTGGCTCGAGCTCAGCCGTTCGCCCACGCGGGTGGATGCACGCTGGCGCTGCCGCTCGCTTGAGACGCATGCCAACCAGATCTACCACGCCATCGAGGAAACCCGCCTCGAAGTCGACTTGTCCACCGACCGCGTGGAAATGACGCGCACGGAATCCTCCGGCGACGAGTACGGCCCCAAGACCACCGTCCGCACCGAACGGGGTACCGCCGTCCGCCTGGGCGGCTGCTGAGCCCGACACCGGTCGTCTCCGTCACTTGCCCGGATGGCCGGACCGCGTGTCCGGGCCGGCCCTTTTCATGCCCCGAAGGCACGCCGCGCGTGCGGCCCGGTGCAAAATGACAGCCACTTTTCCGGCACCAGCAGATGAATCCCCCCCTTTCCCCCGACGGCCACCCGCCCCGCATCGCCCGCGCCTTCTCTCCAGCCTCGGTGGGCAACGTCGCGGTCGGCTTCGACCTGCTGGGTCACAGCGTCAGCGGCGCCGGCGACATGGCCACCGTGCGCCGGTGCGAGCGCCCGGGCGTGCACATCACCGCCATCCGCGGCGTCGTCACCGAGCTGCCGCGGGAGCCGGCCGCGAACACCGCCGGCGCTGCACTGCTGTCGCTGCTGGAAGCCGAATGCCCCGGCCACGGCTTCGAGCTCGAACTCGACAAGGGCATCGCGCTCGGCTCGGGCATGGGCGGCTCGGCCGCGTCCTGCGTGGCGGCGCTGGTGGCGGCGAACGCGCTGCTGCCGACCCCGCTGTCGCGCGAGGCGCTGTACCCGCACGCGCTGGCCGGCGAATCAGTCGCCAGCGGCGCGCGCACCGGCGACAACGTCGGCCCGATGCTGCTGGGCGGGCTGGTGCTGGCCACGCCCGACCGCCTGCTGCGGCTGTCGCCACCGGCGGCCTGGCACTGCGCGCTGGTGCACCCGCACTTCGTGCTCGAGACCCTGCGTGCGCGCGAAGTGCTGGCCGCGCCTTACCCGCTGGCCGACCTGGTCCGGCAAACCGCGAATCTTTCCCAGGTCCTACTCGGCTGCGAGCGGGGCGATGCGGCGCTGGTGCGCGCCGGCCTGCGCGATGCCCTGGTGGAGCCGCGCCGGGCGCCGCTGGTCCCGGGCTTCGCGGCGGTGAAGCAGGCGGCGATGGACGCCGGTGCGATGGGCGCAAGCCTGTCCGGCGCCGGCCCCAGCGTGTTCGCCTGGTGCGAGGACGCGGCGACGGCCTCGCGCGCAATGGGTGCCATGCGCGCTGCATTCGCCGTGGCCGGGCTGGACAGCGACGGCTTCGTGTCGCCCTTGGACGGCCCCGCGGCTGCACTGCTGGCCCCGGCCGGGGAATGAAACGACAAGCGGCGCCGGCGCCGGTCATGGCATGGATGGGCTAGGACGGCATCTGGCGAAATCGTGTTTTCCAGCCGCCGATGCGCTTGACTTTCCAATCGAGCCAGGAGCGAAGATCACGCGCCGCCCAATTCGCATGACAGGTCGGCCAGGGGAATATCCCGCCTATCCCGGGGAAGGGGATGGACGTCGGGGCGCCGCCGCAAACCACCATGGGAACAGACCCGTGGAGACGCACGGACGGCAATCAATTCCCCCGCTTCGCAGGCGACATGCGAATCACGCAATGGGGGCGACTGTCATGGGGAATCTAGTCTTCGACCGGCGCATGGCGACCGGTGGCTTCTTGTTTCGATGCTTCATCGTGCTCTGCCTGGCCTTGGCCGGGCAGTCCGCGCGCGCCGAGCTGCATGAACGCGGCAATGGCTTGATCTACGACGACCATCTGGACGTCACCTTCCTGGCCAACGCCAACCACGCCAAGCTATTGGGCCTGGGCGCGGACGGTGGCGGGCGGATGACGCTGGCCCAGGCGCGGCAGTTCGTCGACCAACTGGTCTATGCCGGCTACGACGACTGGCGGCTGCCGACCGGCGGCTGGTGCGGCGCGCAGTGGTCGCCGGCCTGTACCGGCGAACTCAACCACCTGATCCACGTCGAGATCCGGCCGACCTTCAGGCCTGACCTACTCTCGCCCTACGATCAGGCGGTGCCGATCTTCTGCAGCCCGATCGTGCGCACCGAATCGGGAGACGACAACCATCCGCAACACTATGGCGGCACCGCATGGAATGAGTGCGCCAACACCTTCATCCACTATCCGGGCGGCGTGATCCCGCCCGATGAGTCACCACTTTTCACCGTCCCGAACTGCAATTCGCACCAGAATGGGACGTGCTGGTTCTGGACTGAGGCGCCGATACCGAACCACTTCGGCAATTCCATTTGGATCATCACCCATACTGGTGCGGTAAGCACCAACAACGGTGATTACCCGATCTTTGTATGGGCTGTTCGCGACGGCGACGTTAACGTGCCAGTCGACAGTGACGGCGATGGCGTTGCCGACAACACCGACAACTGTCCGGCGACTGCCAACACCAATCAGACCGACAACGACCAGGACGGACTGGGCGACGCCTGCGATGGCGACGATGACAATGATCTCGCCAGCGATGACATCGACAACTGCCCGCTTGTGGCAAATGCAAGCCAAGGGGATGCCGACGGCGATGGCCTGGGCGATGCCTGCGACGCCGACCTTGACAACGATGGCTTCGCCAATGGCAGCGACAATTGCCCGAGCGCGGGCAACGTCGACCAGACCGACACCGACAGTGACGGCGTCGGCGACGAGTGCGACCTCAACGACGACAATGACGACTTCCCGGATGCCAGCGACAATTGCCCCTCGGTCTTTAACAACGACCAGGAGGATATCGACGGGGACGGCATTGGTGACCTGTGCGATGCCGACGTCGACGGTGACGGCGCCTTCAACGAAGCGGACAACTGCCCCATCGACGCCAATGCCGCGCAGGACGACGCCGATGGCGACGGCCAGGGCGATGCCTGCGATGGCGACGACGACAATGACACCGTGGCTGACGGCGCCGACAATTGCCCGCTGATGGCCAACCCCCAGCAGGCGGACCAGGATGGCGATGGCGTGGGCAACGCCTGCGACGGCGACCTGGACGGCGACGGCGCCGGCAACACGCTGGACAACTGCCCTGCACTTGCCAATCCGGACCAACGCGACTTCGACCAGGACGGCGCGGGCGATGCCTGTGACGCCGACGCCGATGGTGATGGTGTTGCCAACAACGGTGACAACTGCCCGAACACGAGCACGGCGCAGATAATCGATGGCGTCGGCTGCTCGATTGCGCAGCTGAGTCCGTGCCCCGGTCCCGCGGGGACCATCATGCCCTGGCGGAACAAGGGCAAGTACGTGTCCAGCGTGGCCCAGTCCGCGAACCGGTTCCGTGCGGAGGGGCTGATCTCCGAGGCCGAAAGGTCGGCGATCGTGTCCGCGGCAGCGGCATCGAGTTGCGGCCAGTAGCCGCCCAACTTGCTGGCTGGAACAGTCGGGGCCCGGCATTCGCCGGGCCCCTTTCCTTTTGCGGCGGCCGTCCCATGCAGCCAACTCCAACCCCGCCGGCATCCCCGGGGGCTGAGCACAGGGTGGTCGGCACCGTTCCGGCGCCGGAGACGCCCAGGACCCAGTCGCGGCGGGACCTGAAACCCGGCCGGGGGTTTCTGCGATAATTCGCCGGCTTGGCCCCGTAGCTCAGCTGGATAGAGCGTCCCCCTCCTAAGGGGAAGGTCGTACGTTCGAATCGTATCGGGGCCGCCACTTTCCCCTTGGCCACGCGCTGGCCAAACGCAACCGGAGCTTTCCATGACCCACCCCGTCCTCACCGCGCTCGGCCTGTCCGAGGTCGAATCCGGCACCTATCTCGGCCATGGCGAGTGGTCCACCACCCGCGACGCCGGCGTGATCGAGCCGGTGAACCCGAGCAACGGCGAGGTACTGGGCAAGGTCCACGCGTCCTCCCAGGCCGACTACGACCTGATCCTCGAGCGCGCCCAGGCCGCCTTCAAGGTCTGGCGCACCACCCCGGCGCCCAAGCGTGGCGAGGCCATCCGCCTGTGCGCCGACGCCCTGCGCAAGCACAAGGACGCGCTGGGTTCGCTGGTGGCGCTGGAAATGGGCAAGTCCAAGCCGGAGGGCGACGGCGAAGTGCAGGAGATGATCGACATCGGCGAGTTCGCCGTCGGCCTCTCGCGCCAGCTCTACGGCCTGACCATGCACTCCGAGCGCCCGGGCCACCGGATGTACGAGCAGTACCAGCCGCTGGGCATCGTCGGCATCATCAGCGCGTTCAATTTCCCGGTCGCGGTCTGGGCCTGGAATTCGTTCCTCGCCGGCGTCTGCGGCGACATCTGCATCTGGAAGCCTTCGCCCAAGACCCCGCTCTCGGCCATCGCCTCGATGAAGATCTGCAACGAGGCCCTGCGCGCCGGCGGCTTCCCGGACATCTTCTTCCTGTTCAACGACGGCGGCACCGAGCTGGCCCAGACCTTCGTCGACGACAAGCGCATCCCGCTGATCAGCTTCACCGGCTCGACCAAGGTCGGCCGCATGGTGGGCGAGCGCGTGGCGCGCCGCATGGGTCGCTCGCTGCTCGAGCTGGGCGGCAACAACGCCATCATTGTCGATCCGTCGGCCGACTTGAAGCTGGCCATCCCGGCCATCGCCTTCGGCGCCGTCGGCACCGCCGGCCAGCGCTGCACCACCACCCGCCGCCTGTTCGTGCACGAGTCCATCTACGCCGACGTGCTGGCCAAGCTGGTGGCGGCCTACAAGCAGGTCGAGAAGAAGATCGGCGACCCGACCGACCCGGCCAACCTGATGGGCCCGCTCAACAGCTCCGACGCCGTGGACGCCTACCTGGACGCGGTGGCGAAGGCCAAGGCCTCGGGCGGCAAGATCGAGACCGGCGGCGCCCGCATCGACCGCCCGGGCAACTTCGTGCTGCCGACCATCGTCACCGGCCTGGCCAACAGCGCCGAAGTGGTGCAGACCGAAACCTTCGCGCCGATCCTGTACGTGATGAAGTACTCGACCCTGGATGAAGCGATCGAGCTGCAGAACGCGGTGCCGCAGGGCCTGTCCTCGTCCATCTTCACCACCGACCTGCGCGCGGCCGAGCAGTTCCTGTCGGCGGCCGGCTCGGACTGCGGCATCGCCAACGTCAACATCGGCACCTCCGGCGCCGAGATCGGCGGCGCCTTCGGCGGCGAGAAGGAGACCGGCGGTGGCCGCGAGTCGGGCTCCGACGCGTGGAAGGTCTACATGCGCCGCCAGACCAACACCATCAACTACTCCAACGCGCTGCCGCTGGCCCAGGGCATCAAGTTCGACCTCTGAGGATCGTCCATGTCCGAGCCCACGCTGCCGCCCGCCCCGCCGTCGCCGCCTGCGCCTGCGCCCGAACCGCCCCCGGCGCCCGTTGGTCGCCCAATCAGCCCCCTGGCGATCGTCGCGCTGGTCGGCGGCATCCTGGGCTGGACCCTGCTGCCCTGGCTGGGCAGCCTGGCCGCGGTGATCTGCGGGCACATGGCCCGCGCCGAGATCCGCCGCAGCGCCGGGGCCATGGACGGCGACGGCATGGCGATCGCCGGCCTGATCCTGGGCTGGACCGCGATCGCGCTGAGCATCCTGGCGCTGCTGGCCGTGATCCTGTTCTTCGGCGGCCTGGCGGTGCTCCTGGGCGCGCTGGGCCTGAGCGGCCAGCTCTGAGGCGCCGACCGGATGTATGCCCTCGCCCGCCCCTTCCTGTTCCACTTTGACGCCGAGAAGGCCCACGGCCTTGGCCTGCGCGCGCTCGAGGCGGCCTATCGCACCGGGCTGAACCCGCTGCTGGCCAGCCGCCCGAAGCCGCTGGTGACCAAGGCCTTCGGGCTGAGCTTCCCCAATCCGGTCGGCTGCGCCGCCGGGCTGGACAAGAACGGCGCCCACGTGGATGCGCTGCTGGCGCTGGGCTTCGGCTTCGTCGAGGTCGGCACCACCACGCCGCGGCCGCAGGCCGGCAACCCGAAGCCGCGCATGTTCCGCCTGCCCGAGTACAACGCGGTCATCAACCGCCTGGGCTTCAACAACGACGGCGTCGATGCGCTGGTGGCGAACGTGTCGAAGGCGCGCCGCAAGCAGGGCCTGCTCGGCATCAACATCGGCAAGAACAAGGACACCGCCAACGAGGACGCGCTCGACGACTACGCGTATTGCCTCGAGCGCGTGTACCCGCTGGCCGACTACGTCACCGTCAACATCTCTTCGCCCAACACCGCGGGCCTGCGCGAGCTGCAGGAGGAACAGGCCCTGCGCCACCTGGTCGGCGGCCTGCGCGAGGCCCAGGAGAAGCTGGCCGCGCAGCACGGCAAGCGCGTGCCGATGCTGGTGAAGATCGCCCCGGACCTGTCCGACGACGACATCGACGCCTGCGCCCGCGTGCTCAGCGACATGCAGGTGGACGGCGTGGTCGCCACCAACACCACGGTCGACCGCCTGCCGGTCGAGCACCACCGGCTGGCCAAGGAAACCGGCGGCCTCTCGGGCCAGCCGCTGTACGGCAAGTCCACCGCGGTGATGCGCCGCCTGCGCGCGCGCCTGGACGACAGCATCCCCATCGTCGGCGTCGGCGGCATCCTCAGCGGCGCCGACGCGGCCGGAAAGATCACCGCCGGCGCGCAGATGGTTCAGTTCTACACCGGCCTGATCTACCGCGGCCCCGACCTCATCGGCGAGTGCGTGGACGCGATCCGGCGCCGGCGCGAGGGCAGCCCGGCATGAGTGGCTACCAGCTGGCGGAGAACGTTTCCCTCGCCGGCCGCAACACCTTCCGCGTCGCCGCCCGCGCCGCGATGATGGCCGACGTATCGCGCGCCGACGCGCTGGCCGAACTGTTCGAGTTCGCGATGCTTCGCGACGGCCCGGTCCTGGTGCTGGGCGAAGGCAGCAACCTGCTGTTCGCCGGCGACTTCCCCGGCGTGGCGATCTGCCTGACCATGGCCGGCGTGCGCATCGTGCAGGACGACGGCGACACCGCGCTGGTGCGCGCCGAAGCCGGCATGGCCTGGAACGACCTGGTGGGCTGGACCCTGGCGCGTGGCCTGGTCGGCCTGGAAAACATGGCCCTGATCCCGGGCACCGTCGGCGCCTCGCCGATCCAGAACATCGGCGCCTATGGCGTCGAGGTCGGCGAGTTCATCGAATGCGTGGAGGCCTTCCAGCGCGACACCGGCCAGGTGAAGCGCCTGGCCCGCGAGGACTGCGCCTTCGCCTACCGCGACAGCCTGTTCAAGCGCGAGGCCGAGCGCTGGGTGGTCACGGCCGTCGAGCTGCGGCTGCCTCGCCGGCGCGAACTGCGCCTGGACTACGCCGGGGTGAAGGAAGAATTAGCCGCGATGGGCGTCGAGTCGCCGCGGGCCGTGCACGTCGCCGAGGCCATCAGCCGGCTGCGCACCCGCAAGCTGCCCAATCCGGCGCTGCTGGGCAATGCCGGCAGCTTCTTCAAGAACCCGGTGGTGGATGCGGCCCGGGCCGATGCCCTGAAGTCGGCGCACCCTGCCCTCCCGGTGTTCCCCGGTCCCGACGGGCAGCACAAGCTCTCGGCCGGCTGGATGATCGAGGCCTGCGGCTGGAAGGGCTACCGCGAGGGCGACGCCGGCGTCGCCGCGCAGCACGCGCTGGTGCTGGTGAACCACGGCCACGCCACCGGCGCCGAGCTGCTGGGGCTGGCGCGCCGGATCGCCGCCTCGGTGCGCGAACGCTTCGGCGTGTCGCTGGAGCCCGAGCCCCGCATCATCGGCGCAAGGTTCGACGACGCCGCTTGAACAGCCCCGGCAACCGCCCCGTGGACGTGCCGCGCGCGGTCGCGCTGATGACCATCGGCACCGTGCTGTTCGGCTTCATGGCGGTCTGCATCCGGCTGGCGTCCGAGCAGCTGCACGCCTTCGAGATCGCGTTCTTCCGGAACTTCTTCGGCCTGGTCTTCATCCTGCCGATCCTGTTCAGGCACGGACCGGCGATCCTGCGCACGAACAAGCTGGGCTTCTACACCGGGCGGTGCGCGATCGGCATGGTGTCGATGCTGGCCGGCTTCTGGGCGATCGTTCACCTGCCGCTGGCGCAGGCGATCGCGCTGTCCTACTCCAGCCCGCTGTTCGTGACCATCGCCGCAGTGATCGTGCTGGGCGAAGTGGTGCGGGCGCGCCGCTGGACCGCGGTGATCGTCGGTTTCCTCGGCGTGCTGGTGATCGTGCGGCCCGGCAGCGACGACTTCACCGCCGGCAGCCTGGTGGCGGTGCTGGCGGCGGTGGCCAGCGCCAGCGCGGCGATCAGCATCAAGTTCCTGTCGCGCACCGAGCACCCGGACGCGATCGTGCTCTACACGACGATGATCTGGGTGCCGATGTCGCTGGTGCCGGCGCTGCTGGTGTGGGAGACGCCGGTGGGCATCACCTGGCTGTGGATCGTGCTGGCCGGCTTCCTCGGCACCACCGCGCACATGTTCTGGACCCGGGCGATGAAGCTGGGCGAGGCCTCGATGCTCACGCCGATCAGCTTCCTGCAGGTGCTGGTGGTGGCCGTGCTGGGCTACTTCCTGTTCGACGAAGTGCTCGACCGCTGGACCGTGCTGGGCGCGGCGATCATCTTCGGTTCGAACGTCTACATCGCGCGGCGCGAGGCCCGGCTGGCGCGCCAGGCCGTCACCGACCCCGAGATCAACCCGGGCACCCAGCAGCGCTGACGGTGCCCGGGCGGTCGGCCCGGCCCGGGATCAGAGGTCGTCGCGGTCGCCGGAGAGTTCGATTTCCATGTCGTCGGCGGTCTGCGACGCGATATCCATCGCCGACTCGAGCTCAGCGGCGCTCATCTCGTCCGGCAGCTTGATGACGAAATACAGCACGTCGCCCGACAGCTCCCAGGCGCCAAGCTTGTTCTTGCGGCTCTCTTCCATCAGCTCCAGCGCCTTGGCGCCATCGATGCCGTCGGTCGAGACGCGCGCGGCCGGCGAGAACACCTCGCGCACGGTGTAGCCCGAGACGGACTCGGTGCTGCCGGAAACGAACACCAGCTGGGTGCGGCCTTCCTTGGAGTAGTTGTAGGTGACCTTGTAGTCACCATCCATGTCCACCTCGTACTTGATGCCGCGCTCGTCCAGACGCTTGGCCACCGAGGAATCGGCCGCGGCATGGCCCGCGCCCGCCAGCATCAGGCCGGCCATGAGGCCGGCGGCCAGGATCTTGTTGATACGCATCGTGGTTCCCCTGTTTGGTTGGATGCGCGTCCATTCTGTCCCTAGCCACGGTGCCCGTCCATGGCACGGCCTCGCCCCCGGGGGCAGGCCCGGCGACCCGGGCCGTCGGGTGGCCCGCCGGGCCGGGGCCGGCGTGCGGCCAGGCCCGGATGCCCGCGCGCCACCGGCGCCGGCGACGGCCGGAACGGGCAGGCTTACGCCCCGCCGTAGCGGCGCGCCACGTAGTCGTCGATCACGCCCACGAAGTCCTCGGCGATGTTCTCGCCGCGCAGGGTCATCGCCTTCTCGCCGTCGATGAACACCGGCGCGGACGGCGCCTCGCCGGTGCCGGGCAGCGAGATGCCGATGTCGGCGTGGCGCGATTCGCCCGGGCCGTTCACCACGCAGCCCATCACCGCCAGCGACAGGTTCTCGACGCCCGGGTACTTGAGCTTCCACACCGGCATCTGCCCGCGCACGTGCTCCTGCACCCTCTGCGCCAGCACCTGGAAGAACTCCGAGGTGGTGCGGCCACAGCCCGGGCAGGCGGTGACCAGCGGCGTGAACGCGCGCAGGCCCATCGTCTGCAGCAGCTCCTGCGCCACCTGCACCTCCAGCGTGCGCGGCGCGCCGGGCTCGGGCGTCAGCGAGATGCGGATGGTGTCGCCGATGCCTTCCTGCATCAGCACCGACAGCGCCGCCGCGGAAGCGACGATGCCCTTGCTGCCCATGCCGGCCTCGGTCAGGCCCAGGTGCAGCGGGAAGTCCGAGCGCGCGGCCAGGTCGCGGTAGACGGCAATCAGCTCCTGCACGCCGCTGACCTTGGCCGAGAGCACGATCCGCTCGCGCGCCAGGCCGATCTCGACGGCGCGCTCGGCCGACTCCAGCGCCGACACCACCAGCGCCTCGCGCAGCACGCGGGCCGCGTCCCAGGGCTGGGCACGGGCAGCGTTCTCGTCCATCAGGCGCGCCGACAGCGCCTGGTCCAGCGAGCCCCAGTTGACGCCGATGCGAACCGGCTTGCCGTACTCGATCGCCTTTTCGACGATGGCGGCGAACTGGGTGTCCTTCTTCTTGCCGAAGCCGACGTTGCCCGGGTTGATGCGGTACTTGGCCAGCGCCTCGGCACAGGCCGGCTCGGCCGCCAGCAGGCGGTCGCCGTTGTAGTGGAAGTCGCCGACCAGGGGCACCGGCACGTTCATCATCGCCAGCTTGTCGCGGATGCGCGGCACCGCGGCGGCGGACTCGGGGTTGTTCACCGTCACCCGCACCAGCTCGGAGCCGGCGCGCCAGAGCTCGGCCACCTGCTTCACCGTGGCATTGACGTCAGCGGTGTCGGTGTTGGTCATCGACTGCACCACCACCGGGGCGCCGCCACCGATACGGACCTTGCCGACCTCGACGCCGCGGGTGTCGCGGCGCGGCTGCGAACGGGCCTCGCTCATGCCGTTGCCTCCGGCTGGCGCTCGCCCAGCAGCACGTAGTCGCCGGCATTGAGCAGCACCTCCACGTCGGGCAGCAGGTCGGCGCCGCGCGGCGCGAGCTCGGGGAAATGGCTGGAGAGATCGTGGATGACCTCGACCCGACTGCCCGATTCGATCACCGCGTTGGCGACGAAGCAGCGACCGGGCGTCCCGTCGATCGGGAACACTTCGATCGCGCGGTTGACCTGGCGGTTGCCGCCGTCGGCGCTGACCACGCGCAGGGCCACCGCGCTCGAGCGTCGCGACAGCAGCTCGACGCCCGCCGACAGGCTGCCGTCGTCCTCATAGCGCAGCCAGCGCATCACGCCGACCATCCAGGCCTGCTCCTCGCCTTCGTCGCCGAAATTGAGGCCGACCAGCTCGCCCACGCGGGCGCGCGCCTGCTCGGCGCTGGCCCAGGCCATTCGGTAGCCACCCAGGCTCTGGTCGAGCACCTTGCCGGTGAAGCGTGGGACCTTGGTCATGCTGGCCGCGCCCTGGGTCCAGGCCGCGCCGGAGATCACGTGCACGGTGCCCTGGGCCGACTGCTTCATGAAGGTGTCGAAGTCGCGCTGGCCGGCGAGGAAATAGTGCAGGCCGCTCAGGCCCAGCACGGTGTCGAGCTTGTGCCCGGCCGGCAGCCGCACCAGCCCGCGCGCGGCGATCTGGCCGAAGGCGCGGCGCAGGCGGATGAGCAGGTCGTTGCCGACGCGGAAGCCGGGGCCCGCGGCAGGCACGATCTCGGACTGGCCTTCGCGCACGCGCGTCAATGCGCGCTCGACCTCGTCGGCGAACGCGCGCAGGTCCAGCCACAGCGAATGCGACTCCTCGCCGGCACCGGTGCCCGGGCCGCGGTCGGCGTCATCGGGCACGACCGGCGCCAGCTCGTCGGGCGCCTGCTCGACCAGGCCGCAGCGTGCGGTGAAGGCGCGCGCGATCGGCCACAGGCTGTCCTGCTCGGCCTGGCCAAAGGCGTAGGGATTCACCGCCGCCAGCAGCAGCGCCTGGACGTAGAGCGTGTTGACGTCGAAATTGCCGCCGGCGAGCTTGTCTTCGGTGGCCTTGCGATCGAGCTTGAGCTGGGTCGCGAAGCGATGCACCCGGTGCAACCCCTGCCACACGCCCGCGGAGGCGGGGCGGTACACGCGCCAGGCCATCGCCAGCGCGCGCGCGTAATGCCAGGCGGCGCGTTCGAGTGCCGTCAGCACCGCGCCGCCGCGCAGGAAGGGCACGCTGCCGGCCGGCGCGCACAGGTCGGCCGCCGCCGCCCGGTAGGCGTGCGCCAAAAGCACGTGGAAAGACTCGGCGACCGCCGCCGCGCGCGCCTTGTCGGGCGGCAGCGGCAGCGGGCTGGTGTTGAACTGGCGCTCGAGCAGGTCGATCGATTCGACCGCCGCCGCGCGAAGCTCTTCCAGCGCGCCCAGGCGGGCGCCGCCTTCGAGCCGCTGCGAGGCCAGGCTGGCCAGCGCGCGCGCGAGTTCCTGCTCGGTGGCCTGGGCATTGGCGCGCGGCAGCGCGGCGACCCAGGCCTTGACCTTGCGGGGTTCGGTCGCGAAGCCGGCACCGCCGGTGGCGGTGGGCAGGCCTTCGCAAAGCCGTTTGTAGCTATCGCTCATGGGGAGTCCTCGTGGCGGCCACAGTTTAGACCGGGCCGGTGCCCGCGCCCTACCCCGGTGACGAACGCCCCGGGGTATCCTGTCCGGCCGTCCCGCCCGCCCGCCATGTCTTCACTTGCCCGCGAACGCCAGGTCCTGCGCCCGTCCCAGCTCAATGCGCTGGCGCGCGACCTGCTCGAGGGCAGCTTCCCGCAGGTCTGGGTGGAGGGCGAGATCAGCAATTTCTCGCGCCCGGCCTCCGGCCATGCCTACTTCACGCTCAAGGACGAGCGCGCCCAGGTCCGCTGCGCGCTGTTCAAGCCCAAGGCGCAGGCGCTGCGGTTCGCGCCGCGCGACGGCCTGCAGGTGCTGGCCCGCGGCCGCCTCACGCTGTACGAGGCCCGCGGCGACTACCAGCTGGTGCTCGACCACATGGAAGAGGCCGGTGAAGGCGCGCTGCGCCGCGCCTTCGAGCAGCTGAAGGCGAAGCTGGCCGCCGAGGGCCTGTTCGAAGCCGCCCGCAAACGCCCCCTGCCCGCCTTCCCGCGCCGGCTGGGCGTGATCACCTCGCCCCGCGGCGCCGCTGTTCGCGATGTGCTGAGCGTACTGGGGCGGCGTTTCCCGCTGCTGCCGGTGGACGTGCTGCCGGTGCCGGTGCAGGGCGACGGGGCCGCCGCCCAGATCCTGGACATGCTGCGCCGCGCCGCCGGCTCCGGCCGCTACGACGTGCTGCTGCTCACCCGCGGCGGCGGCTCGCTGGAGGACCTGTGGGCGTTCAACGACGAAGCGCTGGCGCGCGCCATCGCGGCCTCGCCGGTGCCGGTGGTGTCGGCCGTGGGCCACGAGATCGACACCAGCCTCAGCGACTTCGCCGCCGACCTGCGCGCACCCACGCCCTCGGCCGCGGCCGAACTGCTGGTGCCCGAACGCGGCGAGCTGCTCGCGCGCCTGGGGCAGCGCCACCGCCAGCTGCAGGCGCTGCTGGCGCGCATGAACACCGCCCGCGCGCAGCGCGCCGACCAGGCCTTCCTGAAGCTGCAGGCGCTGCGCCCGCAGCTGCGGCTCGAGCGCGGTCGCGGCCGGCTTGCGACGCTGCGGCACCGCCTGGACCAGGCCATGGCGCAGG
>NZ_JALHQI010000027.1 GCF_022842045.1 Arenimonas sp. | reverse complement strand
CGCCCAGCGCACCCGGATGCTGGAGCTCGCCCTGGCCGCCGAGCCCGGGTTCCGGGTCGACACCCGCGAGCTGCGGCGCCGCGGCCCGTCCTGGACCGTCGCGACCCTGCGCGAACTGCGCGCCGAGCTGGGGCCGGAGGCACCGCTGGCCTGGGTGCTGGGCGCGGATTCCTTCCGGGGCTTGCCCGGCTGGCACGCGTGGGAGGCGCTGCCAGGGCTGGCCCATTTCGTGGTCGCGGTGCGCCCGGGCCACGCGCTCGACCCACTGCCTCCGGTGCTGGCCGCCGCCTGCGCCGGCCGCTGGCGCGAAGATCCGGCCGACCTGGCCGCCGCGCCGGCAGGCCGGCTGTTCAGGCTGGACATGGCGCTGCATCCCGCCTCGGCCACGGAAGTGCGGCGCGGGCTGGCCGGGGGCGAGGGCCCGGCGGGCTGGCTGGATCCGGCCGTGGCGGCCTACATCGCCCGGGAAGGGCTGTACCGGGGCGGGTCGGGCCCGGCGGGCGTATAATGCGGCCCGTCTTTCCGATTCGAGCGCCACGTTGACCACCCAAGCCCACGTCATCAAGACCCAGATGCCCGACCCGGCCCCGTCGCCGGAAGCCATCCTCAAGCAGGTTCACCTGGCGCTGGAGGAAATGAAGGCGAAGGATGCCGTCGAGATCGACGTGCGCGGCAAGACCAGCATCGCCGACTACCTCGTGGTGGTCTCGGGCACCTCGACCCGCCACGTCAAATCCGTGGCCGACGAAGTCGTCCGCTTCGCCAAGAAGTGCGGCGTGATGCCGCTGGGCGTGGAAGGCGAGCGCGAGGCCGAGTGGGTGCTGGTCGACCTGGGCGACGTCATCGTCCACGTCATGCTGCCCCGCGTCCGCGAGTTCTACGCCCTCGAGCGCCTCTGGACCGTCGGCGACCAGCCCCCCGAAGACCCGGGACACGGGTAACGCGTTTTTCCACGCGATGAAAGCCAGGCTGGTCGCGGTGGGGGAGCGGGCGCCGGAGTGGGTGGCCGCGGGGTTTGGTGAGTACCAGAAGCGCTTGTCGCACTGGTTGCCGCTGGAGCTGGTGGAAGTGGCGCCGGGTCTGCGCGGCAAAGGGCGCGATGCCGCCCGCGCGATGGCCGAGGAAGGCGAGCGCGTGCTGGCGGCGGTGCCGCGCGGCGCGCACGTCGTCACCCTTGATGGGCGCGGCAAGCCGTATTCATCCAAACAGCTGGGCCAGCGCCTCGAGCACTGGCGCCAGCAGGGGCGCGACCTGGCCTTCCTGGTCGGCGGGCCCGAGGGTCATTCCGCCGAGGTGATTGCCGCGGCCGGCGAAAGCTGGTCGCTGGGGCCGCTGACGCTGCCGCACATGCTGGTGCGGCTGGTGCTGGCCGAGCAGCTCTACCGGGCCGCCAGCCTGCTCGCCAACCACCCCTACCACCGCGCCTGACGCAACCGGCTGCCCGCTGAAGCGGCGGCCCGGGGAACTGCCCGCGGGCGGTGCCAGCGGCTATGCTTGGGCGATGCTCTATCTTGCCTCGCAATCCCCGCGCCGCCGCGATCTCCTGGCCCAGCTGGGCCTCGACTTTGGCCTGCTCGACGTGGACGTTCCCGAGCAACGCCTGCCCGGCGAACCGCCCGACGACTACGTCAGCCGCGTCGCCCGCGAAAAGGCCGGCGCCGGACTGCTTGCCGTGGTCGCCAACCCGGGTGCGGTGGTCCTGGGCGCCGACACCGAAGTCGTGCTGGGCGACCGCGTTTTCGGCAAGCCGGCCGATGCCGACGACGCCGCGCGCATGCTGCGCGACCTCTCGGGCCGCAGCCACCGCGTGGTGTCCAGCGTCTGGCTGGTCAGCGCCGGCCGCGAGGCGCACGCCACCTGCGTCTCGGAAGTCCGCGTCGAGCCGCTCGACGACGCCATGGTGGCCGCCTACGTCGCCACCGGCGAATGCTTCGGCAAGGCCGGCGCCTACGCCATCCAGGGCCGCTTCGGCGCCCACGTCGCCCACCTCGCCGGCAGCTACACCGGCGTGATGGGCCTGCCCTTGCACGAGACCGCGCGCCTGCTGCGCGGCTTCGGACTGCTGCACTGAACCGGGGATACGCGTGTCCGAGGAAATCCTGATCAACGTCACCCCGCGCGAAACCCGCGTCGCGGTGGTCGAGAACGGCATGCTGCAGGAACTGCACATCGAGCGCGCCTCGCGCCGCGGCGTGGTCGGCAACATCTACAAGGGCCGGGTGCAGCGGGTGATGCCCGGCATGCAGGCGGCCTTCGTCGAGATCGGGCTGGACCGCGCCGCGTTCCTGCACGCCTCCGACATCCTGCGCCCGGCGCTGGCCGGCGAGGGCGACGAGGCCGCGCCGCCGCCCGGCCCGCCGCCCACCATCAACTCGCTGGTGCACGAGGGCCAGGAGATCGTGGTGCAGGTGGTCAAGGATCCGATCGGCAGCAAGGGCGCGCGGCTCACCACCCAGCTCTCTATCCCGTCGCGTTACCTGGTGTTCCTGCCGCATTCGCGCGTGCTGGGCGTGTCGGCGCGGATCGAGGACGAAGCCCAGCGCGCGCGCCTGAAGACGCTGATGGCGGCGCTGGCGAACGGCTCGGGCCAGGGCTACATCGTCCGCACCAATGCCGAGGGCCAGCCCGACGAGGCCCTGGCCGAGGACGTGGCCTACCTGCAGCGCGCCTGGGGCGTGATCCGCGCCGCCAGCGCCAGCACCAAGGTTGGCCAGCGCATCTACGAGGACCTGGCGCTGCCGCTGCGCGCGGTGCGCGACCTGATGCGCAAGGAGGTGGACAAGGTGCGGGTCGATTCGCGCGAGGCCTTCGAGAAGCTCACGGCCTTCGCCAACCAGTTCATGCCCGACCTGGCCGAGCGCATCGAGCACTACGCCGGCGAGCGCCCCATCTTCGACCTGTATGGCGTCGAGGACGAGATCCTGCGCGCGATGCAGAAGGAAGTGCCGCTCAAGTCCGGCGGCCATCTCATCATCGACCAGACCGAGGCGATGACCACGGTGGACGTCAACACCGGTTCCTTCCTCGGCCAGCGCAACCTCGAGGAAACCGTGTACCGCACCAACCTCGAGGCCGCGCAGGCCGTGGCGCGCCAGCTGCGCCTGCGCAACCTCGGCGGAATCATCATCATCGACTTCATCGACATGACCGACGACGAGCACCGGCGCCAGGTGCTGCGCACGCTCGAGAAGGGGCTGCTGCACGACCACGCCCGCACTTCCGTGCACGAGTTCTCGCCGCTGGGCCTGGTGGAGATGACCCGCAAGCGCACCACCGAGAGCCTGGAGCGCCAGCTGTGCGAGCCCTGCCACGAATGCGGCGGCCGCGGCACGTTGAAGACGCCCGAGACGCTCACCTACGAGATCTTCCGCGAGATCACCCGCGCCGTGCGCCAGTTCGAGGCCTCGCAGCTGCTGGTGATCGCCTCGCCGCGGGTCGTCGCCAAGATCACCGAGGAAGAGTCGGCGGCCGTGGCGGAGCTGGAGGAATTCCTGGGCAAGTCCATCCGCTTCCAGGCCGACGACCAGTACGCTCAGGAACAGTACGACGTGGTCCTGCTCTGATCCGCGGATGAGTTCGCCGCTGCGCCGCCGGATCCGCCACGCCCGCCGCTTCACCGGCTACGGGCTGCTGGTGCTGCTGATCCTCGCGGCCACCCTGGTCGGTGGCCTGAACCAGCTGCTGCCGCTGGTCGAGCGGCATCCCGACAAGGTCGCCGGTTGGCTGTCGGAGCGCCTGGGCCAGCCGGTCGCCTTCGACGCCGCGCGCGGCGAATGGACCCGGCGCGGTCCGCGCTTCACGCTCGACGGCCTGCGCATCGGCCCGGCCGGCCGCAGCCTGGACATCGGCCGCGCCGAGCTGCTCGTGGCGGTGTACTCGGGCCTGCTGCCGGGCGCGCCGCTCACCGAACTCAAGGTGCGCGAACTCTCGCTGGTGCTCGAGCAGGGCGAGGACCGTCGCTGGCGCATGGCCGGCCTGCCGTTCCAGCCCGACCCGGCTAATGATCCGCTCGACACGCTCGAGGCGCTGGGCGAACTGCAGGTCGAGCGCGCCAACCTCGCGGTGCGATCACCCGCCTTCAAGCGCGAGCTGAGGTTGCCGCGCGTGGACCTGCGGCTGCGGGTCGACGGCGATCGCCTGGTGGCCGGCGTGCGCGCCTGGGCCGACCGCGAGGGCACGCCGCTGCAGGCGGTGGCCGACCTCGAGCGCGGCCGCTGGTCGGGCCTGCTCTGGGCGGGTGGCAAATCGATGTCGCTGCAGCAGTGGTCGCCGCTGCTGGCCGACACGGGCCTGGTGGTGGCGGGTGCGGGCGCCGTCGACCTGTGGGCGCGCATCGACACGCAGCGGATCATGGACGTGCGCGTGCGCGCCGAGCTCGCGCCGATCGCGCTGGTGGCGCGCACGCCCTGGCATCGGGAGGGCAACGGCGAGGCGCTGGCCTCGCCGCCGGTGGCGTTCGAGCGCGCCGACCTGCTGGCGCGCTGGCAGGTGGATGCGAACGGCTGGCAGCTGCACGCGCCGGAGCTGCACTTCCACGAAAGCGGGCGGCGCGAGCCGCACAGCTTCGATGGCCTGTGGCTGGCCGGCGGCGAACGCTTCGCGCTGCAGGCGCCGCGCATGGACCTGGCGCCCGCGCGCTCGTTGGCGACCCTGGTCCCGGCGGTGCCCGCGGGCCTTCGCCAGTGGCTGCACGAGGCCGCTCCCGACGGCGTGCTGCACCACGTGCAGGTGCAGGGCCGGGAGGGCGACTGGTCCGGCTCGGCGCGCATCGATGCCGTGGGCTGGGCGCCCTACGGCGGCCAACCGGGCGTGCAGGGCCTGGGCGGCAGCGTCGCCTACGATCAGGACGGCGGCGTGCTGCGCCTGGCCGATGGGCCGGCACGCTTCGACTGGCCGCGTTTCCGGCAGCCCCTGGATTTCAGGCTGGGCGGAACGCTGGGCTGGTGGCGGGAGGGCCCTCGGTGGGCCGCCGGTGCCAGCGACCTTCGAATCCGGGGCGCCGATTTCGGGGCGCGCGTGCGCGCCGAGCTGCGCTTCCCGGGCGAGGCGCGGCGGCCGCGGGTCGACCTGGCCGCGATCGTGGATCCGTCGCCGGTGCCCGCGGCAGGCAAGTTCTGGGTGCAGGGCAAGATGCCGCCCACGACCATCGAGTGGCTGGACCGCGCGCTGCTGGGCGGCTCGGTGGAGCAAGGGCGCGCGGTGCTGGCCGGCGACCTGGCCGACTGGCCGTTCCGCAACGGCGAGGGGCGCTTCGACGCTCGCGCCCGCGTCTCGCAGGCGCGCGTGGCCTTCAATCCCGAGTGGCCCGACGCCGAGGCGATGGACCTCGACGTCGCCTTCGACGGCCCGGGCATGACGCTCGAGGGCGAGGGCATGATCCTGGGCAATCGCGTGCGACGGGTGGCGGGCGGCATCGCCGACTTCCGCGACCCGCGCCTGGTGCTCGACATCGAGGCGCCGGCCGAGGGCGAATCGCTGCAAGCGCTGATGCTGGCCAGCCCGCTGCGCGCGCGGTTCGACGAGCATCTGCGCAATGCCAGCATCCGCGGCCCGGCCGAAGTGCGGCTGTCGCTGGACCTGCCGCTGGCGGCGCGCCTGGGCGGTCGCCGCATCGACGGCACCCTCGACCTCGCGGGTGCGCGCCTGGTCGATCCGCGCTGGGACATCGACCTGCAGGCGGTCCGCGGGCGCACGCGCTTCAGCGACCGCGGCTTCATCGCCGATGCGCTCGAGGTCGAGTTCGAGGGGGAGCCCGCGCGCTTCAGCCTGATGGTCGGCGAGGACTACACCGGCGACGCCCGCCTCGCTGCCCGCGCCTCGCTGGTAGGAGCGTTCCCGGCGCAGAAGCTGATCGCGCGCCACCCGCCCTTGGCCTGGCTCGACCCGTGGCTGGTTGGCAGCAGTGCCTGGACCGTGGCGGTGGACATCCCGCAGGCGACGCCGGGCCGGCCGGCCGCCCCGTCACGGCTGTCCATCGATTCGGACCTGGTCGGCACCGCAGTGGCGCTGCCGGCGCCGCTGGCCAAGCCGGCCGAAGCGCGCTGGCCGCTGCGGCTGCAGGCGCCGCTTCCGCTCGCCGGTGGCGAGGTGCGCATGCAGCTCGGCGACACGCTGCGCTTCCGCGGCCGCGCGGGAAGCGACGGCGCCATGGGCGGCCTGCTGCTGTTCGGGACCGGCGAAGAGCCGCCGCTGCCGCAGCAGGGCCTGGTGGCACTCGGCCGCACCGAAACCCTGGATGCCGCGGGCTGGATTGCGTTCGCCGCCGACGGCGAAGGCGCCGGCGGCCTGCGCGAGGTGGACCTGCGCGTCGCCAACCTCGACCTGCTCGGCTCGCGCTTTGCCGACACCCGCCTGCAGCTGCGGCGCCAGCCCGAGCGTACGCGGCTCGCGCTGGAGGGCCCGGCCGTGGCGGGCGAGATCGACATCCCGCGCGACCTCGCGCAGGGCATCGACGGGCGCTTCGCGCGCCTGCACTGGCCGGAGAAGGCGGAGCCGACGCCGGAGCAGCTGGCCACGCTCGAGGCCGGCCGCAGCGACGACCCGGCCAAGCTGCCGCCCCTGCGCTTCAACGTGCAGGACCTGCGCCTGGGCGCGCTGGCGCTGGGCGTGGCCGAGCTGCAGGCCCAGCCCATGCCGGAGGGCCTGCGCATCGATCGCTTCGACACCACGTCCGACGCGCTGCAGCTGCGCGCGCGCGGCGAATGGCGGCGTGCGGGCGAGGGCAGCAGCCGGTCGGACTTCGCGGTCGACTTCGGCGCCGACAGCCTGGGCGACATGCTCGGCGCCTTCGGGCTGGCCGGCATGATCGAGGACGGCGAGACCCGCGGCCGGCTCGAGGGCAGCTGGCCGGGATCGCCCGGTGCCTTCGCGCTGGCGCGCTTCGAGGGCACGCTGCGCGTGGATGTGGGCGAAGGCCAGCTGCTTGAGGTCGAACCCGGCGGCGGCGGGCGCGTGCTGGGGCTGATCAGCCTCGCCGAGATCCCGCGCCGGCTCAGCCTGGACTTCAGCGACTTCTTCGCGAAGGGCTTCGGCTTCAACACCATGCAGGGCGAGTTCGTCTTCGCCAATGGCCGCGCCAGCACCGACCTTTTGCAGATCAACGGCCCCGCAGCCGAGATCCGCGTGAGCGGCGCGACCGACCTGCGCGCGCAGCAGTACGACCAGCGCATCGAAGTGCTGCCCAAGGCTGGCGGCGTGCTGCCCGCGATCGGCGCGATCGCCGGCGGCCCGGTGGGCGCCGCGGTGGGGGCGGTTGCGCAAGCCGTGCTTCAGAAGCCGCTGAAGCAGGCCGCGCGCACGGTCTACCGCGTCACCGGACCGTGGAAGGAACCGGTGATTGAAGTGGTGGAGCGGGGGGCGGCGGGGGATGGCGGGTAGGAGCTAGGGGTTAGGAGTTAGGGGTTAGGAGTTAGGAGTTAGGAGTTAGGGGGGCTTTTGGGGGCATGGGAACTAGTGAAGAGGAAATAGGAACTAGTGAAGAGGAAATAGGAACTAGTGAAGAGGAAATAGGAACTAGTGGATTGGGACGTGGCATCTGGTTTGACACGCGAAGGCCGCTTTTCACTATCTCCTATCTCCTCTTCACTATTTCCTGGCTTTTCCTTGCTTCCAGCCCTTGATCACGCCATCAAACCACCACATCTGTCACCCTGACCACCCACTCCCGCGCGCCGCCCGCCCATGACCGACACCCTGCAACTCGCCCAATCGCGCCTGCTCACGCCGGGCGGCCTCGGCCTCGACGGCCTGGACGCGGCCTTCGGGCGGCTGATGGGTCCGGGCGTGGACTACGGCGACCTGTATTTCCAGCACAGCCGGCGCGAGGGCTGGAGCCTGGAGGACGGCATCGTCAAGGACGGCTCGCATTCGATCGAGCAGGGCGTGGGCGTGCGCGCGGTCAGCGGCGAGAAGACCGGCTTCGCCTACTCCGACGACATCCGCGCCGATGCGCTGCTCGAGTCCGCCTCGGCGGCGCGCGCGATCAGCCGCAGCGGCGGCCAGGCCGCGGGCGGCCAGCGCGTGCTGGTGCGCGGCCGCGAACTCTATGCGCCGGTGGACCCGATCGACGGCATGGCCACCGACGAGAAGGTCAACGCGCTGCGCGAAGTCGACCAGTGGCTGCGGGCGCAGGACCCGCGCGTGAAGCAGGTGGTGGTGAGCCTGTCCGGTGGCGTCGACACGGTGCTGGTGGCGCGCAGCGACGGCACGCTCGCCTCCGACGTGCGGCCGCTGGTGCGCTTCAACGTGCAGGTGATCGTCGAACACGAAGGCCGACGCGAGCAGGGCTATTCCGGCGCCGGTGGCCGCTATTCCTACGCCGAGCTGTTCTCCGGCGGCCGCCCGCGCGCGGTCGCCAAGGAAGCGCTGCGCCAGGCGCTGGTCAACCTCGAGGCCGTGGATGCGCCGGCCGGCACGCTGCCGGTGGTGCTGGGCCCGGGCTGGCCCGGCGTGCTGCTGCATGAAGCGGTCGGCCATGGCCTCGAGGGCGATTTCAATCGCAAGGGCACTTCGGTGTATTCGGGCCGCATCGGCGAGCGCGTCGCGGCGCCGGGCGTCACCATCGTCGACGACGGCACGCTGGCGTCGCGCCGCGGCTCGCTCAACGTCGACGACGAGGGCACGCCCACGCAGTGCACCACGCTCATCGAGGACGGCATCCTGCGCGGCTACATCCAGGACACGCTCAACGCCCGCCTGATGGGCGTGGCGCCCACCGGCAACGGCCGCCGCGAGAGCTTCGCGCACCTGCCGATGCCGCGCATGACCAACACCTACATGCTGGCCGGCGACTACGACCCGGCCGAGATCATTGCCTCGGTGAAGAAGGGCCTGTACGCACCCAACTTCGGCGGCGGCCAGGTCGACATCACCAGCGGCAAGTTCGTGTTCTCGGCCACCGAGGCCTACCTGATCGAGGACGGCAGGATCACCCGCCCGGTGAAGGGTGCCACGCTCATCGGCAACGGCCCGGAAGCCATGACCCGCGTCAGCATGGTCGGCCGCGACCTGGAACTGGACCAGGGCGTGGGCATCTGCGGCAAGGACGGCCAGTCCGTCCCCGTCGGCGTCGGCCAGCCCACCCTCAAGATCGACGCCATGACCGTGGGCGGCACGCGCGCGTGAGCAAACGCTTTTTAGTTGGAATCGCCAGGTGCGGTGAGCAAGGTGCGGAGCTCGCGGAAGAGTTCGCGGTAGGCGTGCGGGGGCTTGTTCTTCAGGCGTTCCTGGTGCGCGTTGCGCGCCAGCTGGCGCAGGTGCTGGCGGTCGGCGTGCGGGTGTTTCTCGAGCAACTCCGAGAGCGCCTCGTCGCCGTCGTCCACCAGCTTGTCGCGCCAGTACTCGACCTCGTGCAGGGCCTGCGCCTCGCGGCGGCCTTCGGCCTTGTCGTGCTCGAGCGCCGCGCGGATCAGCTGAAGCGCCTCGTCGTCCTGCCGGCGCATCTGCTTGGCCAGGAAGTGGATCTGCCGCTTGCGGGCGATCTGCGAGGTGATCTTCTTCGAGGCGATGACCAGCGCCAGCAGGTCCTCGTCCATCGGGATCTGCTGCAGCCGCGCGTCGCTCTCGCCGACCAGCTTCATGGCCAGGTCCAGCACCGCCAGCGCCTCGCGGCGCTGCTCGCTGCGGCTCGGGCCGTAGTCGTGTTCCTCGTCTTCGAAATCTTCTTCGTGCATCGTCCACCACCGTCCTGGAGCGAAAGGATACGCCCATGCAGCCCCTGACCGCAGCTTCCGATGATTCCCTGGCCCGCATGGAGCGCCTGTCGGGGCTGGCGCGCGAGGTCCTGGACCAGTGCGCACGCCTGGGCGCCAGCCAGGCCGAGGTGACCATGAACGAGGACGCCGGCCTGTCGGTCAACGTCCGGATGGGCGAGGTCGAGACCGTCGAGCGCACCCGCGACCGCGGCGTCGGCCTCACCGTCTACTTCGGCCAGCGCAAGGGCAGCGCCAGCACCGCCGACCTGCAGCCCGACAGCCTGCGCGCCACGGTCGAGCAGGCCTGCGCCATCGCCCGCCACACCGAGGCCGACCCGGCCGCCGGCCTGGCCGACGCCGACCGCATGGCCACCGACCTGCGCGAGTTCGACGGCTGGCACCCCTGGCCGCTGGACGCCGACCGCGCCATCGCGCTGGCGCTGGAGGCCGAGGCCGCCGGCCGCGGCGCTGATCCGCGCATCTCCAACTCCGACGGCGCCGGTGCCTACAGCAGCGAAAGCGTGTCGGTGTATGCCAACAGCCACGGTTTCCTCGGCGCCGAGCGCGGCACCAGCCATTCGCTCAGCGTGTCGCTGATCGCCGGCAGCGGCGACAGGATGCAGCGCGACTACTGGTACACCAGCGCGCTCTCGCCCGACGACCTCGAGGCCCCGGCCCAGGTCGGCCGGCGCGCCGCCGAGCGCACGCTGCGGCGCCTCGGTCCGCGTCCCATCCGGACCGGCGAATACCCGGTGCTATTCGCGCCCGAGATGGCGCGCAGCCTGGTCGGCCACCTGCTTGGCGCCGTTTCGGGCGGTGCGCTTTACCGGCGCGCCAGCTTCCTGCTCGACCAGGCCGGCAAGCAGATCCTGCCGCCGTGGTTCGCCATCTCGGAGCGGCCGCACAAGCCGCGCGGCATCCGTTCCTCGGCCTTCGATGCCGAAGGCGTGGCCACGGTGGACTCCGACCTGGTGCGCGACGGCATCCTGCAGCGCTACGTGCTGGGCAGCTATTCGGCCCGCAAGCTGGGCCTGGAGAGCACCGGTAACGCCGGCGGCGTCAACAACCTCGAGGTGGCCGCCAATGCGGCGGGCCTGGAGGACATGGCCCGGGCCATGGGCCGCGGCCTGCTGGTCACCGAGCTGATGGGGCAGGGCGCCAACACCGTCACCGGCGACTATTCGCGCGGCGCGGCGGGCTTCTGGGTCGAGGGCGGCGAGCTGGCGCACCCGGTGGACGAACTCACCATCGCCGGCCGGCTGCCGGAGATGTTCCTGGCCATCGAGGCGGTGGGCGCCGACGTAGACCGGCGCTCCCATGTCTCGGTCGGTTCGATCCTGGTCGGGCGGATGATGGTGGCCGGAGAGGCCTGATCCTGCGTTGCCTTGACAGCCCCTTCACAAGCCCGGAAATTAGCCGGGCCAAGGCGCCCCCGGCGCCAGCAATCCAGCCTCCACTCGAAAGGGGAATCGAATGAACGACGTGCAAGCCGAAGACAAGACCCTCGCCCTGATCACCCACCTGTCGGGCATCATCGCCGGCTTCATCGTTCCGCTGATCATCTGGCTGATCAACAAGGACAAGGCCGACAAGTCCTGGCTCACCGGCCAGGCCAAGGAAGCGCTGAACTTCCAGATCACGGTCATCCTGGCCTGGATCGTGGCCGTGGTGCTGAGCTTCCTGCTGATCGGTTTCCTGCTCTATCCGGTGATCCTGATCGGCAACATCGTGTTCTGCATCCTTGCCGGCATCAAGGCCAACAACGGCGAGAGCTACCGCTACCCGGTCGCGATCCGCCTGGTCAGCTGAGCCCCGCGCGTCGCGCGGGTCAGTTGGCCCGCGCGACCGCGAATTCGGCGAGTCGGCGCAATGCGCCGGCCTCGTTGCCAAGCGGCCCCAGGGCCGCTTTTGTTTTTTCCGACAGTTCCGCCAGCAGCGCCTTCGAGCGCGCCATGCCCAGCAGCGCCGGGTAGGTGGATTTCGCCTGCGCCTGGTCCTTGCCGGCGGTCTTGCCGAGCTGGGCGCTGTCGCCCTCGACGTCGAGGATGTCGTCGCGGATCTGGAAGGCGAGCCCGAGCGCGGCCGCGTAGTCGTCCAGCCGCGCCAGCGTGGCGGCATCGGCGCCGCCCGCCAGCCCGCCCATGCGCACCGCCGCGCGGATCAGCGCGCCGGTCTTGAGCGCATGCAGGCGTTCGAGTTGCGCGACGGCCAGCACCTGGCCGGTGGCGTCGATGTCCAGCGCCTGGCCGCCGCACATGCCGGGGGCGCCGGCGGCGCGCGCCAGCGACTGCAGCCAGGCGACCCGCAGCGCGGCATCCACGGGTGCCTCCGCGAGTACCTGGAAGGCGAGCGCCTGTAGCGCATCGCCGGCGAGGATGGCGGTGGCCTCGTCGAAGGCGACGTGCACGGTCGGGCGACCGCGGCGCAGCGCGTCGTCGTCCATGGCCGGCAGGTCGTCGTGCACCAGCGAGTAGGCGTGCACCAGTTCGACCGCGGCGGCGGGCGCGTCGCACAGGGATTCATCGGCGCCGGTGGCGGCGCCGGCGGCGTAGACCAGCAGCGGCCGCAGGCGCTTGCCGCCGCCGAGCACGGCGTGGCGCATGGCCGCGTGCAGGCGTTCGGGCGACTCGGTGGCCGAGGGCAGGGCGCTTTCGAGGCGGGCTTCGACGCGCTGGAGCCAGCGCGCCGCGGCCGGATCAACCGGCATCGGGCTGGAACGGCTGGCCGCTGTCGGGGTCGGCCGGGTCGCTGAGCAGGCGCACGCGCAGTTCGGCCTGCTCCAGCGCGCCCTGGCACTGGCGGTAGAGACCGACGCCGCGCTCGTATGCCGCGAGCGAATCGTCGAGCGAGAGGTCACCCTTTTCCATCTTCTGCACCAGCTGCTCGAGCTCGTCGAGCGAGGTCTCGAACTGGGCGACGGGGGACGGCGGCGATGCGGGGGTCTTGGCGGCCATGCGCGGAGTTTGCGGGGCGAGGCGGCGGGTGGTCAACGTGGCCGCGGCGGCGCCGGCGACTGCAGGCGCAGGCAGGCGCCGCGGGCGGCCAGCCAGGCGTGCAGCGGCGCCGCGATCGCGATGTCGCCGGCCGCCAGCAGCTCGCCGCCGGGGCCCGAGAGCAGGGGCAGCCGCGCGCGCAGCCAGGGCGGCAGGCCAAGGTCCTGCAGCACGTGCTTGAGCTCGCTGGAATGCGCGCGGCCCGGCAGCACCAGGCGCTCGCCGCCCTGGCGCGCATGCACGCGCAGCGGCGCGTCGAAGGCCATCGCCGGCGAAAGCGCCAGCACGTCGCCGGTGGGCAGGGCCAGCGGCGATCGGCCATCCCAGGCTTGCGAATAGTCGGCGGGCAGCGGCGCCAGGGACGGTCCCGCGTAGAGCAGGTCGCGCCAGCGCCGGATCACGGCATCGGACCAGGCAAAGGCCGGCTCGCCGTCTTCCCGCGCCGGAAGCAGTTCGTCCGCGATGGCGCGCAGGCCGGCGGGCGGCAGTGGCGGCAAGCCCAGGTCGCTGACCCAGCGGCGCAGCACGCGGTCGCGCCAGTCCGGCGCCAGCACCTGCAGCGCCGGCACGGAGAGCGTGGACGGGTCGATGCCTTGAACCTGCGCCAGCCGGCGCGCGTCCTCGCCGGCGAGCAGATCGGCCTGGGCCGCCTGCAGGGACGCGCTGCGGGCCAGGCCGGCGGCGGCCCCCGGCCAGCGGCCGGCGAGCATCGGCATCACCTGGCGGCGCAGGAAATTGCGGTCGGCGTGGTCGGTGGCGTTGCTGGGGTCCTCGATCCACGCCAGCCCGTGTTCGCGGGCATAGCGGGCCAGGGCCTCGCGCGGCTGGTCCAGCAGCGGTCGCCACAACCAGCCCGCGCCGAACCGGCGCAGCGGGCGCATCGCCGCCAGGCCGTCGCCGCTGCCGCGGAGCAGGCGCAGCAGCACGGTCTCGGCCTGGTCGTCCCGATGGTGGGCCAGCGCCACCCGCTCCCCGGGCCGCAGGCCCTCGGCGAGCGCGTCGTAGCGGGCCACGCGCGCGGCGGCTTCCAGGCCGTCCCCGGCGTCGCGTACGGCCACGCGGCGCGATTCGAAGTCGATGCCCAGCCCGGCGCAGGCGTCGGCGCAGCGGGCCGCCCAGGCGGCGGAATCGGGCTGCAGGCCATGGTCCACGTGCATTGCCCGTAGGCCCGCGGCGCGCAGGGCCGGGCTGGACGCCAGCCAATGCAGCAATACGGTCGAATCCATGCCGCCGCTGAAGGCAACGCGGACGGGGCAGCCGGGGGGCGGCGGGGGCGCGGACAGCGGCATGCGGCGTCCCGTCGGGCCCGGCCGCCGCGGCGGCGTCAGGCGGCCTCGTAGGCGCCGTAGCTGCGCAGGCGCTGGTAGCGGTTCTCGAGCAGCTGCGGCAGCTCGACGCGGTCGAGCACCGCCAGCTCGGACTGGATCAGCTGCTTGAGCGTGGCCGCCATCGCCGCCGGGTCGCGGTGGGCGCCGCCCAGCGGCTCGGGCACGATCTTGTCCACCAGCCCGTGCTCGAACAGGCGCTTCGCGGTCAGGCCCAGGGCCTCGGCGGCGTCACGCGCCTTGTCGGCCGACTTCCACAGGATCGAGGCGCAGCCTTCCGGCGAGATCACCGAGTAGGTGCTGTACTCGAGCATCAGGGTGCGGTCGCCGACGCCGATGGCCAGCGCGCCGCCGGAGCCGCCTTCGCCGATCACGGTGCAGATGACCGGGATCTTGAGTTCGGCCATTTCCAGCAGGTTGCGGGCGATGGCCTCGGACTGGCCGCGCTCCTCCGCGCCGACGCCCGGGTAGGCGCCGGGGGTGTCGATGAAAGTGAGCAGGGGCAGCCTGAAGCGCTCGGCCATCTTCATCAGGCGCAGGGCCTTGCGGTAGCCCTCGGGCCGCGGCATGCCGAAGTTGCGCTTGATCTTGGCCTTGGTGTCGCGGCCCTTCTGCTGGCCGATCACCATCACGGCGCGGCCGTCCATGCGGGCCAGGCCGCCGACGATGGCGGCGTCGTCGGCGAAGGCGCGGTCGCCGGCCAGCTCGTGGAATTCCTCGAACATCAGGCCGATGTAGTCGTTGGTGTACGGCCGCTGCGGATGCCGCGCCAGCTGCGAGATCTGCCAGGGCGTCAACGCCTTGAAGATCTCGGCGGTGCGGGCACGCAGCTTGTCCTCCAGGCCCTTGACCTCGGTTTCGATGTTGACCGCGGGGCCAGTGCTGGCCTTGCGCAGTTCCTGGATCTTGGCGTCCAGTTCGGCGATGGGTTGTTCGAAATCGAGGAAGTTCGGGTTCATGCGGTTACTCGGTTCAGACGCGCCAGCTTGGGCCGGCCAGTCTAGAGCAAAGGGTCTAGGGCCGCGATTCTACCCCGCCCACGCCCGCCGCTGTACCCGCCCCCCCCGGCTCCGCGTCCCTGTAGGAGGGACTTCAGTCCCGATGCCTTTGGGTTCGCTGTGCCGGGATCGTCCGTTGCCAAGGTCCGCCGTACGCGAGGTCCCTTTCCCGGGGACGCCGTGAATCCATCCATGGAGGCTCTTCGAAAACGTCCCTGTTTTCGAAGCCCCGGGAAAGGGACCTCGCGCACGACGGACCGCGGGCCATCCGGGCCGGACTGTCGAGCTCGAAGAGCGCGCGAGCCTGGAGCCCCGCTCCCTTGGGCCGTGAGGTCAGGGCTCGCCTGCCTTCTGGATCGAGAATCCGGCCCTTTTGGTCGGGAGGCCGTCGCATGAGAGGTCGCTTTCCCGGACCATCAGCGACACGGACGTCGCTGATGAGCCTCCATGGACGGATTCACGGCGTGTCCGGGAAAGCGACCTCTCGTGCGGCGGGCGGTCGCCTCGAACGGGCCCGGCGCAGGGAACCCAAGAGCTTCGGGACTGAAGTCCCTCCTACAAAGCGCGGGCGGGTCAGCCGCCCTGTTGCCAGGGGCGGTGGAGGTGGAGGGTGACCTGGGAGACGCCGGGCAGGGCCCGCAGCTGGCTGATCAGCTCGGGCTCGGTGCGGACGCCCTCGCTGCCGTTGACGTCGAGCGAGCCGCGGGCCTTGGCGGTCGTCAGCATGTCCAGGCGCAGCGGCGTCGCGCCGGGGCGGAAGCCGGCCAGCACCTGCTGCAGCCGGTCCCAGGTGCCCTGCGCGCGCAGGTCGACCGTGAGCGCCAGCCGGCGCGCGTGCTGGGCGCAGAGCGCGCGGAAGTCCCAGCACTGGCGCGCGCGCAGCACGAAGCCGCCGCTGAACTGGTCCTCGGCCAGGTTGCCCTCGACCAGCAGGATGCGGTCGCGCGAGAGCAGGTGCGCGCACTCGGCGAAGGCCTCTCGGAAGAAGGCGACCTCGAGCTGGCCGCGGCCGTCCTCGATGCGCGCGAAGCCCATGGTGTCGCCGCGCCGGCGCGTGGCGGTGACGATGCCGGCCAGCACCACCGCGGCCTCGCCGCGGCGGTCCTTCTTCGCGCTCCAGAGCGAATCGAGGTCGGCCAGGGTGGCGCCGACCAGCGCCTGCAGCTCGCCGCGCCAAGGGTCGAGCGGATGCCCGCTGAGGTAGTGGCCCAGCGTCTCGCGCTCGCCCAGAAGCTTGGTTTCCAGCGGCCAGTCGGGCACCTCCGGCAGGTCGAGGTGGATCTCGGGCTCGGCGCCGCCGCCGCCGAACAGCGACACCTGACCGGCGGCGCGTTCGCGCGCCAGCTGTTCGGTGGCCTTGATCACCTCGGGCAGCTGCAGCATCAGCGAGGCGCGGTTGGCGCCCAGCGCATCGAGCGCACCGGCGTTCACCAGCGCCTCGAGCACGCGCCGGTTGAGCTTCGCGGAATCCACGCGCCGCAGGAAATCGAGCAGGTCGCGGAACGGCCCGCCCGCCTGGCGCGCCTCGACGATCGACTCGCAGGCGCCGCGGCCAACGCCCTTCACCGCGCCCAGGCCATAGCGCACGGTCT
This sequence comes from Arenimonas sp., assembly GCF_022842045.1. Lineage (GTDB taxonomy): Bacteria > Pseudomonadota > Gammaproteobacteria > Xanthomonadales > Xanthomonadaceae > Arenimonas. The sequence goes on along the minus strand of NZ_JALHQI010000027.1, from coordinate 21,769 downwards.
TCGGGTCGAGCGCGACGAACATGTACTCGGATTCGTTCACGTCCGGCGCGAGCACCGACAGCCCGATCTCGCGCGATTCCTCGAGGAAGGTCACGACCTTGTCGGTGTTGTCCATGTCGGACGACATCGTCGCGGCCATGAACTCGGCCGGGTGGTGCGCCTTCAGCCACGCGGTCTGGTACGCGACCAGCGCGTAGGCGGCGGAGTGCGACTTGTTGAAGCCGTAGTCCGCGAACTTCTCCATCAGGTCGAAGATCGGGCTGGCGAAGCTGGCGTCGATGCCCTGCGCTTCGGCGCCGGCCTCGAACTTCACGCGCTCCTTCGCCATCTCCTCGGGCTTCTTCTTGCCCATCGCGCGGCGCAGCAGGTCGGCGCCGCCCAGCGAATAGCCGGCCAGGACCTGGGCGATCTGCATCACCTGTTCCTGGTAGACGATCACGCCGTAGGTGGGCTTGAGGATGGCCTCGAGCAGCGGGTGCGGGTAGCTGACCTCGGCGCGGCCGTGGCGGCGGTCGATGAAGTCGTCGACCATGCCCGCGCCGAGCGGACCGGGACGGTACAGCGCGGCCAGCGCGATCAGGTCCTCGAAGTGCGCGGGCTGGAGCTTCTTGATGTACTCCTTCATGCCGCGCGATTCGAACTGGAACACCGCGGTGGTCTGGCCCTTCGACAGCAGCGCGTAGGTCTGCGGGTCGTCGAGCGGCAGCGACAGGATGTCCAGCGGTGGCAGGTCGGCGCGCTTGCGCCGGACGTTGATGGCCTTCACGGCCCAATCGATGATGGTGAGCGTGCGCAGGCCCAGGAAGTCGAACTTCACCAGGCCCACGGCTTCGACGTCGTCCTTGTCGAACTGGGTGACCACCGACTTGGCGGTTTCGCCCTTGGCCACGTGTTCGGCGAACAGCGGGCTGAAGTCGGTCAGCGGCGTCGGCGCGATCACCACGCCGCCGGCGTGCTTGCCGGCGTTGCGGGTGAGGTCTTCCAGGCTGCGCGCCAGGTCGACCAGGTCGCGCACGTCGTCCTCGTCGCGGTAGCGCTGGATCAGCTCCGACGAGGCGAGGTCACTGTCCTTGCGCGCGGCTTCGCTCAGGCCCAGCGCATCGTCGAGCGTGACGCCGAGCGTGAGCGGGATGAGCTTGGCGACTGAATCGACGAAGCCATACGGATAGCCCAGCACGCGGCCGCAGTCGCGGATCGCGGCCTTCGCGGCCATGGTGCCGTAGGTGATGATCTGGCTGACCTTGTCGCGGCCGTACTTGCGGCCGACGTAGTCGATCACCTCGTCGCGGCGGTCCATGCAGAAGTCGATGTCGAAGTCGGGCATCGACACGCGTTCCGGGTTCAGGAAGCGCTCGAACAGCAGGTCGTAGCGGATCGGGTCGAGGTCGGTGATGCCCAGCGCCCAGGCCACCAGCGAGCCGGCGCCGGAACCGCGGCCCGGGCCGACCGGGATGTCGTTGCGCTTGGACCAGTTGATGAAGTCCGCGACGATCAGGAAGTAGCCCGGGAAGCCCATCTTGCAGATGACGTCGAGCTCGGTGTCCAGGCGCGCGCGGTAGCCGGCGGCCTCGTGGCCGGGCGCGACTTCGAACTTGGCCAGCCGGACGTCGAGGCCGCGGTGCGATTCCTCGCGGATCCAGCTGTCGAGCGTGTGGCCCTCGGGCACCGGGAAATCGGGCAGGTAGTACTTGCCCAGGCTCAGCTCGAGGTTGCAGCGCTTGGCCAGCTCGACCGTGTTCTCAAGCGCCTCGGGCAGGTCGGCGAACAGCTCGGCCATTTCCTCGGGCGACTTCAGGTATTGCTCGCGGCTGTAGTCGCGCGGCCGCTTGGGGTCGTCGAGCACGCGACCGGTGGCGATGCACACGCGCGCCTCGTGCGCCTCGAAGTCGTCGGGCGACAGGAAGCGCACGTCGTTGCTGGCCAGCAGCGGCAGGTCGTGGTGACCGGCCAGCGCCACCGCGGCGGCGTTGAATGCCTCCTCGCCGTCGCGCCCGGTGCGGGTGAGCTCCAGGTACAGGCGGTCGGGGAAGGCGGCGCGCCATTCGCCCAGCAGGCGCCCGGCTTGCTCCTCGCGGCCCGCGGCCAGCAGCTGGCCCAGCAGGCTCTCGCGCCCGGCGATGGCCACCAGTCCGTCGCAGTCGCGGTACAGCCAGTCGGGTTCGATCGCGACGTAGTCGCCGGCGTGGCCCTCGAGGAAGGCGCGGCTGATCAGGCGCGACAGCGAAAGGTAGCCGGTGCGGTCCTGGCACAGCAGGGTCAGGCGCGAGGGCGGGCCGCCGTCGTGGCTGAGCCAGAGGTCGGCGCCGGCCACCGGCTTGAGCCCGGCGGGCTCGGCGGCCTTGTAGAACTTCACCAGCGCGAACAGGTTGCTGGTGTCGGTGATCGCCACCGCGGGCATGCCCAGCGCTGCGCAGCGCCCGACCAGCTCCGGGATGCGGATGGTCGAGTCGGTGAGCGAATACTCGCTATGGAGATGCAGGTGGACGAATCGGGGCGTCATGCCGGGGACCGAGGACCGACCGGCAGTTTACCCCGAGGGTGGGGGCGGACAAGGCTTGACAGTCCCTGTTGCCAGGCCTTGCCGCCCGCCCCGTGGAAGCGTCAGCTGACGCGGAACAGCGCCGGCAGCGGCTCGCCGCCGATGTAGTGGCGGGCGCGGACCTGTCGGCGCTGCTGGATCAGCGCGACTTCGGCCAGGCAGGCGGTTTCCCAGGCCAGGCGGCGCTCGCGCGGCGTGCCGCGCGGGCGCGCTTCGGCGCGGAAGCGGCAGAAGTCGCCGTAGTCGAGCGTTTCATCGGCGAAGGCCGGCCAGGCCAGTTCGACCAGCAGGGCGTCGTCGAGGTGGCCCAGCAACGGCTGGGTGTCGGGGATCAGGTCATCCACCTGCTGCAGGTAGCTGATCAGCATGCGCGCGCGCTCGCGGGTATCGACGCAAACGTCCCAGTCGCTGTCGTTGAGCATCCGGCGCAGGTGCTCGGCGCGCGCCAGCCGCTCGGACAGGATGGCGACGGCGTGCTCGCGCGGCTGGTCCTGCAGCCAGCGCGCCAGCGTCACCAGCTGGTCGGCGCTGACGCGCGGGGCGTTCGGGGCGATCTGAGCGAGCAGCTGGTTGAACTGCTGCACGGCGGCGTCGCGCAGTTCGATCGGACCGACCTGTCGGCGGCGCGAATCGCGCGATTCCGGCGGCAGCGGCAGGTCGAGCGGGGCGGGGTCGTGGCGGGCGTTCATGGCGGTCTTCCGGTCTGGCCGCGGGCCACCGGAACCATTCCGGGGCCTGCGCACATCCTCTTGGATGCGCGACCAGCATGGACCGTTGCAGCGCGCGCCACGACGCCCTGAAGTCAGCGTGACGTCCGGGCTAATTCAGCGTCGCGACAGCTTCGCGCGGTTCCGCAGCGGCTCGCCGTCACACCACGCGCAACCCGCCTTCGCTCGGGCCGTAGTCGACGTAGTGCTGGCTGCGCACGCGATGCAGTTGCTCCCAGAGCGCGCCTTCCTCCATGCGCGCGGCCAGCCAGTCGTCGCGGCCCGGGTGGCCGCCGAAGTGCGCGCCGGATTCCTCGCGGAAGCGGCAGAAGTCGCGGAAATCCTCGAGCTCCTCGGCCACCATCGGCCAGGCCAGTTCGACCAGCAGGGCGTCGTCGAGCCGGCCCACGCGCGGCACGTCGTCGGGGATCAGGTCGCGTGGCTGCGAGACGTAGTCGAGCAGGCGGTAGATGCGCCGCGCCAGCGCCGGTTCCAGGCCCCAGTCGGGGTCGACCGCGAGGTCGCGCAGTTCCTGCAGGCGGCCCAGGCGCGCCTGCAGCAGCGCCTCGGACTGCGCAGGCGGCAGTTCCACCAGCCAGCGCGCGACGCTGGCGATGGCGGCGGCCTCGACGTGCGGGGCGTCCGGATGCAGTTCGTGCAGCAGCGCGTTGAAGTCGGCGACGGCCCGCGGATCGAGCGTGACCGGGGCGTCGCGGGGGTCGCCCAACAGGCCGGCGCGGGCGGCGTTCAGCGGCAGGGCGGGTGTCGCGGGAAGGGGGGCGTCATGGCGCATGGCAGTTCTCGCTGCCGGCCGGTGGAGGGCACTGCGCGTGGCTGGTCGGCGGTTGCCGCGCGCAGCCGCATCCGGCGGGATGCAAGGCTTGGTCTACGCCTGCGCGGCGCGCGTGTCAAATCCCCGGCAGCGAGGTCGCCAGGCAGGCCCGCACCGGCGCGAAGCTGCGTCGATGCTGCGGGCAGGGGCCCAGCCGGCGCAGCGCCTCGAGGTGCTCGGGCGTCGGGTAGCCCTTGTGCAGCGCGAAGCCGTAGCCGGGGTGCGCGTGTTCCAGTTCGCGCATCAGTTGGTCGCGCGCAACCTTGGCCAGGATGGACGCCGCCATGATCGCCGGCTCGCGCGCGTCGCCCTTCACCAGCGCCTGCGCGGGGCAGGGCAAGCCGGGCGGCAGGCGGTTGCCGTCGACCAGCGCCAGCGTGGCCGCGGGCGCCAGCGCGCGTACCGCGCGCGACATGCCGGCCAGGGTGGCGTGCAGGATGTTGAGGCGGTCGATCTCCTCGATCGGCACCAGCTCGAGGTGCCAGGCCAGGGCGCGCTCGCGGATCAGCGGCGCCAGGGCTTCGCGCCGCGCTTCGCTCAGTGCCTTGGAGTCGCCCAAGCCGGCGATCGGGCGCGCGGGGTCGAGGATCACCGCGGCCACCGCGACGGGCCCGGCCAGCGGCCCGCGGCCGGCTTCGTCGACGCCGGCGACGCGCGCGTCGCTCACCGCGACCCCAGCAACTCGGCCACGGCGTCGGCGGCGGCAGACGAAGCGTCGCGGCGCAGCTTCTCGTGGATGTGCAGGTAGCGCGGCAGCAGCGCGGCGCGCGCGTCGGGGCTGCGGAACCAGTGCATGACCGCCTCAGACAGGTTTTCCGGCGTGCAGTCCTGCTGCATCAGCTCGGGCACGATCGGTTCGTTGGCCAGCACGTTCGGCAGGCTGTAGCGGTTCACCCGCATCATGCCCAGCAGCATCACGATGCGGTACGTGAGCGCCGAGATGCGGTAGCCCACCACCATCGGGCGCTTGGCCAGCAGGCCTTCGAGCGCGGCGGTGCCGGACGCCAGCAGCACCACGTCGGAGGCGACCATGGCATCGTGCGCCCTGCCGTTGGTGACCATCACATTGGCCAAGGGCCGGGCCTGCAGGCCGCGCTCGATGGCGGCGCGGCAGGCGGGATTCGCCGCCGGCACCACCACCGCCAGCCCTGGCACCTGCACGGTGACGCGGCGCGCGGCTTCGATGAATTCCGGGAACAGGCGATCGATCTCGCCCAGCCGGCTGCCCGGCAGCACGGCCAGCACCGGCGCCTTGCCCGGCAGGCCCAGCCGCTCGCGCGCCGCGTCGCGATCGGGCTCGAGCGGGAAGGCGTCGGCCAGCGGGTGGCCGACGAAGCGGGCGTCCACGCCGTGGCGCTCGTAGATCGGCGGCTCCATCGGGAACAGGCAGAGCACCCGGTCGGCGCTGCGGCCGATCTTCGCGGCGCGGCCCTCGCGCCAGGCCCACACCGACGGGCTCACGTAGTGCACGGTGCGGATGCCGGCCTGCTTGAGCCGGCGTTCGAGCCCGAGGTTGAAATCCGGCGCGTCGACGCCGATGAACACGTCCGGCCGCCATGCCAGCAGGCGCCGGTGCACGGCGCGGCGCAGGCGCAGCAGGCGCGGCAGGTGCCGCAGCACCTCGGCCAGGCCCATCACCGCGAGCTCCGAGCAGTCGTGCCAGGTGTCCAGGCCTGCCGCGCGCAGGTGTTCGCCGCCGACGCCGGCGAATTCGGCGGTGGGGAAGCGCAGCCGCAGTTCGCGCACCAGCCCGGAGGCCAGCAGGTCGCCCGAGGCCTCGCCCGCGACCACCGCGATGCGCAGCTTCTTGCCGGCCGCCAGGGCCAGCTCCAGCGAGGGCGTCAGGGTGATGCCGGCCACGGCCGGTGCGCGCGGGTCAGCGCAGCAGGCCGCGCGCGCTGCGCTCGATGAACTCGAGCATCAGCCGCACGTCCTGCGATTCGGTCGCGCCCTGGGCCAGCTGCTCGCGGACCTCGGCCATCGGCTTGCCCGACATGTACAGCGCCCGGTACGCGCGTTTGATCGCGGCGATGCGGTCGGCGTCGAAACCGCGCCGCTTGAGGCCCTCGGCGTTGATGCCGCGCGGCCCGGCGTACTTGTCGGCCACCATCACGAACGGCGGCACGTCGGCATTGACCAGGCTGCCCATGCCGATGAATGCGTGGTCGCCGATCTTGCAGAACTGGTGGATGGCCGCGAAGCCGCCCAGGATCACCCAGTCGCCCAGCACGGCGTGGCCGGCCAGGGTGGCGTTGTTGGCCAGGATGCACTGGTTGCCGATGATGCAGTCGTGGGCGACGTGCACGTAGGCCATGATCCAGTTGTCGTCGCCGATGCGGGTGATGCCGCCGCCGTCGGCGGTGCCGCGGCTGAGGGTGGTGAACTCGAAGATGGTGTTGCGGTCGCCGATCACCAGCTCGGTGCGCTCGCCGCGGAACTTCTTGTCCTGCGGGTCGTTGCCGACGGTGGCGTGGGCGTGGATGACGTTGCCGCGGCCGATGCGGGTCGGGCCGGTGATGACGCAGTGCGGGCCGATGCGGGTGTCGTCGCCGACCTCGACGTCGGGACCGATGACGGCAAACGCGCCGACCTGGACGTTCGCGCCCAGCCGCGCCCCCGGATCGACCTGCGCGCTCGCGTGGATCATGTCACTCCTTGCCTTCGGCGCAGAGGATCTCGGCGCTGGCGACCACCTGGCCGTCGACGCTGGCGGCGCAGTCGTACAGCGCCATGTTGCGGATCAGGCGCTTCACCTTGACCTCGAAGTCGAGCTTGTCGCCCGGCACCACCATGCGGTTGAAGCGGGCGTTGTCCACCTTCACCAGGTAGAACAGCTTGCCCTCGCTGATCTGGTCGCGCGGCTGCGAAAGCTGGGTCAGCAGGCCGCCGGCCTGGGCCATGGCCTCGACCACCAGCACGCCGGGCATCACCGGGCGGCCCGGGAAGTGGCCCTGGAAGAACGGCTCGTTGAAGGTGACGTTCTTGTAGGCCCGGATGCGCTTGTGCGGCTCCAGCTCGACCACCCGGTCCACCAGCAGGAAGGGGTAGCGATGGGGCAGCAGGTGCAGGATGCACGAGACATCCACGGGCAGCTTGATGGCGTCGTCGCTCATCGGGTTCCTTGCGTCAATCCTTGGACAGGGCGCCTATCTTACGCGCCAGCTGGTCCAATTGCCTGAAACGGGCGCCATTCCGGCGCCACAGGCGGCTTTCCTGCACCGGCATGCCCGAGGAATATTCCCCCGGCTCGGTGATCGACTGGGTCACCAGGCTCATCGCGGTGATGGTGACCCGGTCGCAAACCTCGAGGTGGCCGGTGATGCCCACGGCGCCGCCGATCAGGCAGTAGCGGCCGATGCGCGCCGAGCCGGCGATGGCGGTGCAGCCGGCGACCGCGGTGTGGGCGCCGATGCGGACGTTGTGGCCAACCTGGATCAGGTTGTCCAGGCGCACGTCCTCGGCCAGCACCGTGTCTTCGATCGCGCCGCGGTCGATGCAGGTGTTGGCCCCGATCTCGCAGTCGTCGCCGACCACCACGCCGCCCAGCTGCGGCACCTTGATCCACTGGCCGGCGTCCATCGCCAGGCCGAAGCCGTCGGCGCCGAGCACGGCGCCGGGGTGCACGCGCACCCGCGCGCCCAATCGCACCCGCGCCACCAGGGTGACGCGCGCCACCAGCACGCTGCCCGCACCGACCACGCAGTCCTCGCCGACCACGCAGCCAGGCCCGAGCACGGCGCCGTCGGCGATGCGGCTGCGGGCGCCGATGCTGCAGAACGGACCGACCTGGGCGCCGGCGGCGACCTCGGCGCTCGCATCGACCACGGCGGCCGCGTGGATGCCGGGCACGGGCGCGGCGGCCGGCTCGAACAGCGCCGCGACCTTGGCGAACGCGGTGTAAGGGGATTTCGCGACCAGGCAGGGCACCGGGCAGTCCGCGGCGTCGGCGGCCGACACGATGACGGCGCTGGCGGCGGTGCTGGCCAGCTCGCTGCGGTAGCGGGGGTTGGCCAGGAAGGCGATCTGGCCGGCGCGGGCACCCGCGAGGGTGCCGACGCCGTCGATCAGGAGGCCGCCATCGCCGCGCAGCTCGAGCCCGAAGCGGCCGGCGAGGCCGGCCAGGTCGAAGCGGGGCGGCTGCGCGGCCAGGTCGGCTGCCTCAGAACTGGCCGCCGAAGGTGAACTGCAGGCGCTCGATCTGGTCGGAGCGCTCGCGCTGCAGCGGCAGCGCGTAGCTGATCGAGATCGGGCCCATCGGCGACTGCCACTGCACCGCCAGGCCGGTCGAGATGCGCAGGGTCTTGGCTTCCCAGTCGCCGACGCCGTTGTAGATGTTGCCGTAGTCGAGGAAGGCCGACAGGCGCGTGCTGCGGCTGTCGAACAGCGTGGGGAAGTAGAGCTCGAAGGTGCCCACGGTCTTGAACGGACCACCGATCGGCTGCCGGAAGTTCTGGTTGAACTGGTAGAACGGCCCGATCGTGTTGACCTCGAAGCCGCGGATCGAGCTCGGGCCGCCGGCGTAGTAGTTGCTGAAGAACGGCAGGCCGCAGTCGCGGGTCTCGCCCGTGACGATGTTGCCGAAATCGTCGTAGACGCGGCAGGTGCGGTCCTTGGTCACGCCGTAGCTGTCGCCGTAGCCGACGTCCAGCCCCGACTTCAGGCCCAGCCACGAGGTGATCGGGCGGTAGTTCTCGAACACGTAGCTGAGGCGGTAGTACTCGAGGTCGCTGCCCGGCAGCACGATCTCGGCGCCGATGCGGTGCAGCGTGCCGCGGGTCGGCATCAGGAAGTCGTTGCGCGAGTCGCGCTGCCAGCCGGTCTTGAGGCGCCAGGCGTTGATGTTCCAGCGGCGGTTCGGGCCGAGCGTCAGCGGGTCGGTGGTCGACGGATCGGCGTCGTCGTTCTCGATCGGGGTGAGCGGATCGTTGTCGTTGTCGACATGGAACTGCGGGAAGCGCGCGCGGTCGCCCAGCGCATCCACGAGGTAGTCGATCAGCAGCGGCGGGGTGCCGAAGTCGTCGGTGCTGATCTGGTTGCGGTCGATGCCGAGCGACATGCTGATGCTGTCGGTTTCGGTCAGCGGGATGCCCAGGATCACTTCGCCGGCGGCCACGGCGTTGTCGAACTGCGCCAGGTTGGCGTCGCGGTTCGAGTAGCTGTAATCGCTGTAGCTGAGGTTGTAGCCCAGGCTGACGCCGTCGTCGGTGAAGTACGGGTCGGTGAAGCCGAGCGAGAACTGGTTCGAGAAGCTGTTGTTCTGCACGGCCAGGCTGACGCGGTTGCCGGTGCCCAGGAAGTTGTTCTGCACCAGCTGGATGGTGGTGACCAGGCCGAAGTTCTGCTGGTAGCCCAGGCCGAAGGTGAACTGGCCCGAGTTGCGCTCCTTGACGTTGACGACCAGGTCGACCTGGTCCGGCTGGCCCGCGACCTCGGGGGTCTCGACGTCCACTTCCTCGAAGAAGCCCAGGCGCTGCAGGCGGATCTTGGAGCGGTCGATCGCGGCCTGCGAGAACCACGCGCCCTCGAACTGGCGCATCTCGCGGCGCATGACCTCGTCGGAGGTGCCGACGTTGCCCTTGAAGATGATGCGGCGGACCTGCACGCGCGGGCCCGGGTCGACGAAGAAGTTGATGCCGATCGTGCGCTTCTCGCGGTCGATGTCGGGCACCGGGTTGACCTGGGCGAAGGCGTAGCCGATGTTGCCCAGCGTGGCGACGACGGCGTCGGTGGTCAGTTCGACCAGGCGGCGCGAGAAGGTGTCGCCCTCCTTGAGGATGACCAGCTTCTCGATGTCCTCGACCGGCAGGATGGTGTCGCCCGAGACCTTGGTCGAGGAAATGGTGTAGACCTCGCCCTCGGCGATGTTCGCGGTGACGAAGATGTCGCGCTTCTCGGGGCTGATCGCGACCTGGGTGGATTCGACGTTGAAGTCGACGTAGCCGCGGTCGAGGTAGTAGTTGGTGAGCTTCTCGAGGTCGCCCGAGAGCTTCTCGCGCGAGTACTGGTCGTCGCGGCGGTACCAGGACAGCCAGTTGGTCGTGCCGGACTCCCAGCCCTTGCGGATCTCGTACTCGGGGTAGGTCTCGTTGCCGACGATGTTGATGTCGCTGATGCGCGAGGCCTTGCCCTCGACCACGGTGATCGTGATGTCCACGCGGTTGCGGTCGAGGTTGGTCACCGCCGGGGTGATCGAGGCGTTGTACTTGCCGCGGTTGTTGTACTGCCGGATCAGTTCCTGGGTCACGCGGTCCAGGGCCAGCGGGTTGAAGGTCTCGCCCTCGGCCAGGCCGATGTTGCGCAGGCCGGCCAGCAGGTCCTCGGACTTGATGTCCTTGTTGCCGGTCAGGGTGATGGTGTTGATGGCGGGCCGCTCGGTGACCACCACGACCAGGATGTCCCCCTGCCGCTCGAGCCGGACGTCGCTGAAGAAGCCGGTCTGGAACAGGGCGCGGATCGCCTCGGCCGAGCTGCTGCGGTCGAGGGTGTCGCCCTTCTCGACCGGCAGGTAGGTGAACACCGTGCCGGCGGAAATGCGCTGCAGTCCCTCGACGCGGATGTCGGAGACGGTGAAGGCGGGCTGGTTCTGTGCCTGCACGGGCCCGGCGAGGGCGGCGGCGAGCGCGAGGCTCAGGAGGCAGCGGCGAGCAATGGGTCGCGTCATCATCAATCCGTTGGCGGCGGGCGCAAGGGCGCCCGCGAAAGGGGTGGGGTCAGGAACCGAGCCGGAGAATGTCGTTGTAGAAGGCCAGTCCCATGAGGCTGGCCAGCATGGCCAAGCCTACGTACTGGCCCGCCACGAGCGCACGCTCGCCGACCGGGCTGCCCTTGACCAGCTCGATAAGGTAATACAGCAGGTGCCCCCCATCCAAGACCGGGATGGGCAGCAGGTTCATGATGCACAGGCTCAGGGACAGGATCGCGAGGAAATTCAGGAACCAGGCCGGGCCCAGGCTGGCGCTGCCGTGGGCGACCCGGGCGATGGTGATGGGCCCCGAGATGTTCTGCAGCGAGGCCTTGCCGGTGACCATCCGCCAGAGCATCCCGACCACGTCCGAGGCCATCTGGCCGGTCTGGGCCAGGGCCACGGGAACCGCCCGGAGCGGGTTGTAGCGCAGCAGGGCGTCCTGTTCCGGGGCCGCGGCCATCACGCCCAGGACCCAGGTGGCGGCCTCGCCCTCGCCCACCAGGCGGGGATCCACCGGCACGGTGACCCGGCTGCCGCCGCGCTCGACCACCAGGTCCAGGGTGCGGCCGGGGGCCGACAGGCGCTGCAGGGTCGGGCCGATCTGGTCGTAGCCGAGCAGGGGTTCGCCATTGATCGAGACGATGCGGTCGCCGACCTGGAGCCGGCCCTCGGCGGCGCCGCCAGGCTGGAGCCCGCCGACCACGGGGGGGAACCGAAGCATGAAGCCCAGGTCCTCGAACGGCTGTTCCTCGCGCAGGGCCTGGCCGGGGCGGTCCAGCGGCAGCTGGCGGACGGCCTCGCGGCCCTCGGCGGTGCGGACCCGCACCGCGGTCGGCGCGCGGTCCATGATGGCGGTCGACAGGGCGATGCCGGCATCGGTCCAGGTCGGCGTCTCGCGGTCGCCCACGGCCAGCAGGCGGTCGCCCGGGGCGAAGCCGGCCTCCGCGGCGATGCCCTCGACCCGCCCGAGCTCGGGCACCGCGTCGGGCTTGCCGATCACGAACATCAGCCAGAGCAGGGCAATGCACAGCAGCAGGTTCGCCACCGGGCCGGCCGCGACGATCGCGATGCGCTGGTAGACCGACTTGGCGTTGAAGCTTTCGTGGCGCTCGTGCGGGGCGACTTCGACCTCGCGCTCGTCGAGCATCTTCACGTAGCCGCCCAGCGGCAGCATGGCCACCACGTACTCGGTGCCGTCCTTGCCGCGACGGGTCCAGAGCGGCTTGCCGAAGCCGACCGAGAAGCGCAGCACGCGCACGCCGCAGCGGCGCGCCACCCAGTAGTGGCCGAATTCATGGAAGGTGACGAGGATGCCGAGGCTGACGATCAGCCACCAGATCGAGCCAAAGAATTCGGTCATCGCGGCCCCCCGCGGGCGACGAGGTCGCGGGCCAGGCGCCGGGCTTCGGCGTCGGTGGCCATCAGGTCGTCCAGGGAGCCGGCGGGCGATGCGGGCATGGCGTCTAGGCAGGCCTGGATGAGGTCGGGAATGCCAAGGAAACCGAGTTCGCCCTGAAGAAAGGCTGAAACCGCGATTTCGTTCGCCGCGTTCAGCACCGCGGGCGCGGTGCCGCCGGCCTCCAGCGCGCGGAAGGCCAGGGCCAGGCAGGGGAAGGCGTCGAGGTCGGGCGGCTCGAAATCAAAGCGCGCCAGCGCCGCAAGGTCCAGCGGCGCCACGCCCGAATCGATGCGCTCGGGCCAGGCCAGGCCATAGGCGATGGCCGTGCGCATGTCCGGGTTGCCCAGCTGCGCCAGCACCGAGCCGTCCACGTAGTCCACCAGCGAGTGGATGACGCTCTGCGGGTGCACCACCACCTCGATGCGCCCGGACGGCAGGCCGAACAGGTGCCGGGCCTCGATCACTTCCAGTCCCTTGTTCATCAGCGTGGCCGAGTCGACCGAGATCTTGCGGCCCATCACCCAGTTCGGGTGCGCGCAGGCCTGGTCGGGGGTCACCGACGCCAGGGACTCGCGCTTGCGGCCGCGGAACGGCCCGCCGGAGGCGGTCAGCAGCAGGCGGCGCACGCCGCCGCGCCCGCCGTCGGCCGGCAGGCACTGGAAGATGGCGTTGTGCTCGCTGTCCACCGGCAGCAGGGTGGCGCCGCCTTCGGCGACGGCCTGCATCAGCAGGTCGCCGGCCAGCACCACCGATTCCTTGTTGGCCAGCAGCAGGCGCTTGCCGGCGCGGGCCGCGGCCAGGGTGGAAGCGACGCCGGCGGCGCCGACGATGGCGGCCACCACGACGTCGTTGGCCGGATCGGCCGCGATCTCTTCGAGCGCCGCCGGCCCCGCCAGCGCGCGCGTGGGCAGGGCCAGGGCACGCAGCCCGTCCCGCAGCGCGGCATAGGCTTCCGGATCGGTGACCACGGCTGAATCAGGCCGGAACCGGGCGCACAGCGCCAGCAGCTCATCGACCCGGGAGTGGGCGCTGAGCGCACCGACCCGGAAGCGCCCGGGATGCCGCGCGACGACGTCGAGGGTGGAGCCGCCGATCGAACCGGTGGCTCCCAGCAGCGCGATCGTCTTCAGAGGCCCAGCCATGCCTTGCCCACCACGAACACCGGCAGCGCGGCGAGCAAGCTGTCGAGCCGGTCCATCAGGCCGCCGTGGCCGGGGAAGAGGGCGCCGGAGTCCTTCACGCCCGAGTGCCGTTTCATCAGGCTCTCGAACAGGTCGCCCACCACCGAGATCGCCGCGGTAAGGACGGTCAGCAGCACCAGCGCCGGCAGCGACGACCAGCCCAGGCCCAGCAGGGGCAGCGCCGCGACCGCCAGCAGCGCGCTGGTGGCCAGGCCCCCCCAGACGCCCTCCCAGGTCTTGCCGGGGCTGATCGCGGGCGCCAGCTTGCGCCGGCCCCAGCGCGAGCCGGCGAAGTAGGCGCCGCTGTCGGCGGCCCACACCAGCAGCACCGCGAACAGGGTCCAGCGCGGGCCGAAGTCGCCCTCGGCATGCAGCCAGCCCAACGCACACCAGGCCGGCACCACGCACAGGCTGCCGGCGAGCAGCTTGATGCCGCGCGCGGCCTGGCCATCGCCCTGGCCGAAGCCCGGCCGCGCCAGCCACAGGCAGACCAGCGCCCACCAGGCCACGCCGACCAGGCTGGCCAGCTTCAGGGTGAACAGGCTGGGTCCGCCGCCCCAGACCAGGGCCGCCATCATCAGCGCGTTGGCGGTCAGGAACAGAACGCGCGGGGTCTTGTCCTCGAGCCCGGCGAAGGCGGTCCATTCCCACAGGCCCGCCAGCATCACCGCGGCGACCAGCGCCGCCAGCCAGGGCGTGGGCAGGAACAGCAGCGCCAGGATCGGCAGCGGCGCGAGGACCAGGGCCGTGGTGACGCGCTGTCGACGGCTCATGCATTGCTCCCGGCCACCTGGGCACTGGTCAGGCCGAAGCGACGTTCGCGGTCGGCGAAGTCGGCGAGGGCGGCATCCAGCACCGTGCGATCGAGGTCGGGCCAGAGGGTTTCGGTGAACCACAGCTCGGTATAGGCCAGCTGCCACAGCAGGAAATTGCTGATGCGCAGGTCGCCGCCGGTGCGGATGAAGAGATCGGGGGCGGGCAGCGCCGCCAGCCCCATGTGGCGGCCGACGAGGGCCTCGTTGATGGTGGCCGGGTCCAGCCGGCCCGCCGCGGCCTCGGCCGCGAGCCGGCGGCAGGCCTCGGTGATGTCCCAGCGGCCGCCGTAGCCGGCCGCGATCGTCAGCACCAGGCGCGGCGTGGCGGGGCCGGTGGCCTCGGCCTGCGCCATCCGGGCGCGGATCGCTTCGGGGAACTGCGCGCGCTCGCCGATGAAGGCCACCCGCACGCCGCGGCGGTGCAGTTCGTCGACCTCGGAGTCGAGCATGCGCAGGAACAGCTTCATCAGCGCGCCGACTTCCTCCGGCGGCCGGTTCCAGTTCTCGCTGGAAAAGGCGAACAGCGTGAGCGCCTCGATGCCGCGGTCCAGGCAATAGTCGACGCAGACCTGCACGGCCTTCGCGCCGGCGCGGTGGCCGAGGGTGCGCGGGCGCTGGCGGCGCTCGGCCCAGCGCCCGTTGCCGTCCATGATGACGGCGAGGTGGCGGGGCAGGCGCGCGGCGGGCGGGGCGGCGGTCATTCGGGCGGCGTGGCTCAGACCGCCATCAGTTCCTGTTCCTTGGCCTTCACCACTTCGTCCACGTCCTTGACGTGCTTGTCGGTGAGCTTCTGGATCTCGTCCTCGGCGCGGCGGGCGTCGTCCTCGGTGACCTGCTTTTCCTTCAGCAGTTCCTTGACGTGCTGAATCGCGTCGCGGCGGATGTTGCGGATGGCGACCTTGGAGTTCTCGCCCTCGGCGTGCACGTGCTTGGAGAGCTCCTTTCGGCGCTCCTCGGTCAGCGGCGGCAGGTTGATGCGGATGGCGGTGCCGGCGGTGTTCGGGTTCAGGCCCAGGTCGGAGGACAGGATGGCCTTCTCGACCGCGGCGACCATGCCCTTCTCCCAGGGCGTGATCAGCAGCGAGCGGGCGTCGGCGACCGACACCGTAGCGACCTGCGACAGCGGCATGTCCGAACCGTAGTAGTTCACCTTCAGGTGGTCGACCAGGGCGGTGGTGGCGCGGCCGGTGCGCAGCTTGGTGAGCTCCTGGCGGAAGCCGTCCACGCTCTTGGCCATGCGGGTGGTGGCGTCTTTCTTGATGTCGTTCAGCATCTGGGGCTCCGCGTCGGATCTGGGCAGTCGGGCATTATAGGCGGGCAGGGGGCCGGTGGTTCAGGCGCAGACCAGGGTGCCCAGGTCCTCGCCCCGGAGGATCCGCATCAGCGCACCGGGCTGCATCATGTCGTAGATGCGCAGCGGCACCTGGTTGTCGCGGCACAGGGCGAAGGCGGCGGTGTCCATCACCTGCAGGTTGCGGGCGATCACCTCGTCGTAGCTCAGGCGGTCGAACTTCTTCGCGCCCGGGTTCTTCTTCGGGTCCGAATCGTAGATGCCGTCGACCTTGGTGGCCTTGAGCAGCAGGTCGGCGCCGATCTCGCTGGCGCGCAGCGCCGCGGCCGAGTCGGTGGTGAAGAAGGGGTTGCCGGTGCCGGCCGCGAACAGGGCGATGCGGCCCTTCTCCATGTGCCGGATGGCGCGGCGGCGGATGTAGTCCTCGCACACCTCGTTGATCTTGATCGCGCTCATCACGCGGGCGAAGCCGCCCTGCTTCTCGAGCGCATCGGCCATGGCCAGCGCGTTGATGACGGTGGCCAGCATGCCCATGTGGTCGCCGGTGACGCGGTCCATGCCGGCCGCGGCCAGGCCGGCGCCGCGGAAGATGTTGCCGCCGCCGATCACCAGGCCCACTTCGGCGCCCGCGCGCTGCACCGCGACGATCTCGGCCGCCAGGTCGCTGATCACCACCGGGTCGATGCCGTAGTCCACGTTCCCCATCAGGGCCTCGCCGGAGAGCTTGAGCAGGATGCGGCGGTACTTCAGGGGGGCGGCGCTCATGGGTCTCTCCGGGGGCAGGCAAACGCGCAGATTCTAGCCGATCGCCGGGTCTGTCGTGACGGGGATGTAACTTTCCTGTTTTAACGCGGATTTACGCGGAAGGAAGCGGATGAGGGCGGATAGGGCGAGAACGCTTGGATCGGATGCTCGCTTCGCAACGTCGGCGCGGCAATCGGTGGGCAGAAAAAACCCCGCGTTTTCGCGGGGTTTTTTCTTGCGCCGGATCCTGCCTGGAGGATAGCCCCCTTGGTAAGGGGGCGCGCCGAAGGCGCGGGGATCGGGAGTGGTGAGGCCAGGGCCCGCGATTCGCGAAGCGAATCGTGGGGGTGTCACAGGCGAATGCCTGTTACACCGCCATGGCCTTCGCGACTTCCGCCGCGTAGTCCTCGACGACCTTCTCGATGCCTTCGCCGACGGCCAGGCGCTGGAAGCCGATGACTTCGGCGCCGGCGGCCTTCAGGGTGGCCTCGACCGACAGGTCGGTGTTGAGCACGTACGGCTGGCCGTAGAGGGTGACCTCGTTGACGATCTTGGCGACCTTGCCGCCGATGATCTTCTCGAGGATCTCGGCCGGCTTGGCGCGGTCCTTGTCGGACATCTTGGCCAGCTCGATTTCCTTTTCCTTGGCCAGGAAGTCGGCCGGCACGTCGGCCGCCTTGTTGTACGGCGGGTTCATCGCCGCCACGTGCATGGCGATGCCGCGGGCCAGGTCGGCGTCGCCGCCCTTGAGTTCGACCAGCACGCCGATGCGGCCGCCATGGATGTAGGCGGCGACGTGGTTGGCGGTGTCGACACGGGCCAGGCGGCGCACGTCGACCTTCTCGCCAACCTTGGCGATGACCGCGGCGCGGCCTTCCTCGACCGTCTCGCCCGAGGCGAGCTTGGCCGACTTCAGGGCTTCCGCGTCAGCGGCGCCCGAGGCCAGCGCGGCCTGCGCGACGGCGGCGGTGAAGGCCAGGAAGTTGTCGTCCTTGGCCACGAAATCGGTCTCGGAGTTGACCTCGACCAGCACGGCCTTGCCGCCGTCCTGCGCGGCCACGATGCGGCCCTCGGCGGCGACGCGGTCGGCCTTCTTGTCGGCCTTGGCCAGGCCCGACTTGCGCAGCCACTCGGCGGCGGCGTCGATGTTGCCGGCGTTCTCGGTGAGCGCCTTCTTGCACTCCATCATGCCGGCGCCGGTGCGCTCGCGCAGGTCCTTGACCAGGGATGCGGTGATTTCCATGGGGTTCTCCAGAATCAGTGGGGGTCGCGGCGGCGCAGTGCCGCCTCGGCCGGGATGGGGCCGCGGCGCACTGTGGCGCCGCGGCATGACGCCGCGGTGACTTACTTGGCGGCGCGGGGCGCGCGCGGGGCGCGCTTGGCGTCGTCGCGCGGGGCGCGCGGACCGCGCGGGGCGGCCTTCTTGTCTTCCTTGGCGACCGGGTTGCCCTCGGCGTCGAGCTCGACGAACTCGTCGGCGGCCACGTGCGCCTGCGGCGAAGCGGCCTTGCCCTCGAGCACGGCGTCGGCCGCGGCGCGGACGTACAGCTGCACGGCGCGGATGGCGTCGTCGTTGCCCGGGATGGCGTAGTCCACCAGGTTGGGGTCGTAGTTGGTGTCGACCACGGCGATGACCGGGATGCCGAGCTTCTTGGCTTCCTGCACGGCGATGTTCTCGTGGCCGATGTCGATCACGAACAGCGCGTCCGGCAGGCGGTTCATTTCCTTGATGCCGCCCAGCGAGGCTTCCAGCTTGTCGCGCTCGCGGCGCAGGCCCAGCACTTCATGCTTGACCAGCTTCTCGAAGGTGCCGTCGGTCTCGGCGGCCTCGAGCTCCTTCAGGCGGGCGACCGACTTCTTCACGGTGGCGAAGTTGGTCAGGGTGCCGCCGAGCCAGCGCATGCTCATGTACGGCATGTTGCAGCGGATGGCCTCTTCCTTGATGGACTCGCGTGCCGAGCGCTTGGTGCCGACGAACAGCACGGTGCCGCGCTTCTGGGCGATGCCCGAGATGAAGTTCATCGCGTCGACGAAGAGCGGGAGGGTCTTCTCGAGGTTGATGATGTGGATCTTGCCGCGGGCGCCGAAGATGTACGGGCCCATCTTGGGGTTCCAGTAGCGGGTCTGGTGGCCGAAGTGCACGCCGGCTTCCAGCATCTGGCGCATGGTGACCTGGGACATTGCGAATTTCCTTTCACGACAGGGAGCCGGCCGCACGCTGGCGGCTTCGGAGCTCCGGGGTTGGGCCTCCACCAGGCGGCCGTCTCGAACCTCGGGAAGTCCCGAGGCACCCCGGGACGGGGGATGGCCTGGTGTGTGTATTCACCGGTGACGCCCGGCGTGGGCGGTTCGAAGGCGGACCGTGCCGTTGGGGGAACGGGCCGTTTCGAGCCGCGGGAGTATAGCCCGCTGGCCTAACCCCCCGCAAGTAATGGATAATCCCGGCCCATGAGGATCACCCTGAAGAGCCCCGAAGACATCGAGCGCATGCGCGTCGCCGGCCGCCTGGCCGCCGAGGTGCTGCAGGTCGTCGCCCCCCACGTGAAGCCGGGCGTGACCACGGCCGAGCTGGACCGGATCTGCCACGACCACATCGTCGACGTCCAGAAGGCCATCCCGGCCAACGTCGGCTACAAGGGCTTCCCGGCCACGGTCTGCACCTCGGTCAACAACGTCATCTGCCACGGCATCCCGAGCGAGTCCAAGGTCCTCAAGGACGGCGACATCATCAACATCGACGTCACCGTCATCAAGGACGGCTGGCACGGCGACACCAGCCGGATGTACTTCGTGGGCGAGCCCAGCATCAAGGCCCGGCGCCTGGTCGAGGTCACCCGCGAGGCCATGTTCCGCGGTATCCGCGTGGTCAAGCCGGGCGCCACCCTGGGCGACATCGGCCACGCCATCCAGAAGTACGCCGAGTCCGAGCGCTTCTCGGTGGTGCGCGAGTACTGCGGCCACGGCATCGGCCAGATCTACCACGAGGACCCGCAGGTGCTGCACTACGGCCAGCCGATGTCCGGCGTGGTGCTGCAGAAGGGCATGACCTTCACCATCGAGCCGATGATCAACGAGGGCAGCCGCCACACCAAGCTGCTGGGCGATGGCTGGACCGTGGTCACCCGCGACAAGTCGCTGTCGGCCCAGTGGGAGCACACGGTGGCCGTCACCGACGACGGCGTCGAGATCCTCACCCGCCTGCCCGGCGACGACAACGAGCTGTGACCGGGGCCGGCCGGTGAGCGCCGTCCCCACGCCCGAACCCCCGCTGGCGGCCGCCCTGGCCGCGGCCGCCGACGACGGCGCCTGGCGCGAGGCCGCCAAGGCCGGCCTGGCCGCGCGTCGCACCGAACTGCGCCGCCGTTTCGAGGCCGGCGAAGCCATCGACCGCCTGGTTGGCCTGTGCTGCGAGGCCAGCGACACGGTGGTGGCCTCGGCCTGGGCCCGCTGCCTCCCGCCCGGCGCCCCGCTGCAGCTGCTGGCCACCGGCGGCTATGGCCGGGCCGAGCTCTACCCGCAGTCCGACATCGACCTGCTGGTGCTGGGCGAGCCTGCCGCGCAGAAGGCGCACGAGGCCGCCATTGGCCGCTTCTTTTCACTGCTGTGGGATGCCGGCCTGGCCACCAGCCAGGCGGTGCGCTCGCTGGCGCAGTGCGTCGAGGCCGCGCGCGAGGACATCACCGTGCTGACCTCGCTGATGGAATGCCGCGCCCTGGCCGGCGACGACGGTGCCCCCGCGGCCCTCGCCGCCGCGCTGGCGCCGACCCATCTGTGGCCGCCGGCCGACTACTTCGCCGCCAAGCGCGAGGAACAGCGCGCCCGCCACGCCCGCTTCCACGACACCGCCCACAACCTCGAGCCCAACCTCAAGGAAGGCCCGGGCGGCCTGCGCGACCTGCAGACCGTGACCTGGATGGGCATGCGCCTGTACGGCGTGCCCGGCCTGCGCGCGCTGGTGCCGCTGGGCCTGCTGGGCGAGGACGAATGCGCCAGCCTCGAGCGGGAGTGGCGCCAGCTCGCGCGCCTGCGCTTCGGCCTGCACCTGCTGGCCGGCCGGCGCGAGGAGCGCCTGGGCTTCGACCACCAGAAGACGCTGGCGGCGATGCTGGGCCTGAAGGACGAGCACCGCGACAACCTCGCGGTCGAACAGATGATGCAGGCCTTCTTCCGCAGCGCCGCCACGGTGATGCGGATCAACGACCGCCTGCTGCAGCGCTTCGAGGAGCAGCTTTCGGGCGAGGAATCACCGGTGCCGGTGGCCGAGGGCTATGAGCTGCGCCACGGCTACCTGGCGATGCGCGCGCCCGAGCGGCTGCGCGAGGGCCTGGCGCCGATGCTCGAGCTTTTCGCGGCCTGGGACCAGGCGCCGCAGGCCCGCGGCCTGCACTCGGAGACGGCGCGCGCGCTGGGCGAGTCGCTGTCCGCGATCCGGCCCTGCGACGAGCAGCCGCCCGGAGTGCGCCAGCAGTTCATGGCGCTGCTGGAATCCCCGCAGGCCGTGGCCACGCTCACGCGCATGGCCCGGCTGGGCGTGCTGGCGCGCTACCTGCCGGCCTTCGGCAAGGTCTCGGGGCGCATGCAGTACGACCTGTTCCATGTCTACACCGTCGACCAGCACACGCTCACCGTGCTGGCGCACATGGACGGCTTCGCGCGCCGCGCCGACGAGCGCTTCGCGAT
Source organism: Arenimonas sp. (assembly GCF_022842045.1). Taxonomy (GTDB): domain Bacteria; phylum Pseudomonadota; class Gammaproteobacteria; order Xanthomonadales; family Xanthomonadaceae; genus Arenimonas. Next base: position 896 of record NZ_JALHQI010000027.1, on the reverse strand, counting down.
CGCGCACGAAGTGCTGCCGCGCCTGCGCAAGCCGCACCTGCTGCTGCTGGCCGGGCTGTTCCACGACATCGCCAAGGGCCGCGGCGGCGACCATTCCGAGCTCGGCGCGGTGGACGCGCGCGAGTTCGCCGCGGTGCACGCGCTGCCCGCCGCCGACGGCGACCTGGTGGCGTGGCTGGTCGAACAGCACCTGCTGATGTCGGTGACGGCGCAGCGCCAGGACATCTCGGATCCCGAGGTCGTCGCGCGCTTCGCCAACAGGGTCGCCGACCGCGAACACCTCGACTACCTGTACCTGCTCACCTGCGCCGACATCGCCGGCACCAGCCCCAAGCTCTGGAACGCCTGGAAGGACCGGCTGCTGGCCGACCTGTACTCGGCCACGCGCTTCGCCCTGCGCCGCGGCCTGGAAAACCCGGTCCACGCCAACGAAATCATGGCCGAGACCCGCGCCAAGGCGATGGAGCGCCTGCTGGGCGAAGGCCTGGACGAGGCCGCGGTGGAACGGATCTGGGCGGCGTATCCCGACGTCGGCTTCCTGCGCTACCGGCCCGAGCAGATCGCCTGGCAGACGCGCGGCATCGCCGAGTCGGAGGCAGGCGACACCGTGGTGCTGGTGCGGCCGCACCTGCAGGCGGGCGGGCTGGAGGTGTTCGTGCGCGCGCTCGACCGCGACGGCCTGTTCGCGGCGCTGGTGGCCACGCTCGACCGGCTCGGGTTGAACGTGCTCGAGGCGCGGGTGCTCAATTCCAGCGACGGCCATGCGCTCGACACCTTCCAGCTGATCGCACCGCAGGGCATCGCGCCCGAGGCCGATGCCGTGGTGGCCGCCATCAAGGCTGCGCTGCGCGACCCGGCGCGCGTGCGCCCGGTGCGCCGCGAGATCGGAAGAGCGT
>NZ_JALHQI010000026.1 GCF_022842045.1 Arenimonas sp. | reverse complement strand
CGACCGGCGCTGCCGCCATCGCCGCCACCGGGGCCGACACCGGCACCGGGCGCGGGGCCGGGGTGGGCGCGGGGCCGAGGTCGTCGAAGTCGGACTCGGCGGCGCTCACCGTGGCCGCCGGAGAGGCCGGGCGGTTGCCAGAGGACTGGCCCGGCTCTTCGTCATCGAAATCGGATTCGCTGTCCTGCGAAGCGTCCTGGCCGTTGCCCTCGTTGGCGGCATCTTCCGGACGACGGCGGCGACGGCCACCGCGACGGCCGCGGCGACGGCGGCCCGTGCCTTCGGCACCCGCGGCTTCGCTGCCGCCTTCGGCGTTGTTCTCGACGCCGGCAGCGACTTGGCCTTCTGCGGCGTCCACGTCGGCAACCGGCGCTTCACCCTCGGCCAGGGCGGCACCGCCGGCAGCAGCCTGCGCGGCCAGCTTGGCGGCGCGGGCTTCGCGACGCTCGGCTTCGCGCTTCAGGTTTTCCTGGCGCTGCTGTTCGCGGCGCTCGGCTTCCTTCTTCTGGTTTTCCTCGCGGCGCTGCTGCCCCTCGAGGCGACGCTGCTCGTCCTGCTTCTTCTGTTCCTCGGTGCGCTCCTGCTTGGGCGGGCGCGCCTGGGCGGCGGCCTGCGGCTGGGGCTTGCCGCTGTCCTTGGCCTTGTCGCCGCGGTCGTTGCGCTCGCCGCGCGAACCGCGCTCGCCGCGATCCCGGCCACGGCCGTTGCGATCGCGACGGCCGTCGTTGCCGCCGCGCGGGCCGCGGTCGCCGCCGCGTTCGCTGCGGTCACTGCGCTCGTCGCGCGACTTCTTGGCCGGTGCTTCATCGTTGCCGGCATCGCCGCCGGTGAACAGCGCGGCCAGGCGGGCGAAGAAGCCCGGCTTGGGCGCGGCCGCCTTGTTGGAGAACACCGGCGCCGGCGCCACTTCGACCTCGGCTTCCTCGCGCACCGGCGCCGGGTTCGGCGGGCGCACGGCGGTGACGGCCGGCAGGTCGGGCACGTTGATGTGCGCCTTGGTCAGCGAATGCACCGCCTGCTTGCGCGGGGTGGTGCGGTGGTAGCTGGGCTTGCCGGACTCTTCGCCCAGCTCGTTTTCGCGCAGGCGGCTGATGTTGAAGTGCGGCGTCTCGAGCTGGTCGTCGGCGACCACGACCACGGGTGCATCGTGCCGGGTTTCGATCTCGACCAGGGCGCGGCGCTTCTCGTTGAGCAGGTAGTTGGCGATTTCCGGCGGGGCCTGTACCAGCACCTGCCCGGTGTTCTCCTTCATCGCGTGCTCTTCGGCCAGGCGCAGGATGCTCAGCGACAGCGACTCGACGCTGCGCATGCGGCCGTGGCCCTCGCAGCGCGGGCAGACGATCTGGCTGGATTCACCCAGCGACGGGCGCAGGCGCTGGCGGCTCATTTCCAGCAGGCCGAAGCGCGAGATGCGGCCGATCTGCACGCGGGCGCGGTCCTGCTTGAGCGCGTTCTGCAGGCGCTCTTCCACCAGGCGCTGGTGCTTGCCCGAGCTCATGTCGATGAAGTCGATGACCACCAGGCCGCCCAGGTCGCGCAGGCGCATCTGGCGGGCCACTTCGTCGGCGGCCTCGAGGTTGGTGTTGAACGCGGTTTCCTCGATGTCGCTGCCCTTGGTGGCGCGCGAGGAGTTGACGTCGATCGCGGTCAGGGCCTCGGTCTGGTCGACGACGATGCTGCCGCCCGAGGGCAGCCGCACCTGGCGCTCGTAGGCGCCTTCGATCTGCGACTCGATCTGGTAGCGGTTGAACAGCGGCGTCGGGTCTTCGTAGAACTTGAGCTTGCGCAGGTTCTGCGGCATCACCGACTGCATGAAGTCGCGCGCCTCGTCGTACATCTCGCGCGTGTCCACCAGGATCTCGCCGATGTCGGCGCGCAGGTAGTCGCGCAGGGCGCGGATGATCAGGCGCGATTCCTGGTAGATCAGGAAGGGCGAGGGCTTGGCCAGGGCGGCGTCGGTGATCGACTTCCAGACCTGGAGCAGGTAGTCGAGGTCCCACTGAAGTTCGTCGGCGGCGCGGCCGACGCCGGCGGTGCGGATGATCACGCCCATGTCGTCGGGGATGGTCAGCGCGTCCATGGCCTCTTTCAGGGCCTGGCGGTCGTCACCCTCGACCCGGCGCGAGACGCCGCCGGCGGTGGGCGAGTTCGGCATCAGCACCATGTAGCGGCCGGCCAGCGAGATGAACGTGGTCAGGGCGGCGCCCTTGTTGCCGCGCTCTTCCTTGTCGACCTGGACGACCACTTCCTGGCCTTCGCGCAGGAATTCCTTCAGGCCGGCCTTGTTGGGGTCGACGCCGGGGACGAAGTAGTCCCGGGAGATTTCCTTGAGGGGGAGGAAGCCGTGGCGCTCGCCGCCGTACTCGACGAAGGCGGCCTCCAGGGAGGGCTCCAGGCGGACGATGCGGCCCTTGTAGATGTTGGACTTCTTTTGTTCCTTCGAGGGCTGCTCGATGTCGATGTCGTAAAGGTTCTGGCCATCGACGATCGCCACGCGCAGCTCTTCGGCCTGCGTGGCATTGATCAACATACGCTTCATTGTCTGGTGTCCTCACGCGCTCTTACCGCGAGGAACGCCGGGGTCCGCGCCCGATGTTTCCGGCTAGGGGCGCACCGCGCACCCGGGCCTGGCAGGAACTTCCAGCGCTTCGAAACCTTGGGCGAACCCGCGGGAGCGCTTGTTGTACTTGTGTTCGGTCATTGGGGCCGGAAACCGCCGAGCGTTCTCCGGTCTGTCGTGCACTTGTAAGGTGTACGGCGATATCCGTCCGCCTTCGGTACCGGCTAACATGGTCACCCCCGTGGGGTGTGGTAGCGGTTCCTCAGGATTCACCTGGGATCGGCTTTCGGCCGGCACCCCAGGGAAATCAGGACGTTATCTCGCGAAGCGATTGTATAGGTGCAACCCCCATGGCGGCAAATGAAGTCTCAACCGGCGTGAAGATGGTCAAGGTCCCCGAGGACCGGGACGGCCAGCGCCTGGACAACTTCCTGCTGCTGCAGCTCAAGGGCGCGCCCCGGAGCCTGGTCTACAAGCTGGTCCGCAGCGGCCAGGTGCGAATCAACGGCAAGCGGGCCAAGGCCGACAGCCGCCTGGCCGGGGGCGACGAGGTCCGCATCCCGCCGGTAAAGCTGAACGAGGCCGGCGAGGCCCGGCCGGTGCCCAAGGGCCTGCTGGACCGCCTGGCCGCCAGCATCGTGTTCGAGGACAAGGCCCTGCTGGCCGTGAGCAAGCCCAGCGGCCTGGCCACCCACGGCGGCAGCGGCATCAGCCACGGCCTGATCGAATCGCTTCGGGCGCTTCGGCCCGGCGAGCCGCTGGAGCTGGTGCACCGCCTGGACCGGGATACCTCGGGCGTGATCATCATCGCCAAGAAGCGTTCGGCCCTGCTCGAGCTGCAGGCGCTGATGCGCGCGGGCGAGGACGACGAAGGGCCGGGCAAGCGCTACCTGGCGCTGCTGGTCGGCCGCGTCCCGAACGGCACGCTGACCGTGGACGCGCCGCTGCAAAAATCGGTGATGCAGGGCGGCGAGCGCCAGGTGCGCGTGGATCCGGCGGGCAAGCCTTCGGTCAGCCACTTCAAGGTGCTCGAGCGCCGCGGGGGCCACAGCTACTGCGAGGTGCGCATCGAGACCGGCCGCACCCACCAGATCCGTGTGCATGCCGCCCACCTTGGTCACCCGGTGGCCGGCGACGACAAGTACGGCGACCCCGAGGCGAACAAGCGGCTGGCCCAGCAGGTAGGCCTCAAGCGCCTGTTCCTGCACGCGGCGTCCATCGAATTCGCCCTGGACAAGGGCAAGACGCCCTACCTGATCAACGCACCGCTGAGCGAAGAACTCACCGCAGTATTGGACCGCCTCGCCTGAAGCAAATGAACCAGGTTCATTTGCTTCAGGCGAGCTGTTCGGCCTTTGCGGCGCAGATGAAATCGTTGGCGCTCAGCCCGCCCACGTCGTGGGTGGAATAGCGCACCACCGCCCGGTCGTAGTGCACCCCCAGATCGGGATGGTGGTCCTCGGCATGGGCCACGTAGGCCAGCGCATTCACGAACGCCATCGTCCGGTAGTAGTCCTTGAACGTGAAGGTCCGTCGGATCGCCGCGCCGTCCTCCACCAGCTCCCAGCCGGGCAGGGCGGTGAGGAAAGCCTTCACGTCGGCGGGTGGCAGGCGGTGCTGCTCGCCCTTGAGCGGGGTGCAGTGACGGGCGGCGAGGTCGGCGATCGAAGTCATGTCAGCGTTCCGTGGGCGGTTGGGCCGAAGTATAGGCCGCGGGGTTTACAATGCGCGCCATGATCAACATCACCGAATCCGCGCAGGCCTATTTCCAGCGCCTGCTCCAGACCCAGGGTGGCGACGCCGTCGGCATACGGCTATCCGCGGTCAACCCGGGCACCCCACGTGCGGATGCGCGGCTTGAGTTCTGCGACCACGGCGACCTGCTCGGCGACGAGTGGTCGATCGAGTGCGCCGGCTTCACCCTGTACGTCGATGCGCCGAGTGCTCCGTTCCTCGATTCGGCCGACATCGATTTCGTCGCCAGCGCCACCGGCGGCCAGCTCACGATCAAGGCGCCGCGCATCAAGGGCGACCAACCGGCCGGCGACGCTTCGCTGGTCGAGCGGGTGCAGTGGCTGATCGACTCCGAGATCAATCCGCAGCTGGCCTCGCACAAGGGCCGCGTCGCGCTTGATTCCATCGATGCCGACGGCGTGGTGTACCTGCGCTTCGGCGGCGGTTGCCACGGCTGCGGAATGGTGGACGTGACGCTGAAGCAGGGCATCGAGACGTCGATGAAGGCGAAGATCCCCGAGGTCACCGCGGTGCGCGATGCCACCGACCACAGCACCGGCAGTGCACCCTACATAGCCCGCGGCTGAATGGTCCGCGCCACGCCCGCGCTGCTTAACCAATTTTTCCCGGGCGCTGCGGTTACTCTCGCCCGGCCCTTCCCGACGACGCGGTGCCCGTGAGCGATCCACGCGAGACCTACGATCCCGCTGAGGCGCTCAACGAGTCCGGCCACCGCTGGCGCCCGGCGCGCGCACCGGAGGACCTGCCGCTCGGCCTGCGCCTGATCCTGATGGGCCTGATCACGATCGGCCACGCGGTCGTGTTCTGGGTTTTCGACACCAGCGGTTTCGTCACTTCCCCGCCGCCCGAGCGCGAGATCACCACGATCCTCATTTTCCCCGAGCCGGAGCCCGAGCCGGAACCGGAACCGGAACCGGAACCGGAACCTGAGCCCGTGCCCGTGCCCGAGCCGACGCCCGTCGAAGCACCCGCGCCCGAGCCCGAGCCGGAACCGCAGCCTGCCCGGGAGCCCGAACCGCTTCCATCGCCAGTACCGGCGCCCGAACCCTTGCCTGAGCCGGAGCCCGAACCGCTGCCCGAGCCCGAACCCGAACCCGAACCCGAACCCGAGCCCGAGCCCGAGCCCGAGCCGCTGCCCGAGCCCATCGTCGAGCCTGCCACCGATCCCGATCCGACCGAGGAAGCGGACCTGCCCGAGGACCCGGCGCCTTCGATCGATTCGACCCTGGTGTTCGTGCCGGTGGAGGACCCCGAGCCGGCCCCGATCCCGATGCGCGAGCTGCCGCTGGCGCCCGTGCCCAGCCCCGAGCCGCTGCCCGAAGCGGAGATCGCTCGCGTGCCGCTGCCGGTCGCCGAGCCGTCGCCGGCGGAGCCGGTCACGGCCCGCGTCGAGATCACCGGCCCTTCGTTCGCCGAAGTCATCGAGCCCGAGCAGGTCGCCATCGACCGCCCGGCCGCGCCGACCGTGGACGTGCTTCGCCCCGAACCCATCCGCGTCCGCAAGCCGGAGCTGGACATCGATTTCGGCGAGCTTCCCGCGCCCGAGTCGGAGGACATGCTGGCGCCGGAAGCCACCGCGCAGCTGTCGGCGCCGGAAACCGCCGCGCCCGCGTCGGCGCCCGACGTCGCCGCCACGGTGCAGTCGCTGCCCGCCGCACCGGCGCGGTCCGATGACTTCCTGGCGCCGCCGGCCAACCGCACGGGCGCGATGCAGGCCGTCGATGCGCCGCTCGCGGCCGGCTCGCTGCGCCTGTACAACCCCGACGGCTCGCTCGACCTGCCCGACGAAGTGCGCGACCAGCTGCGCGGCGCCACCGACGACACCCGCGAGTTCAGCTTCCAGCAGCCGGGCCTGCTCGATTCGGGCAGCTTCATGCGCCGGCAGCCGGCGCTGGTCTACGAGCCCACGCGCTTCGACGAATACTGGATCCCGGAGAAGGACATCCTCACCGAAGTGCTGGAAAAAGCCGTCGAGGCCACCACCGGCACCGTCGAGATCCCGATCCCCGGCAAGCCCGGCTCCAAGCTGGTTTGCACCGTGTCGATCCTGGCCGCGGGCGGTGGCTGCGGCATCCGCCACAACAACGACGGCTACGTGGTCGAGCTCGACGACCCCAACACCCTCAACGAGCAGGAGGCCGCGCAGTGCGCCGCGTGGTGGGACCAGATCACCAATGCCGCCAGCCAGGCCGCGTGGAAGGGAACCCGCGAGCTCTACGACTTCCACTGCCGCAAGCCGTTGGCCAAGCCCACCGAGGTTCCACCGCCGAAGGCCGGCTAGCCATCGGCAAATGAAAAGCCCGGCTTTCGCCGGGCTTTTCATTCGAAGCGGGGGCGCGTGATCAGCGCTCGTCGATCTTGCTCAGGTCGTGCAGGTCGCCGGCCTGGCTGCCGTAGAACGCCGACAGGTCATTGATGTCCTCGTCGCTCAGCGCACCGGCGAAGCCCGCCATGATCGCGTTCTTGCGCTTGCCGGACTTGTACTCCTGCAGCGCGCGCACGAGGTACTCCGGGTGCTGGCCGGCGAGCTTGGGATAGGTGTCGTCCAGGCTCTCGTTGCCGGTGGCGCCGTGGCAGGAGGCGCAGGTCTTGGACTTCTCCTGGCCGGCGGCGATGTTGCCAACCGGGCCGGCGGCAAAGGCCGGGGCGGCGAGGGCGAGGAGGGCGGAAGCAGTGAGCAGGCGCAGGGTCATGGGGTCGGTTCTCACTTGGCCGGCTTGAGGCTGGACAGATAGGCGGCGATGTCGGCGATCTCCTGCTCGGAGAAGCTCTCGGCCTGGGCCTGCATGGTCGGGTGCTCACGGTCGCCGGTCTTGTAGCCGGTCAGGGCCGCGATCAGGTAGGCCTCGTTCTGGCCGCCGACCTTGGGCACGCGATAGGTCGGGTAGGCGTTCTTGTAGTCGGCGATGCCGTGGCAGCCGGTGCAGGTATAGAACAGGGCCTTGCCCTTCTCCGGGTCGCCCTTGGCGAACGCGGGTGCGGTGGCGAGGGCGAGCACGAGGCTGGCGGCGGGCAACAGGATTCGCTTCATCGGTCTTTTTTTCCGGCTCGAAAGGGTCGGGCGGGCGGCACTAAACCGAAATTATAGCCTGCGCATCCGAAGCCAGACAGGGGGACGGGGATCGCCGCGCATGCGTCCGTCACCGGTGGGCATCCAGACTTCCGGCATATGCGGCTCTTCACGCCCGTCCTGTACTGTTCTATTCAACTACAACACCCCGCCAGAAGCCCACAAAATGAAGACTTCCCGTACCTCCCCGCTGGCCCGTACGACCGCCGTCCTGGCGCTTGCCATCACCCTGGCCCTGGCGGGCTGCGGAGGCGGCCAGCCGCCCGAGGGGCAAGCCGCCGGAACCGCCGCCACTGGCCCGGACGGCAAGCCGCTCGACAAAAAGGCGCCGGCCGTCCCGGTGGAAGTGGCGCGCGTCACCAAGCAGGTGATCTCGGCAAGCTACAGCGGCACCGCCAGCCTAGAGGCTCCGGCCGAAGCGCAAGTGGTCGCCAAGTCTTCGGGCGTCGTGCTGCAGGTGCTGGTGGAAGAGGGCGACCAGGTGCAGGCCGGCCAGGTGCTGGCGCGCATCGACCCCGATCGCGCCCGCCTGGAAATGGAGCGCTCGCGCGCCACCGTCCGCAAGCTCGAGAACAATTTCCGGCGCGCGCAGGAGCTGCTGGCGTCCAAGTTGGTCAGCGCCGAATCGGTCGAGCAAATCCGCTTCGACCTCGAGTCGGCCAAGGCCAGCTACGACCTCGCGCAGCTGGAGCTGTCGCACACCAACATCGTCGCGCCGATCAGCGGCGTGGTCGCCCAGCGCATGGTCAAGGTCGGCAACCTGGTCGCCTTGAACGCGCCGGCCTTCCGGGTCGTCGATATCTCCCAGCTCGAGGGCGTGCTCAACGTGCCCGAGCGGGAGCTTGCGACCCTCCGTCCGGGCATGCCGCTGCGCATGGTCGTGGACGCGGTGCCGGGCCAGGTATTCGTGGGCAAGGTTGACCGCATCAGCCCGGTGGTCGATTCGGGCAGCGGCACTTTCCGCGTGGTCTGCGCCTTCGAGGGCGGCGGCACCCTGCGCCCGGGCATGTTCGGCCGCATCGAAGTGGTCTACGACGAGCGCGTGGACGCGCTGACGATGCCGCGCGTCGCGCTGCTCGAGGACGAAGGCGAGCCGGCGGTGTTCGTGGTGCGCGAAAGCAAGGCGGTCCGGGTCCCGGTCGAGCTGGGGTACGTCAACGGCGAGCTGGCCGAGGTCCGCTCGGGCCTGGTAGAGGGCGACGACGTCGTCACCGCCGGCAAGGTCGCGATCCGCGATGGCTCCGAGGTCGAAGTGATCAATGCGGCTTCGCCCGAAGCCTCCACCGAAGCCGCCGTCGCGCAGGTAGCCGTCGAATGAGCCTGGTCGAATTCTCCACCCGCCGGCGGGTGACGGTGGCGATGGTCACCGTCACGTTCGTGATCTTCGGCCTGATCGCGCTGTTCGACCTCAAGGTCAACCTGCTGCCCGACCTGAGCTACCCGACCCTGACGGTCCGCACCGAGTACACCGGTGCCGCGCCGATGGAAATCGAAACCCTGATCAGCGAGCCTGTCGAAGAGGCCGTGGGCGTGGTCAAGAACCTGCGCAAGCTGCGTTCGGTCTCGCGCACCGGCCAGAGCGACGTGGTGCTTGAGTTCGCCTGGGGCACCGACATGGACCAGGCCAGCCTCGAAGTCCGCGACAAACTCGAGGTGCTGCGCCTGCCGCTTGAAGCCAAGCAGCCCGTGCTGCTGCGCTTCAATCCGTCCACCGAGCCGGTGATGCGCCTGGTGCTGGCGGCAACCGATGCCCCGGCCGGCAGCGAGCAGGCCGAGTTGATGCGGCTGCGCCGCTACGCCGAGGAAGAGCTCAAGAAGCGCCTGGAGCCGGTCGGCGGCGTTGCCGCGGTCAAGGTCGCGGGCGGCCTCGAGGACGAGGTCCAGGTGCTGATCGACCAGGACCGCCTGGCCCAGCTCAACCTCGACGTGAACACCGTCATCGAGCGCCTGCGCCTGGAAAACGTCAACATCTCCGGCGGCCGCATCGAGGAAGGTTCGCAGCGTTACCTGGTGCGCACGGTGAACCAGTTCACCGGCCTGGACCAGATGCGCGAACTGCTGGTGGCCAACGTGGCGGGCGTGCCGGTGCGCCTGCGCGACGTCGCCACCGTCAGCCAGGGTTACAAGGAACGCGAGGCCATCATCCGCCTGGGCGGCGGCGAAGCCGTCGAACTGGCGATCTACAAGGAAGGCGACGCCAACACCGTCGCCGTGGCCGGGGCCATCAAGGTCGCGCTTGAGCGCCTGAAGGACCAGTTGCCGCAGGGCGCGACCCTGACCACGATCGAGGACCAGTCGATCTTCATCGAGGCCGCGCTGTCGGAAGTTAAGAAGGAAGCGCTGATGGGCGGCGTGTTCGCCATCCTGCTGATCTTCTTCTTCCTGCGCGACGGCTGGAGCACCTTCGTGATCGGCCTGTCGCTGCCGGTCTCGATCATCGCCACCTTCTTCTTCATGGGCCAGTTCGGCCTGAACCTCAACGTGATGTCGCTGGCCGGGTTGGCGCTGGCCACGGGCATGGTGGTGGACGACTCCATCGTCGTGCTCGAGAGCATCGCCAAGGCGCGCGAGCGCGGGCTGGGCGTGCTCGAGGCGGCGGTGGTCGGCACCAAGGAAGTGAGCATGGCCGTGGTGGCCTCGACGCTGACGACGGTGGCGGTGTTCTTCCCGCTGGTGTTCGTGCAGGGCGTGGCCGGGCAGCTGTTCAAGGACCAGGCGCTGACGGTGTCGATCGCGCTGGTGATCTCGCTGGCGGTGTCGCTGACCCTGATCCCCATGCTGTCGGCGCTCAAGGCCAAGTCGCCGATGGCGTTCGCGGCCACGCCGGGCGGCGACAGCCCGGCGGGTCCGGTTTGGCGCCAGGTGCTGGCCCAGGCCATCGATTTCGCGAAGCTGCCGTTCCGGCGCGTGCGTGCCGCCTTCGGCCGCGGCGCCGTGCGCGGGATTGGCGCGGTGCTGGCCGCCGTGCTGCTTGCGCCGGTCTGGGCGTTTTGCCTGGTCTTGCTGCTGGTCGCCCTCCCGTTTGCCTTCCTGATGCCGATGCTGGTGTTCGCCTTCACCTGGCTGGTGGCCACGCTGGCGCGCGTACTGGGCATTGGCGGACGAGGGCTGGGGCAGGTTGGTGGCTGGGTGCTCAAGCCTTACGACTGGGCAGAGGCTGGCTACCACAAGCTGCTGCCGAGTGCGCTTTCCAACCCGCTGCCGGTGCTGGGCGCCGCGGGCGCGGCCTTCGTGCTGGCGCTGTTCATCGCCTCCACGCTGGGTACCGACCTGATCCCGCAGTTCGCGCAGGATCGCTTCGAGATGACCGCCAAGTTGCCCCCGGGCACGCAGCTGCGCGACACCGATGCGCTGGTGAAGCAGATCCAGCAGGTGCACGGCGAAGATGAGGGCGTGCAGGCGCTGTACGGCGTCAGCGGCAGCGGCACCCGGCTCGACGCCAACCCCACCGAGTCGGGAGAAAACATCGCCAAGCTCACGGTGGTGATGGGCGGCGATTTCGGCCGCGCCTCCGAGGAGCGCCAGACCGAGCGCATGCGCGCCACCATGGCCCAGTTCCCGGACGTGCAGGTCAAGTTCGGCCGGCCGCAGCTGTTCAGCTTCTCGACGCCGCTCGAGATCGAGCTGCGCGGGCAGGACCTCGAGGCGGTTGAGCGGGCGGGCCGTAAGCTGGCGACGATGCTCGAGGGCAACGACAGCTTCGCCGACGTGAAGTCGACGGTGGAGCAGGGCTTCCCCGAGATCCAGATCCGCTTCGACCAGGAGCGGGCCGCGGCGCTGGGCCTGACCACCCGCCAGATCGCCGACCAGGTGGTGCGCAAGGTGCGCGGCGAAGTGGCCACCCGCTACAGCTTCCGCGATCGCAAGATCGACGTGCTGGTGCGGGCGCAGGAGACCGACCGCGAGTCGCTCGACAGCATCCGGAAGATCATCGTCAACCCGCAGAGTGAACGCCCGGTCACGCTGGACGCGGTCGCCGACGTCGTGTCCACCATTGGTCCGAGCGAGATCAACCGCGTGGACCAGATCCGGGTGGCCATTGTCTCGGCCAACCTGCGCGACATCGACCTGGGCACGGCCGTGCAGCAGGTGCGCGACATGGTGGCGGCAGACCCGCTGGGTGCCGAGGTGCGCATGCATATCGGCGGCCAGGGCGAGGAGCTCGACGCCTCGATCAGCTCGCTGATCTTCGCCCTGTCGCTGGCCATCTTCCTGGTTTACCTGGTGATGGCCTCGCAGTTCGAGTCGCTGCTGCATCCGTTCGTGATCATGTTCACCATCCCGCTGGCGATGGTCGGCGCGGTGCTGGCGCTTTGGCTCAGCGGATCGCCGGTGTCGGTGGTGGTGTTCATCGGCCTGATCCTGCTGTGCGGCATCGTGGTCAAGAACGCCATCATCCTGATCGACAAGGTCAACCAGCTGCGCGAGGAAGGCGTGGCCAAGGACGAGGCGATCATGCGCGGTGCGTATTCCCGCCTGCGCCCGATCATCATGACCACCGCGACCACGCTGTTCGGCTTCGCGCCGCTGGCCTTCTTCGGCGGCGAAGGCGCCGAGGTCCGGGCGCCGATGGCGATCACGGTGATCGGTGGCCTGGCGGTGTCCACGTTGCTGACCCTGGTGGTGATTCCGGTGATGTACAAGCTGATGGACCGCAAGTCCGACGCGCACTACGTCGAGCGTGGCCAGCGAGCCAGCGCGCTCGAGCGGCTGCGTGCGGCGGCGGCCCTGGGAGACGCGGCATGAGCCTGGCTGAACTGAGCCTTCGCCGCCCGGTGACGGCGGTGATGTTCTACGTGTCGCTGGTGGTGATCGGACTGATCGCCGCCTTCCGGCTGCCGCTGGAGCAGTTCCCCGACGTCAACGTGCCCTTCATCTTCGTGGACCTGCCTTACCCGGGGTCCACGCCGGAAGAGGTCGAGCGCACGATCACGCGGCCGGCGGAGGAGGCGCTGGCGACCCTGACCGGCGTCGCCCGCATGCGCTCCAGCAGCCGGCCCGACGGCGCCAGCGTGCAGATGCAGTTCTCCGATTGGGACCGGGACATCGAGATCACCGCCAGCGAAGCGCGAGACCGCCTCGACGCCATTCGCGGCGAGTTGCCGGACGACCTGCAGCGCTACTTCGTATTCAAGTTCTCGCCCAGCGACCAGCCGGTCATCCGGGTCCGGTTCGCCGGCGACCGCGATTTCACGGGTGAGTTCACCCTCATCCAGCAGCAGTTCCAGCGCCGGCTGGAGCGCGTGCCCGGCGTGGCCCGCGTGGACATCTCCGGTGCCTCGCCGCCCGAGGTCGAGATCGCCATCTCGGCCGATCGCCTCAGCGCCCACGGGCTGGGGCTGAACGAGCTGGCCGCGCGACTTCGCGCGGTCAACTTCTCGGTGTCGGCCGGACAGATCAACGAAGGCCGGCAGCGCTTGCGGGTGCAGCCGATCGGCGAGACCGCCAGCCTGGACGAGATGCGCGACCTCGTGCTCAATGACAAGGGCCTGCGCCTGTCCGACGTCGCCGTGATCCGGGAGAAACCGCAGGAGGTCGACTACGGCCGGCGGCTGGACGGCCGGCCGGCGGTGGGCCTGGACATCTTCCGCGAGCGCAACGCCAACCTGGTCGATGTCTCGCGCCTGGTGATGGCGGAGCTGGCCCAGATCAACCAGCAGCCCGAGTTCCGCGACGTCCAGCTGAACATCATCGACGACCAGGCGGTCGGCGTGACCAGCTCAATCAACGGCCTTATCGAGGCCGGCCTGATCGGCTCGCTGCTGTCGCTGCTGATCCTGTTCTACTTCCTTCGCCACTGGCCGTCCACGCTGATGGTGACCCTGGCGATCCCGATCTGCATCGTGATGACCCTGGGCGCGATGTATTTCTTCGGCATGACCCTCAACATCCTGTCGATGATGGGGCTGCTGATTGGTGTCGGCATGCTGGTGGACAATGCCGTGGTGGTGGTGGAAAGCATCTACCAGTACCGCGAGAAGTACCCCAACGATCCCATGCGCTGCGCCATCGAGGGCACCCGCAGCGTGCAGGTGGCGATCACGGCGGGCACGCTCACCAGCATCATCGTGTTCCTGCCGAACCTGTTCGGGGAGCGCAATTTCATCTCCATCTACCTGGGCCAGGTGGCGATAACGATCACCATCTCGCTGCTGGCGTCGTGGATCGTCGCGGTTAGCCTGATACCGATGATCTCCGCGCGCCTGAAGACCCCGCCGGCGGTCACCGCCGAGCACGGCGTCGTCCCGCGCCTGACCCGCGGATACGCCTCTCTGCTGCGCTGGCTGCTGGCCAACCGCGCGAAGGCCATCCTGTCGATGGTGCTGCTGGTGCTGGTTAGCATGGTGCCGGTGACCATGACCAAGATGGACTTCTTCAAGAACGACGTGGGGCGCCGAATCGAGCTCTACTTCGACTGGAAAGGTGCCTACAGCCTCGAGCAGATATCGGATGAGGTGCTGCGGGTCGAGCAATTCCTGGACGCCAACCGCGAGAAGTACCAGATAAAGCAGCTGTATTCCTGGTTCAGCGAGCGCGGCTGGGCGGGCATGCAGGTCACGCTGGTGGACCCGAACCCGAGCTTCCTGGACAAGCTGCTGCTGCGCAAGCAGGAGCCGGGGCTGATGTCGGCCGAGGAAGTGCAGGAGATGATCCGCAAGGACCTGCCGCGGACCGCGCGCGCCGAGATCGGGTTCAACGGTGGCGATGGTGGCGGCGGCGGTGGCGATGACCAGGGCATCCGGGTATTCCTGCAGGGCGATTCGTCGGCGACCCTCAACGAGCTGGCCGAGAACCTGGTGCCGATGCTCGCCTTGCGCAAGGAGTTCCGCGACGTCCGCGTGGATTCCGGCGACGAGAACAGTGAGGTGCAGGTCAGCGTCAACCGCGAGCGCGCCGCAAGCCTCGGTTTCAGTGCGCAGGAGGTGGCCAGCTACATCGGCATCGCCCTGCGCGGCACGCCGCTGCGCGAGTTCCGATCCGGCGACGCCGAGCTTCCGGTTTGGGTGCGCTTCGCCGGTTCCGAGGACTTCCGGGTCCAGGACATGTCGGCGCTGACCCTGCGCCGCGCCGACGGCACCAGCGTGCCGTTGCTCTCGGTGGTGGACGTCAACGTCCGCAAGGGCGCCTCGCAGATCACCCGCGAGAGCCGCCAGACCTCGCTGGCGTTGGAAGCCAACCTGGCCAAGGACGTCACCGTGCCGGATGCGCGCAAGGCGATGGAAGAGGTGCTGGCCTCGGCCACCTTCCCGCCGGGCTACCGCTACAGCTTCGGCGGTTCCTTCCAGCAGGACGACGAGGCTGGCAAGCAGATGCTTTTCAACCTGCTGCTGGCGCTGGTGATGGTCTACCTGGTGATGGCCGCGGTGTTCGAGTCGATGCTGTTCCCCGCCGCCATCGTCAGCTCGATCCTGTTCTCGGCGCTCGGCGTGTTCTGGCTGTTCGCGTTCACTGGCACCACGTTCACCATCATGGCTTTCATAGGATGCTTGGTGCTGATGGGCGTGGTGGTCAACAACGGCATCGTGCTGTTCGAACATATCAACGCGCAGCGCCGCAGCGGGCTCGGCCGCACCGAAGCGCTGGTGCACGGCTGCAAGGAGCGCCTGCGCCCGATCCTGATGACCACCTGCACCACGGTGCTGGCAATGCTGCCGCTGTGCATCGGCGGCACCCAGCTCGGCGGCGACGGCCCGGCCTACTACCCGATGGCGCGCGCGATCGCCGGTGGCCTGGTGTTCTCGACCATCGTCAGCCTGCTGTTCCTGCCGACCATCTACGCGGTGATGGACGACATGCGCGAGTGGACAGCGGAGACCCTGCGCCGTGGCCGCGCCAAGGCGCCGCTGGCCGGCCTGCGCCTGGGTCGCGCCACGAAGTAAGACGATGTGCCCGGGCCGCGAGGCCCGGGCCTCAGCCCAGTTTGCCGATGATGTTGGCGCCCGCGACCCAGACGCCGATCGCGGTGCCGAAGCTGGTCAGGAAGAAGTTCACCAGCACCCGCGCCACGCGGTTGCGCCACCAGCCCGAGAGCTTGCCGGTGTCGTCGCGCAGGCGCAGGAAGTCGGCGTAGGTCGGCTTGCGCACCCAGGCCTCGACCGCGGCGCTGACGGTGCCCGAGGCAAGGGCCGGGTGCAGCGGCGTCAGGGGCGAGGAGATGAACGCGGCCAGCACGCTCAGCGGGTGGCCGCCGGCCGCCAGGCAACCGATGGCGCCGCCGATGCCGGTGATCAACGCCCACTGCAGCACCAGCTCGCCGCCGAGCTCGGCGCCGCCCTGCCAGAAGCCCCAGGCGAAGCCGCCGAACAGGAACACCACGAGCAAGATGGTGAACCACGGGATCTTGCTGCCGGCGGGCACCGCGTCGAGTTCGGCCAGCACTGGCGCCGGTGCCTCGCGGTCGTCGCGCAGGTGCCGCTCGAGGCCCTTGAGATGGCCGGCGCCGACCACCGCCAGCACCTCGCGGGCGCCGTCGGCACCCACCTGGCGCAGCCGGTTGGCCATGTAAACGTCGCGCTCGGCGATCACCGCGCGATAAAGCGGCGGGCTGCCGGCGGCGAACTCGCCAAAGCTCGATTCCAGGTAATCGCCCTGCTTGAGCTTCTCGATTTCGCCGGCCTCGACCTCGTCGTCGGCCAGCAGGCTGGCGCCCAGGCCCGCCATCAGCTTGGCGCGGCCCCAGAAGCCCAGGCCCGCGAACGCGCGCTTGAGCGTGGTGCCGACATCGCGGTCGATCAGCGAAAGACGCAGACCCCGCGCTTCCGCACCGACCGCAGCGGCCTTGAGCTCCGCGCCGGGCTCGACGCCCAGTTGCTCGGCCAGGCGGCGCTGGTAGGCGGCCAGGGCCAGGTTGCCGGCGACGAGACCGGTCTTGCCTTCGCGCAGGATCTGGAACAGGTCCAGCTTCGCAAGCATGTCCGGGTCGGTCATCGCCCGGTGGCGCTGGGCGTCGAGTTCGACCGCGATGGTGTCGTAGCGGCCCGTGGCCAGCGCAGCCTCGACGGCGTCCACGCTCGCGCGCGAGACGTGGGCCGTTCCCAGCAGCGTGTAGCGCACGCCCTCGCGCTCGACGATGGCGTGCGGCTGGTCATGCAGGCCGTCGTAGCCGGCCTCGGTGGAGATGTTCAATCGCGGTACCGCCTGAGCAGGTCCTGGTAGGCATCGATGCGGCGGTCGCGCAGGAAGGGCCAGATGCGGCGCACCTGCTCGCTGCGGCCCAGGTCGACCTCGGCCAGCAATACCTCGGCATCGTCGGTGCCGGCCTCGGCGATGAACTCGCCCTGCGGACCCAGCACGTGGCTGGAGCCCCAGAACCGGATGCCCGAGGCGCCGAGCGGCGAGGGTTCGTGGCCAATGCGGTTGCAGCTCAGCACGGGCAGGCCGTTGGCGACCGCGTGGCCGCGGTGGCTCAGCAGCCAGGCGCCGCGCTGGCGATCCTTCTCGTCCTGCGCATCGTCCGGATCCCAGCCGATGGCCGTGGGGTAGAGCAGCAGGTCGGCGCCGGCCAGCGCCATCAGGCGCGCGGCTTCCGGATACCACTGGTCCCAGCACACCAGCACGCCCAGGCGGCCGACCGAGGTATTGATCGGCTCGAAGCCCAGGTCGCCCGGGGTGAAGTAGAACTTCTCGTAGAAGCCCGGGTCGTCGGGGATGTGCATCTTGCGGTACTTGCCGGCGATGCTGCCGTCGGTTTCGAACACCACCGCGGTGTTGTGGTACAGCCCGGCGGCACGGCGCTCGAACAGCGAGGACACCAGCACCACGCCGTGCTTCCTCGCCAGCGCGCCCAGCCGTTCGGTGCTCGGCCCCGGGATCGGCTCGGCCCGGTCGAATTCGTGGGTGGACTCGTGCTGGCAGAAGTAGGCGCCGTTGTGCAGTTCCTGCAGCAGCACCAGCTTCGCCCCGCGCGACGCCGCTTCGGCGACGCGCGTCTCGATGTTGGCGAGGTTGGCTTCGACGCTGCCGTGGTCGCGGTCCTGGACCAGGGCGACGGTGAGGGTTTTCTTGCTCATGCCAGCAGGCCTTCGGGAAGTTGCATGGTGACGCAATGGAGGCTGCCGTTCTGCCAGATCAGCGGGCGGCAGTCGATGCGGACGATTTCGCGGCCGGGGAAGGCGCGTGCCAGCACCGCCGCGGCCTCGGCATCGGCGGCATCGCCATAGGCCGGCATCAGCACCGCGCCATTGATGATCAGGAAGTTGGCGTAGGACGCCGCCAGGCGCCGGCCTTCGTCCAGGATCGGGCGCGCCCACGGCAGCGGGAACAGGCGGTAGGGCCTGCCGTCCGGCCGGCGCAGCGCGGCGATCTCGGCGGCCATGGCCTGCAGCGGGGCGTAGTGGCTGTCGGCCTCGTCGTCGCAGGCCTGGAACACGATGGCCTCCGGCCCGGCGAAGCGGGCGAGGGTGTCGATGTGGGCGTCGGTGTCGTCGCCCTCGAGGTAGCCGTGGAACAGCCAGAGCGTGCGCGACTGCGCCAGCGACTTCTCCAGGGTGGCGGTGATCTCGGCCCGCGACTTGTCCGGGTGGCGCTCGTGCAGGCAGGTCCAGGTGCTGAGCAGGGTGCCGTCGCCGTCGGTCTCGATGCCGCCGCCCTCGAGCGCGAAGTCGATGCGCTGGTGCCGCGCCGGCGCCAGCAGGCCCGAGGCGTGCAGTTTGCCGACCAGCTGGTCGTCGAGGCCGGCCTCGAACTTGCCGCCCCAGGCGGTGAAGTGGAAATCGAGCAGCCGGAAGCCTTCACCCTCGCGCAGGGTGATCGGCCCCGAATCGCGCAGCCAGGTGTCGTCGTAGGGCACTTCGAAGAAACGCACCCGGGCCAGGTCGACGCCGGCGGCCTCGAGCAGCGCGACGGCGCGGGCCTTCAGCGCCGCATCGGCGACGCAGACCAGGGCCGGCTGGAACCGGGTGATTGCGCCGACCAGGGCGACATAGGTCCGCTCGACGCCCTCCAGGCGCGGCGCCCAGTCGGTGCCTTCATGCGGCCAAGCGAGCAGGACGGCGGATTGGGGCTCCCATTCCGCCGGGAAGCGCAGGTTGTTGGGCATCGGGGCTTACTTGACGGGCTTGGGGCCGGCCTCGGTCGGGCTCGCTTTGGTGGCCACGGCGTCGACCACGTGGCTGTTCTCGAAGTACACCGAGTAACCGACGTAGTCCCAGCGGGTGATCGGCGGATTGTGGGCGCGGTCGCCCGGGCCGGCGACGGGGGCGTGCTTCTGCTGCGGCGCGCCGAACTTGGCTTCGACCTGGGCCATGGTCTGGCCGCGGGCCGGCATCGACTGGCTGGCTTCGGCCTGCACCCGCTCGATCAGCAGCGTGTCGGCGTGGGCAGGCGCCTGCAGCAGCAGGCCGGCGGTCAGGGCGAGGGAAAGGGTCAGGGCCTTCATGGTCCACCTCCACGGTCGTCGGGATGACGGGTAGGCCGGGGATCATCGCAAAACCCGCGCGGCTGCGCCATGTTCCGGGCTCGCGCTGGCTGGCGCCGCCCGGAAACGAAAACGCCGGCTTTCGCCGGCGCTTCGATCAACCCAGGCGGCCTGCGCTCAGCGCTGGCGGGCCTTGAAACGCGGGTTGGACTTGCAGATCACGAAGACCTTGCCGCGACGGCGCACGACCTTGCAGTCGCGATGGCGGGTCTTCGCCGACTTCAGGGACGAGAGCACTTT
This sequence comes from Arenimonas sp., assembly GCF_022842045.1. Lineage (GTDB taxonomy): Bacteria > Pseudomonadota > Gammaproteobacteria > Xanthomonadales > Xanthomonadaceae > Arenimonas. Next base: position 19,387 of record NZ_JALHQI010000026.1, on the reverse strand, counting down.
CATGGCAGTTCCTTGGAATGGGGTTGGGGCGATAAAGAAGCGGGAGTATAGCCCAGCCCAAAACCGCTTGCAATACAACTCGTTGCCTGCCCGCTGGCCTCTCCGAAAGGGGGCGGTCAGCGGAGGTAGGCCTGGGTGAGGGTGTTCAGGTGCACCCGCTCGGCGTCCCGCAGGAGGGGAGAGAGCAGCATCATCACCTGCACGATGCCGCTGCGGATGGCCTCGTCCTCGTCCTTGTCGCCGCGGACGCTGGCGTAGTTCATCCAGAAGGTGGCGATGACCAGGATGTTGGTGGCCGTGGCCTCGACCTCGGCGGCCGAGGCCCGCATCACCCCGGCCTGGACCAGCCCCTTCATGCCCGAGGAGGCCCCGTCGGCCGCCCGCTTGAGGATGCGGGCGAAGCGCAGGCGCAGGCGCCGGTTGCGGCTGAGGATGTCCACCAGGTCCCGGTACAGGAACCGGTACTCCCAGATGCACTCGAACACCAGGTGCAGCTGCAGCCAGATGTCCTCCAGGTCCCGCAGCCGGCTGTCGGGCGACACCAGGGCCGTGTCCATGCGCTCTTCGTAGCGCTGGAACAGCTGCTCGATGATGTCGTCCTTGTTCCGGAAGTGGTAGTAAAGGTTGCCCGGGCTGATCTCCAGCTCGTCGGCGATGTGGTTGGTCGTGACGTTCGGTTCGCCCTGCTGGTTAAACATGCGCAGGGCGGTGTCGAGGATCCGCTGGCGGGTCTGGCGGGCCATGGGGCGGCCTCAGCCGCGCAGTTTCTTCACGAGGTCGACGTATTTCTTCATCGCGTCCTCGGGCTTGGTGCCGGCCAGCTTTTCCCAGGCCTCGTACTTGGCCGTGCCCACGAAGTCGAAGAAGCCGGGCTTGGGCCCGCTCACGTCGCCCTCGGAGCCCTGCTTGTAGAGGCCGTACAGCCGAAGCATGGTGTCGTTGTCGGGCCGCTCGGCCAGGTTCATCACGTCCTGCGCGGCCTTCTGGAACTGTTCTTTCAGGTCTGCCATGTCTTGCCCCCGGGTTGAACCCCGGGTGATATCACGGCCCCCGGGGACGGTCAACGCGACGTTTGCCGGCGCGCGGGCGGTCTGGCAAGTTAGGCGCAGGGAGGCCGCCCATGCGGGCGGTCCAGGGCACAGGGCAGGGAGAGGTCATGAGCTATTTCGTCACCGGCGCCACCGGGTTCATCGGGCGCTATCTGGTCAGCAACCTGCTCAAGCGCAGGGGCAGCGTGCACGTGCTGGTGCGCAAGGGCTCGGAGAAGAAGCTCGAGGCCATCGCCGCGAAGATGGGCTGGGACCGCAAGCGCATCGTCCCGGTGCCCGGCGACCTGTCCAAGCCGAAGCTGGGCCTGAGCGCGGCGCAGGTGAAGGCGCTGTCGGGCAAGGTGCAGCACTTCTTCCACCTCGCGGCCATCTACGACCTGTCCGCCGATGCCGCTTCGCAGCAGGTCGCCAACATCGACGGCACTCGCCACGCCATCGAGCTCGCGGCCGCCATCAAGGCCGGCTGCTTCCACCACACCAGCTCGATCGCCGCGGCCGGCCTGTACCCGGGCGTGTTCCGCGAGGACATGTTCGAGGAAGCCGAAGGCCTCAAGGATCCCTACCTGCGCACCAAGCACGAGTCCGAGGGCATCGTGCGCAAGGAATGCAAGGTGCCGTTCCGCATCTACCGGCCGTCGATGGTCATCGGCCACTCCAAGACCGGCGAGATCGACAAGATCGACGGCCCGTACTACCTGTTCACCCTGATCAAGAAGATGCGCCAGACGCTGCCGCAGTGGGTGCCCACGCTGGGCATCGAGGGTGGCCGCATCAACGTGGTGCCGGTGGATTTCGTCGCCGACGCCATGGACCACATCGCCCACAAGAAGGGGCTCGACGGCCAGTGCTTCCACCTGGTCGACCCGGAGCCGATGCGCTTCGGCGAGCTGATGAACACCTTCTGCCGCGCCGCCCATGCGCCCGAGATGACCATGCGCCTGGACGCGCGCATGCTGGCCGTGGTGCCGGGCGCGGTGCGCAGCGCGGTCACCAACCTGCCGCCGATCAAGCGCTTCACCAGCATGCTGCTGCGCGACCTGAAGCTGCCGCCGGCGACGCTGGCCTTCATCACCTACCCGACGCGCTTCGACACCCGCGTGGCCGAGCGCGCGCTCAAGGGCAGCAAGATCACCGTGCCCGACCTCGAGGGCTACGCCTGGCGCATCTGGGATTACTGGGAGCGCCACCTGGACCCGGACCTGTTCGTCGACCGCACCCTGCGCGGCCACGTGGCCAACAAGGTCGTCGTGATCACCGGCGGCTCGTCCGGCATCGGCCGCGCGTCGGCGATCAAGGTGGCCGAGGCCGGCGCCAAGGTCATCATCGTCGCCCGCGGCGAGGAGGAGCTGTTCAAGACCCGCGACGAGATCATCGCCGCCGGCGGCAAGTGCTGGGCCTACACCTGCGACCTCACCGACCTGGCCAGCTGCGACGCGCTGGTCAAGACCGTGCTCGACGAGCACAAGGCCGTGGACATCCTGGTCAACAACGCCGGGCGCTCGATCCGCCGATCGGTCGAACTCAGCTACGACCGCTTCCACGACTACGAGCGCACCATGCAGCTGAACTACTTCGGCTGCCTGCGCCTGATCATGGGCTTCCTGCCGGTGATGACCCAGCGCCGCAAGGGCCACATCATCAACATCAGCTCGATCGGCGTGCTGGCCAGCTCGGCCCGATTCTCGGCCTACGTGGCCTCGAAGGCGGCGCTGGATGCCTTCAGCCGCTGCGCCCAGGCCGAGTTCAGCGGCAAGAACATCGCCTTCACCACGGTCAACATGCCGCTGGTCAAGACGCCGATGATCGCGCCGACCAAGATGTACGACTCGGTGCCGACCCTGACCCCCGAGGAGGCCGCCGACCTGATCGTCAAGGCCATCATCGAGCGGCCCAGCCGCGTCGCCACCCGCATGGGCATCTTCGCCGCCACGCTCAACGCCGTGGCGCCGAAGGCCTACGAGGTGATCATGAATACCGCGTTCGAGATGTTCCCGGACTCGGCCGCCGCCAAGGGCGACCGCAAGGCGCTCAAGGACGAGAAGCCCACCAACGAACAGGTGGCGTTCGCGGCGCTGATGCGCGGCGTGCACTGGTGAAGGACGCGCCCCCTCGCCCTCGGGCGGGGGAGGCGGGTGGCGCCGGGCTTACTGGCACTGCTTCCAGCGCACCGGCACGGTCGAATCCGAAGGCGGTTCGAGCTGCAGGCGCGTGTAGCGAAGCTCTTCGTACTCGACCAGGATCGCGCAGGCTTCGTTGACGATGCCGGTATCGATGCCGTCCTCGCGCACCAGGCCCACCACCAGGGTGGACTGGGTGGACCAGTAGGCGCGGTTGGCCTGCTTCAGGTCGGCGACCCGGCTGGCGGCCTGGCGCCTGCGCAGGGCCCGCTCCTCGTCGGTGAGTTGGGCAACGGCCGCGAGCTCCTTCATGGCGTCGCTGGCCCGGCGGGAGGCTTCGTCCTGGAACTCCGGTTCCGCGGCGGGCGCAGGCGCCGCAGCCGGGGTTGCGGCGGCGGTTGCCGGTTCTGCAGAAGCCTGCGTGCTGGCCGGGGCGGCCGACGGCGCGCCTGCCGGGGCCGGCATCGGCGACTCTTCCACGCCCATCTGGGCCACGCCGAACACCATCATGCCCAGCACCAGGCTGCCGACGGCGCCCAACTGCTGGCCACGGCGGATGCCGGTGGCGGCCTGGTGCCGGATGTCCTCGACCAGGTGCGCCGGCGCGAAGGGTTCGACCTGCGGCCAGAGGCTGCGGCCGTCCACCAGGTCGACGCCGTAGCGGCGGGCCAGGTCGCGCGCGAATCCCTCGGCGCTGCCCAGCGTGACCAGCATGCCGGTGGTGGCGCCCTGCAGCTGCACGGCATTGGCGAAATCGCGGACGTTGGCTTCGCCGAGGCGATAGGCGGTGCCGTGCTTGTAGCCCAGCAGGCAGCGCTCGTTCTCCTTCAACAGCAGGAATTCGGCGCCGCCGTCGCCCGGCTGCCGGCTCGAGGGCAGCTCGGTATAGCCCTTCTCGGCCATGGCCTGCAGCACCAGGCCGGCGCACTCGCGCCACTTCATGCCGGCCAGGGCCTTGATGCCGGCGCTGTTCTCGGCCAGCCGACGGCGATGGATGCCGAACCACCACGTGCTGGCCAACAGCGCGACGGCGGTGGCAATGACGGCGGCGATCCAGGGGCTGACACCAAACATCCGATGGCTCCGAACTCAATCTGCGGGGTGCCAGAGGATAACGCGGAAACCGCGCGACGCAGGCCCGCAACGACAAAGGCCCGGCGCGGGCCGGGCCTTTGTCTGTCACGGGAAGATGTCCGCCAGCCGGGAAGCCGCAAGGGGAGGGAGCGAACGGACTCCGGTTACTGGCTGGCGGACATGAAACGGTTCAGCCGGCCTGCGGCGCGTCCGGCTTGGGGGCCTTGGGCAGCGCGGGCTTGCGGCTGGCGCGAGGCTTGCGGGCGGCGGGCTGGGCCGGCTTGGCCTTGCGCGCGGCGGGCTTGGCCGGCTTCTTAGCAGCGGCCTTCTTCGCCGGGGCCTTCCTGGCGGCCGGTTTGGCGCCGCCCTTGCCCAGCTTGCGCAGCTCCGCATTGAGTTCGTTGACGCGGGCGTTGAGCTCGGCGAGGTCCTCGCGGCCCGGCACGCCGAGGCGGTTCAGGGCGCGCTGCACGCGGGTCTCGAACACCGACTCGAGGCGGTCCCAGGTGTCGACGGCGCGCTCGCGCACCACGCCCACGCGGTCCTCGACGGCATCACGCACCGCATCCACGCGGCCGGTGGCCAGCTGGCGGGTGGTCTTCTCGATGGTCATGCCTTCCTTGACCAGCGCCTCGAACAGCTTCGAGCCCTCGCCCTGGGCGCGGGTGAAGGCGCCGACGCCGGCCATCCAGATCTGCTGGGCCGATTCGACGATCGAGCGCGACATCTGCTCGGCCTTGGCCTGCAGGTCGGCGTTCGACTTCGGGGCGGCCTTCTTGGCACGCACGGTCTTCTTGAGCTTGGCCATCGCGAGGTAACTCCGTTCGGTAAGGGGTTGGGCACGACGCCCGAGTGGCGCCAATTTGCGCCGCGTGTCTAGAGCATTCACACCAGTGCGCGGCGCGGTCCGCGCGGCGGTCAGCGCCGGCGCGTGGCGGCGGCGCGGCGACGGTTGGGGCGCCGCGCCTTGACGATGGCGTCGACGTCGTCGAGCGCCATCCGCAGGCGCGCCGTGGCATCGGTGGTGCGCGGCGCGATGCCCAGTCCGTCCATGATCGACAGGGACGGGTCGTCGAGCACTTCGGCCCGCAGGCGCAGGCCGTGGCGCGCCAGCACCGGGGCCAGTTGCTCGCGGCGCCGGCGCAGGTCGGCCAGGGTCGAATGGAAGGCGTGCTCGCACACCCGCTGGCGCGAGGAGTAGCTGAAGACGTTGGTGAAGAACATCTCGCCGTCGTCCTCGTTGGGCTCGAACACCACCTGGTCGGTGTCCGGGTACTGCTGGGCGTACTTGGCCAACCCCACCTGCATGCGCGACTGCAGGATGGTGCGGAAGGTCTGCGACAGCACCACCGGCAGGCCGCCCTGGGCCAGCTTGTCCATGCCTTCGGGCGGGCGGCCGCCGCGGCTGGCATTGAACGGGACGAAGGGATTGATGCCCAGCATCAGGTCGATGCCGTGGTCGAGCACCACCGAGGCGTGCATGGTCCGGCGCAGCGCGCCGTCGACGAAATGATGGCCGCGGATGTCCACCGGCGAGTAAAGGCCGGGCAGGGCCGAGCTGGCCTGCACGGCGCGCGAGATGCTGACGTCGTCCCAGCCGGGGCTGCCGAAGCGCACCGCCTCGCCACTGTCGAGGTCGACCGCGACCACGTAGAGCTTGGCCGCCAGCTCGCGGAAATCGTTGCTGCGGCCGCGGATGGTGAAGACCTCGCGCAGGAAGCGCTCGATGCCGCGGTTGTCGAACAGCCCGGTCGGGATGACGCCGCCGAAGCGGCTGATCAGCTCGCTCAGGTGCGATCCGGTCGGGTCGGTGAGCACGTCCTTCCACCAGTCGAAGGCGAGCCGGGGCAGGGAGGCCGCGCGTTTGGCGTACTCCAGGAAGGCCGGGCGCAGGAACATCTCGGGCCGGAACTTGACCTGGTCGCTGTCGCCGGTGATGAAGATGCGGCACATCTCGGCGGTGTCGAGCCGGTTCGCCAGGCCCGCGGCCAGGAAGGCGCCCGAGCTGACGCCGACGTAGACCTCGAGCTTGGTCAGGTCCAGGCCATCGATGGCTACGTCGAGGGCACGCAGCGCGCCCAGTTCGTACATGCCGCCGATCGGCCCGCCGCCGGCGATGGCGAGGCCGATCCGGCCCTCGCTGGGCTGGCGGCGCTTCCGGGCGGGCTGCAGAACTAGCATGCTATGGGGGAACTCCTACGAAGGCGCGGCGATTGTAGCCCGCCGCAGACCCCGGACAAGTGTGAGCGATCGCAGTTCCTTACCCGGCCTTCACGGGCCACGGCGCGCGCCATGAGCACCACGCCCCTGCGCCAGAAGCTGGCCCGGCGCCTGGCCTGGCAGCGCGACGTGCATGACCCGGTGCGCGACCCGCGCAACCGGTTGCCGGCGCTGGCGCGGCTGCGCGCCTGGCAGACCCGGCGCCTGGCCGCCAGCTTCGAGGACTTCCTGGCCAACCCGCGGATGCGGCCGGCAGCCGAGTTCTTCCTCAGCGACCTGTACGGCGAGAAGGATTTCTCGGCCCGCGACCGCGACGTGGCGCGGATCATGCCGCTGATGTCGCGCTTGCTCCCCGACACCCTGCTGGAGGCCGCGGCCGATGCGATCGGCCTGGCCGTGCTCAGCCACGCCTTCGACCTGCGGATGGCCGAGCAACTGGCGCGGCGCAAGACGCCCGAGGCCGAGATCACGCTGGCCGACTATGGCGTGGCCTACCGCGCCGTCGGCCTGCCGCGGCTGCGCCGGCTGCAGATCGAGCTGATCCTCGGCGTCGGCTGGACCCTGGACGGCGCGGTCCACCAGCGCGGCGTATTCAAGCTGCTGCGGGCGTCGCGGCTGCCGGCGCGGGCCGCCGGGCTGTCCGAGCTGCAGGGCTTCCTGGAGCGGGGCTTCGGCGCGTTCGAAGCGCTCGACGGCGCCGGCGATTTCCTCGAGGCGATCGGCCACCGCGAACGCCAGGCCTCGGCCCGGCTGTTGGCCGGCGACCCGGATCCGTTCGCGATCGGGCCTAGCCAAACTCCTCGTCGAGGTAGCGCTGGATCTCGCGCTCGATCGGGCCCTTGATAGCACCCAGCAGGAAGCCGAGCGTCGCGGTGACGTGGATGTCCTTGGGGCTGACGGCGATGTGGCCGTCGACGCCGCCGCGGGAAAACTCCATCGTGTTGCCGTTCCAGCCGTACTCGACGTCGAACTTCTCGGCGATGTGTTCGGCGACGCGCTCGATCGCGGCGCGGGCTTCCTTCAGCGGCCGCGCATGGCTGCGGCGGATATCGATATTGGACATGGTGCCCTCCTCGGCGGCCTATTCTGCGTTGCTTTGGCGTAACCACCAAGGGCGTGGCCGCAGCCGGCCATGCTAGATTCGCGGCCGGAGGAGTTTGGATGCAGCTGACGTTCCCCAACGGTGAACACGCCAACGTGGCCCTTCGGGGGGAAGTGATCGTGGGCAGCCGCGCCGGCAGCCGGGTCTGCCTGCCCGACGTCGGCCTCGCGCCCCACCACGCCAGCTTCCAGCGCGACCGCCGGGGCCTGTGGCTGCGGGTCCCGGCCGGTGTCCATGGCGTCCACCTCAACGCCCGCCCGGTGCGACGCCTGGCCCAGCTGCGCCCCGGCGACCTGGTCTGCCTGGACAAGCTGCGGGTGGTGGTGCGCGCCGACGACGAGCCCGCCATCGAGCGCCGCATCCCGGCCGTGGCACCGCCTGCGATGAGTGAGGCCCAGCGCGTGGCCGCCGCCCGCGTCGTGCTGCGCGGCCTGTCTGGCCAGCACTACGGACGCAGCTACACCCTGACCGAGCCGCGGCTGATCGGCCGTTCCGCCTCGGCCGACATCCGCCTGGAGGACGCCGGTGTCGCCGAGCGCCACGCCGTGGTCGAGCTGCACGCCGACCGGGTCGTGCTGCGGGCCATGGGCAACGATGCCAGCCTGGTGAACGGCGTGCCGGTGCGCGATGCCGTGCTTTCACCGGGCGACCAGCTGGTCATTGACCAGCACCGCTTCCAGCTCGAGGCCCCGGGCCTGCCGCTGCGCGGCCAGATGGACGCGGCCAAGCCGGCCACCACCACCCACACCCAGACGATGAAGGCGGTGCGGGTGCCGGTGGCGCGCGACCCGGTCGCGGCGCCGGAACCCGCGGCCGTCGAGCCGCCGCACAAGGACCCGGGCGCGTTGTGGTGGCTGATCGCCGCCGCCACCGTGCTGGCCGCGGCCCTGACCGCGCTGCTGGTCTACGCGCCCCGCGCCGGCGCCTGACCCGGGGGGCGGCGCAGCCGCCACCACAGGCGTGCGCCCAGCAGCACCGCCAGGATCGCGGCGTACACCAGCGGTTCCCGCAGGTCCGATTTCACCAGCCACAGGAAGTGCAGCACGGCCAGCACGCCCACCGCGTAGACCAGCCGGTGCAACTGCGCCCAGCGCCGGCCGAGCCGCCTCATCCAGCCGCGGGTGGACGTGAACGCGAGCGGCACCAGCAGCATCCAGGCCGCGAAGCCGACCGTGATGTAGGGCCGCTTGACGATGTCCTCGAAGATTTGCGTCCAGTAGCCGCCCAGGTCCAGCACCAGGAAGACCGCCAGGTGCAGGAAGGCATAGAAGAACGCGTACAAACCCACCAGGCGCCGGAACCGGATCGGCCACGCCTGGCCGGTGAGTCGCCGGAGCGGCGTCAGCGCCAGCCCGAGCAGAAGCAGGCGCAGCGCCCAGTCGCCGGTGGCGTGGGTGAGCGCCGCGACCGGGTCGGCGCCCAGGCTGTCCTCGATGACACCCTGCACCAGACTCGCCAGCGGCAGCAGGGCCAGCGCGTGCGCCAGGGCCTTGAACCCGACCCAGCGCCAATCGATGCCGCGGCCTAGTACCACTTGCGCAGGTCCATGCCCGCGTACAGGCCGGCAACCTGCTCGCCGTAGCCGTTGAAGGGCAGGGTGGGGATGCGCTCGGCGAACAGCTTGCTGGCGGTGCCGGCGATCCGGCGCTCGCTGCGCTGGCTCCAGCGCGGGTGGTCGACGTCGGGGTTCACGTTGGAATAGAAGCCGTACTCCTCGGGCTGCAGCATGTTCCAGCTGGTCGGCGGCATGGTTTCGGTGAAGTCGATGCGGATGATCGACTTGATGCTCTTGAACCCGTACTTCCAGGGCACCACCAGCCGCAGCGGGGCGCCGTTCTGGTTCGGCAGCGGCTTGCCGTACATGCCGGTGGCCAGCAGGGTCAGCGGGTGCATCGCCTCGTCCATCCGCAGGCCTTCGCGGTAGGGCCAGTCGATGGACGGGTAGCGCAACCCGGGCATCTGGCGCGGGTCGGCCAGGGTGGTGAAGGCAACGTACTTCGCGCGCGAGTTCGGCTTGAACCGCTGGAGCACCTCGCCCAGCGGCAGGCCCTGCCACGGGATGACCATCGACCAGCCCTCGACGCAGCGCAAGCGGTAGGTGCGGTCCTGCACGGCCGTGATCCTGAGCAGGTCCTCGAGCGGAAAGGTGCCCGTGACCTCGGCTTCGCCGCCCACCACCACCGACCAGGGCGCCGGCTCCAGGGAGCCGGCGTAGCGGGCGGGGTCGGTCTTGCCGGTGCCGAATTCGTAGAAGTTGTTGTAGCTGGTGGCGTCCTCGAAACGCGTGAGCTCTTCGCTGGCGGGCGCCGCGCCGCTGGCCCCGCTGGCCGCCGCGGTGGGTGCGGGGGCGCTGGCGTCCTGCGCCCCGGCGCAGCCGGCAAGCGCGAGCAGCGGGCTGGCCAGGCCCAGCTGCATCAGCTGGCGGCGTGCCCGGTACACGGGCTCGGGCGTGATCAGGTGGGCGGGCAGGTCGGGGATCGGGGTCTTCACGCGCGGGTCTCCAGCGGGGCCCATGCGGGCCGGTTTCGGTGGCTATACTCCTGAGCAGAGGGAGCCACCGGGGAAAAGGATGCGCCTGGTCGACGCGTTCGCTTCATCGGAAAGCGTGGTCGCGGTCATGCGGGCCGCGGACGGCGCGTTCCTGGCGGTGAACGATGCCTTCGAGCGTAGCACCGGCTACCGTCGCGACCAGGTGACAGGCCGGCTGCCGGCCGAGGTGGGCCTTTGGCCCGAGCCCGATTTCCGCGCCCGCCTCTGGAGCCTGCTGCGTGCCGATCGCCGTATTTCGGCGCTGCCCATGCGGCTGGCCCGCGCCGACGGCCGCATCGTGCCCGGCCACCTGTCCGTCGAGTTCGCCACCGAGGGTGGCGAGCCGGTTCTTTTCTGCCTGCTCACGCTGCTGCCCGAGGAAACGCCGGTCGAAGGCCCCGGGCCCGACAATGCGCTGTACCGCTCGCTTTACCTTGCCGCCTCCGAGGGCATCTACCGCAGCCTGCCCGAGGGCGGCTTCCTGGACGTGAACCCGGCGATGGCGCGCCTGCTCGGCTACGACTCGCCGCGGCAGCTGCTCGATGAACTGTCGCGCGACACCGACCATCTGTACGCCGACCCCGGCCAGGCCGAAGCGGTTCGCGCGCAGCTGATGTCCGGTGGGCGGCTGGAGCGCCAGCGGGCGCGCGTGCACCGACGCGACGGCCGCATCATCTGGGTCAGCGAGAACGCCCGCGCCATCCGCGATGCCGCCGGCGCCGTGCGCTTCTTCGAAGGCTCGCTGGTGGACATCACCTCGCAGGTCGAGGCCGAGCAGGCGCTGCGGCAATCCCAGGCGCTCTACCAGGTGCTGGTGGAGAACAGCCGCGATGGCGTGTTCCTGATCCAGCGCGGCCGCATCATATTCGCCAACGGCGCGATGGAGCGGATCTTGGGCTACGACGCCGGCGAGCTGCAGGGCGGCGAGTACATGGCCCTGGTCGACCCGGCCGACCGGGATGCGCAGGCGGAGCGCCGGGCCGAGCGCGAAGCCGGCTCGCGCAGCGCACAGATCTACGAAATCCACCTGCGCCGCAAGACCGGCGAGCGGATCCTGTGCGAAGTGCGCGCCGACGCCGTCGAGTACCAGGGCGACATCGCGTCCACCGGGACGCTGCGCGACGTCACCGAGGACCGCCGCCGCCAGCACGCGATCGCCGAGGCCGAGCGGCGCTACCGCGAGCTGTTCGAGAGCTCCCCGGCCGGCCTGTTCCGCACCAGCCTCGACGGCCGGATCATGGAAGTGAATCCGGTGATGGCCCGCATCCTCGGCTACGACAGTCCGGAACAGCTCAGGGCCGAAGTGCCCGACATGGGCGCGGTCTACGTCGACCCGGGCGAGCGCGAGGGCCTGGTGGCGAGGGCGGTGCGCGACGGCGCGTTCAGCCACTACGAGACCCGGGTGCGCACCCGCGGTGGCGGCCAGAAATGGGTCAGCGCCAGCGTGCTGCTGATCCGCGACGACGCCGGCAACCCGGTGCACTTCACCGGCTCGGTGCTCGACATCGACGAGCACCACGCCATGCAGCAGGCGCTGCAGCGCTCGGAAGGCAAGTACCGCACCCTGGTCGAGCACAGCCAGGTGGGCGTGTTCATCATGCGCGACGACGTCTACACCTACGCCAACCAGGCTCTGTCGACCATGCTCGGCCATCCCGACGGGGCGCTGGAGGGGCGCAACTACCGCGAGATCATGGCGCCGGAATCGGTGCCGCAGTCCGAGCTGCGCGACCGCCAGCGGCGCGAGGGCCTGGCGGTGACGCCGGACTTCGAGACCTGCCTGCTGCACCGGGACGGCCGGCGCGTGCACGTCCGCGTCAGCATCGGACCGGTCCTGCTCGACGGTGTCGAGCACCTCACCGGCACGGTGCTGGACATCACCCGCCAGCGCGAGGCCGAACAGCGCCTGCGCTTCCACGCCACCCACGACCCGCTGACCGGGCTGCCCAATCGCATGCTGTTCAACCAGCGGCTGGCCGAAGCGATGCTGCAGGTCAGCCAGGCCAGCGACCGGCGGCGCCGGCGCTACGCGGTGCTGTTCCTGGACCTGGACGGCTTCAAGTGGGTCAACGACAGCCTGGGCCACGGCGCCGGCGACCGCCTGCTGTGCGAGATCGCGCGCCGGCTCGAGGATGGGCTGCTCGAGGACGTGCTGATCGCCCGCTACGGCGGCGACGAGTTCACCCTGCTGCCGGACGGCGACTGCGACCACGACCGTGCGGTGGACATCGCGCGGCGGGTGCTGCGGCTGTTCGAGCAGCCCTTCGACATCGGCGGCCAGCAGGTGTTCTCGGCCGCCAGCCTGGGCATCGTGATCGGCCGCAGCGAGTACGCGTCGCCCGACCAGGTCCTGCGCGACGCCGACACCGCGATGTACCGCGCCAAGGCCGCCGGCAAGTCCGGCTTCGTGATCTTCGACGAAGGCATGCACCAGGAGGCGCTGGCCCGGCTGCAGCTCGAGACCGACTTCCGGCTTGCGTTCGAGCGCGCCGAGTTCCGGCTCCATTACCAGCCGATCATCGAGCTGGCCAGCGGCCGCCTGGTCGGCGCCGAGGCACTGGTGCGCTGGCGCCACCCGACCCGCGGGCTGTTGCCGCCGGCCGAGTTCCTGGGCATCGCCGAGGAGACCGGGCTGATCGTGGACATGGACGCCTGGGCCTTGCGCGAGGCCTGCCGGCAGCTGGGCGAATGGCGCCGGCGCTACCCCGAGCTGGGGGAGCTGAGCATGAACGTCAACGTTGATGAGCGGCAGATGGTCTCGCCCGAGATCGTCGAGGAGGTGTTCCGGCTGATCCAGGAGCACCAGCTGCCGCCCGCCTCGCTTCGGCTCGAGGTCACCGAGACCGCTTTCCGCGCCGGCCGCGGCCAGGCCGAGGAGCGGCTGCTGTCGCTCAAGGCGCTGGGCGTGGGCCTGGTGGTGGACGACTTCGGCACCGGCTACTCGTCGCTGGAATCCTTCGCGTCTTCGCCCTTTGATGCGCTGAAGATGGACCAGGTCTTCATCCGCGACATCGAGACCAACCGCCGGCATCGCGCCATCGTCCGCACCATTACCGGCTTCGCCGACGAGCTGGGCCTGGCCCTGACCGCCGAGGGCATCGAGACCGAGGGCCAGCGGGCGCTGCTCGAGTCGGTGGGTTGCCAGTTCGGCCAGGGCTATCTGTTCTCGCGCGCGCTGCCGCCGGAACAGTTCGAGCAAAAGCTCTTGGCGGGTACCCGCATCTTCGGTTGAGCTGCTTCCGAGGCGCGGTTTCGCCGTGCTAGCCTGCCAACCACATTCCCCGAGGTGTTCCCGATGTCACGCGCCTTCAATTTCAGCGCCGGCCCCGCCGCGCTGCCCGAGCCCGTCCTGCGCCAGGTCCAGGCCGAATTGATGGAGTGGCAGGGGGAGCGGGCTTCGGTGATGGAGGTCAGCCATCGCGGCGCCGCCTTCGTCGAGTGCGCCGCTGCCGCCGAGCGCGACCTGCGCGAGCTGATGGCCATTCCCGACCACTACCACGTGCTATTCCTGCAGGGCGGCGCCACCACGCTCTCGGCCCTGCTGGCGCTGAACCTGGCCGGCCCGGACCAGGTCGCCGACTTCGTGCTCACCGGCCACTGGGGCGAGAAGGCGGTGGACAACACCCGGCCCTCCATGAACGTGAACATCGCCGCCAGCAGCAAGGCCGGCGGCTACGCCGACATCCCGGCGCGCGAGGGCTGGCAGCTCACGCCCGGCGCGGCCTTCGTGCACTACACCCCGAACGAGACCATCCACGGCGTCGAATTCCACGACATCCCGGACGTCGGCGGCGTGCCGCTGGTGGCCGACGTGTCCTCGAATTTCCTGTCGCGCCCCATCGACGTCAGCCGCTTCGGCGTGCTCTACGGCGGCGCCCAGAAGAACCTGGGCCCGTCGGGCCTGGCCATCGCCATCATCCGCAAGGACCTGCTGGGCAAGCATGGGCGTGCGCTGCCGCCGATCTTCGAGCTGCTCAACCAGGCCAACAACGATTCGATGTTCAACACCCCGCCCACGTTCGCCTGGTACGTGCTGGGGCTGGTGCTGAAGTGGATCCGCGACGAGGGCGGTGCCGCCGCGATCGGCGAGCGCAACGCGCGCAAGGCGGCGGCGCTTTACGCGGCCATCGATGGTTCGGGCGGCTACTACCGCAACCCGGTGGCGCCGGCCGCGCGTTCAACCATGAACGTGCCCTTCTTCCTGCCCGACGCCGCGCTCGACAAGCCCTTCCTCAAGGAAGCCGAGGCCGCCGGCCTGCTCGGCCTGAAGGGCCACCGCGCGGTGGGCGGCATGCGCGCCTCGATCTACAACGCCATGCCGGAGGCTGGCGTGGCGGCGCTGGCCGATTTCATGGCCGACTTCGCACGCCGGAACGGGTGAGCCTTGGCCACCCGCAAGGCACCCCCGAAGGCCGGCAAGGCCAAGCCCGCGGCTGAGCCGCGGCGCAAGCCTGCGGCCACCCGCAAGCCGGTCGCCAAGGCAATGGCCAGGCAGCCAGCGGTCGAACCGACGCCGGTGCTGTCGGAGGTGCGCGAGCGCATCGACGGCATCGACCGCCAGATCCAGGCCCTGATCGCCGAACGCGCCGGCTGGGCCCGCCAGGTCGGCAAGGCCAAGGGCCCGCTGAAGGCCGCCGTGGACTATTACCGCCCGGAGCGCGAGGCGCAGGTGCTGCGCCAGGTGCTCGACCGCAACGAGGGCCCGCTCAGCGACGAAGTGCTGCTGCGCCTGTTCCGGGAAATCATGTCGGCCTGCCTGGCCCAGCAGGAGCCGCTCAAGGTTGGCTTCCTCGGGCCCGAGGGCACGTTCTCGCAGCAGGCGCTGCAAAAGCACTTCGGCCATTCGGCCAAGGGCCTGCCGCTGGCCAGCATCGAAGAGGTGTTCCAGGAAGTCGAGGCGGGCAACGCCGATTTCGGCGTGGTGCCGGTGGAGAACTCGGGGCAGGGCACCATCCAGTCCACGCTCGACATGTTCCTGACCTCGCCGCTCAAGATCTGCGGCGAAGTCGAGCTGGCCGTGCACCAGTACCTGATGTCGCGCACCGGGCGGCTCGAGGACATCGAGCGGGTCTATTCGCATCCGATGTCGCTGGCCCAGGCCCGCGCCTGGTTGCGCCAGCACCTGCCCCGGGCCGAGAAACTCGCGGTGTCGAGCAACGCCGAGGCCGCTCGCCGCTCGCGCACGGCCGATGACGCCGCCGCGATTGCCGGCGAGAATGCCGGCCACGTCTACGGCCTGAAGGTGGTCGCCGGCCCGATCGAGGACCGGCCGGACAACACCACGCGGTTCCTGGTGCTGGGCCGCGAGCTGTTCTCGGCCTCGGGCCACGACCGCACCTCGCTGCTGGTCTACGTGCGCGACCAGCCGGGCGCGCTGTACGGCGTGCTCAGTCCCTTCGCCCGCCACGGCGTCAGCATGAACCGCATCGAGTCGCGCCCCTCGCACGCGGGCCGCTGGCAGTACGCCTTCTTCATCGACGTCAGCGGCCACGTGCAGGACCCGGGCGTCGCCCGTGCGCTGGCGGAACTCGGCGAGTACGCCGCCGACGTGAAGGTGCTGGGCTCCTACCCGGTGGCGCTGGGCTGACGATGGCTGCTCTGGACTACGTAGCGCTGGCCCAGCCCGGCATCCGCGCGCTGCGCGCCTACGACCCCGGGCTCGACCTCGTGGCCCTGCGGCGCCGGTTCGCCGAGGGCGCGCTGGTCGAACTGGGTTCGAACGAGAACAGCCACGGGCCCAGCCCGGCGGCGCGTGCCGCGATCCTGGACGCGCTGCATTCGCTGCACCGTTACCCGGACCCGCTGGGCGGCGACCTCAAGCGCGCCCTGGCCGCGTGCCACGGCGTCGACCCGGCGTCGATCCTGCTGGGCAACGGTTCGCACGAGCTGCTGATGCTGATGGGCCAGGTGTTCGCCGGGCCGGGGCGGGCCGTGGTGTCGTCGCAGTACGGCTTCGCGGTGTACGCGCTGGCCGCGCAGGCGGCAGGGGCGCCCTGGCGGCCGGCGCCGGCGCGGCCCATGGACGACGCCATGCCGCGCGGCCACGACCTGGACGCGATCCGCGCCGCGGTCGCCCCGGACACGGCCCTGGTCTACCTCGCCAACCCGAACAATCCCACCGGCACCTGGTTCGTCACCGCGGCGTTGGAGGCCTTCCTGGCCAGCCTGCCGGCGAACGTGCTGGTGGTGGTGGACGAGGCCTACCTCGAGTACGTGACCGATCCGGCGCTGGCCTCCGCCATTCCACTGCTGGCCCGCTTCCCCAACCTGGTCGTGACCCGCACCTTCTCCAAGGGTTATGGCCTGGCCGGTCTGCGCGTGGGCTGCCTGTTGGCCGATCCGGCTCTGGTGGCCGTGCTCGAGCGCGTGCGCGAGTCCTTCAACGTGAACCTGCCGGGCCTGGCCGCCTGCGAGGCGGCACTGGCGGACCAGGACCACCTGGCCTGGGTTCGGCGCCAGAACGCCATCGAGCGCGAGGCGCTGGCCGATGCGCTTTCGGCGCGCGGGTTCGTGGCGGCGCCTTCCCAGACGAATTTCCTGCTGGTGGATTTCGGGCGCGACGCGGCTCCGGTCGAGGCTGGCCTGGTCGCGCGCGGCGTGGTGCCGCGGCCGATGGCCGGTTACGGACTGCCGACCTGCCTGCGCCTGACCGTAGGCGTTCGCGACGAGAACCGCCGGCTGCTGCAGGCCCTGGACGAGGTACTGGCATGACCGCGACAAGGCTGGACTGGGTCGCGGGCGAAGGGCGTGCCCTCCGCGGTGAGCTGGAGGTGCCCGGCGACAAGTCGGTCTCGCACCGCGCGATCATGCTGTCTGCGATCGCCGAGGGCGTGTCCGAGATCCACGGCTTTTTGGAAGGCGAGGACACCCGTGCCACCGCCGCCATCTTCCGCCAGCTGGGCGTGCGCATCGAAGCGCCGAGCCCGAGCCGGCGCACGGTTCACGGCGTCGGCCTGCACGGCCTGGAGGCGCCGGAGGCGGACCTGGACTGCGGCAACGCCGGCACCGGCATGCGCCTGCTGGCCGGCCTGCTGGCGGGGCAGGACTTCGCCAGCACCCTGGTCGGCGACGCCTCGCTGTCGCGCCGGCCAATGGCCCGCGTCATCGAGCCGCTGCGCCGGATGGGTGCGAGCATCGAGTCGGCGCCGGGCGGGCTTCCACCGCTTCGAATTTGCTTTAGCAATGATCTTCAAGGTATTGATTTTGAATTGCCTGTCGCCAGCGCACAGGTGAAGTCCGCGGTGCTGTTGGCGGGGCTCTACGCCCGTGGCGAAACCCGGGTCCGCGAGCCGCACCCGACCCGCGACTACACCGAGCGGATGCTCGCGGCCTTCGGCTGGCCGATCCGTTTCTCGCCGGGCGAGGCGGTGCTGTCCGGGGGTCACCGTCTGCGGGCCACCGACGTGCATGTCCCGGCCGATTTTTCCTCGGCGGCGTTTTTCCTGGTCGCCGCCAGCCTGGTGCCAGGCTCGGACGTCCTTCTGCGCCGGGTCGGGATGAACCCGCGCCGCACCGGCCTGCTGGCCGCGCTGCGGCTGATGGGTGCCGACATCACCGAACACGATCCGGGCGAGCAGGGCGGGGAGCCCGTCGCCGACCTGCGCGTGCGCCACGCCCGGCTGCGCGGCATCGAGGTCCCGGAAGCCCTGGTGCCGGACATGATCGACGAATTCCCGGCCCTGTTCGTGGCCGCCGCGCTGGCGGAGGGTCGCACGGTCGTCCGCGGCGCCGCCGAACTGCGGGTGAAGGAATCCGACCGCATCGCCGTGACCTCGGCCGGCCTGCGCGCGTTGGGCGCCGACATCGTCGAGGCCCCGGACGGCGCCGTGATCACCGGCGGCCGCCTCCACGGCGGCCAGGCCGACAGCCACGGCGACCACCGGGTGGCGATGAGCCTGGCCATCGCCGGCCAGCTTGCCGCGGGCGAGGTGCGGATACTGGACTGCGCCAACGTCGCCACGTCGTTCCCCGGTTTCGACGCGCTGGCGCGCTCGTCAGGCTTCGGCTTGCGCGACGCTTAGCCCCGTCCCCGGGGCAATCCACTAGAATCCCGGCCCATGCCTCGAATCCCCGTTCTCACCATCGACGGCCCCTCCGGCTCCGGCAAGGGCACCATCAGCCGCGCCGTGGCCGAGCGCCTGGGCTGGCACTACCTCGACTCCGGCGCCCTGTACCGGGCGGTCGGCCTGGCGGCCGCCTGGGAGGTGGTGGACCTGAGCGACCCCGAGGCCGTGGCCCAGTGCGCCCGCCGCACCGAGATCCGGTTCGAGACCCAGGGCTCGGGCGAGCCCCACGTGATCGTGAACGGCAAGGACGCCACCCGCCAGCTGCGCACCGAGACCGCCGGCGCCGCCGCCTCGGCGATCGCCGCCCACCCGCCGGTCCGGGCCGCCCTGGTGGACCTTCAGAAGGGTTTCCGCAAGGCCCCGGGCCTGGTCGCGGACGGCCGGGACATGGGGACCGTGATCTTCCCGGACGCCCCGTACAAGGTGTTCCTGACCGCCAGCGCCGAGGAAAGGGCGCAAAGGCGCTATAAGCAGTTGAAGGAAAAAGGGGTTTCGGTTAACCTTGCCGGCCTGCTGCACGAAATCGCCGCTCGTGACGAGCGCGATGCCGGGCGTGCCGTGGCGCCCCTGAAACCCGCCGAAGACGCGGTGATCGTGGACTCCACCGGAACGCCCATCACCGAGGTGATCGAGCGCGTGCTGTCGGTGCTGCCGGAAAAACTCCGGGCGCCCCGCCAGCCGTAACCGCCATCCCGGCGCATCCCGTCCCGCCGCGGGCGCGGTTTCCGAACGCAGGCCAACAATGCCGTGCCATGAGGCGCGGTTTTCCTATCCACGCGCGCAAGCGCCAACAGGTGGGACGCGGCGGATGCCGTGGCCCGTATGTCCAACCGAGTATCCAACAATGACTGAATCTTTCGCTGAACTGTTCGAGCAGAGCCAGGGCGCCCTGAGCAAGCTCAAGCCCGGTGCCATCGTCTCCGGTATGGTGGTCGAGGTCCGTTCCGACGTCGTCGTGATCAACGCCGGCCTCAAGTCGGAAGGCATCATCCCGATCGAGCAGTTCCGTAACGAAGCCGGCGAGCTCGAAGTCGCCGTGGGCGACACCGTCAAGGTGGCGCTGGAGTACCTCGAGAACGGCTTCGGCGAGACCGTGCTGTCGCGCGAGAAGGCCAAGCGCGCCATGGTCTGGGACGAACTCGAAGCTTCCATGGAAGCCGGCGAGATCGTCACCGGCCGCATCAGCGGCAAGGTCAAGGGCGGCTTCACCGTCGACATCCGCGACGTCCG